>JBPBQJ010000038.1:0-1959 GCA_050954765.1 Janthinobacterium lividum | reverse complement strand
GGCGCCGGCCACGTGGCCAAACTCGCCGATGATATCGACCCCGGCCACCCAGCCGGCCAGCTCGCGGGCGGTGGCGGCGTCAACGGCGTCGGGCAGGTTGGCATCGAGCGTGAAAATGAGGCCCTGGGCGCCCATGCCGGCGCAGTAGCGGGCGTCGGACAGGTTATTGATGCCGCGCACGAGCACGGGAATGGCAAGAGACATTTTTGAATTATGAAGTAGAAATTATGAATGCTGGAAGGAGCTGCAAAAGTAAGCTTGGCTACGAAGGCAGTAGCGTCGCGGGTAGTGGCCTGAGTTCGTTTTGGCAATTCATAATTCATAATTTCTACTTCATAATTGTCCCGCGAGTACCTTTGCAGTGGCGCCAGTCGGAACATTCACCTCCCTGAGTGGCTAGCCCTCTTAATGACCCCAACCCCAACCAAGGGCCGCGTACTCGTGGCCATGAGTGGCGGCATCGACTCGTCGGTAGCCGCCGTGCTGCTGCACGAAGCCGGCTACGAAGTCGTCGGCATGACAATGAAAACCTGGGACTACGCCACGGCCGGCGGCTCCAAAAAAGAAACCGGCTGCTGCTCGCTCGACTCCATCAACGACGCCCGCGACATTGCCGTGCGCCTGGGCTTTCCGCACTACATTATCGACATTCGGGACGAATTTGGCGATTTTGTCATCGACAACTTCACCGAAGAATACCTGGCTGGCCGCACGCCCAACCCCTGCGTGCTCTGCAATACCCACATCAAGTGGGATGCGTTGCTGCGCCGCGCCGACCAGCTCGGCTGCGAATTCATTGCCACCGGCCACTACGCCCAAATCCGCCAGGACGAGGCTAGCGGGCGTTTTATCGTGAGCAAAGGCCTCGACGAAAACAAGGACCAGAGCTACGCCCTGTGGGGCGTGACCCAGCAGAGCCTGAGCCGCACGCTCTTCCCGCTGGGGGCCATGCGCAAAACTGAGATTTACGACGAGGCGCGGCGCCGCGGCTTCACGGCTTTGGTCAACAAGCCCGAGAGCTACGAAATCTGCTTTATCCCCGACAACGACTACCGCAGCTTTCTGCGCCGCCGCGTGCCGGGCCTGGAGGCGCGCGTAGCCGGTGGCCGCTTTGTGGACCGCGACGGCCGCGACCTGGGCGGGCACGAGGGCTACCCGTTTTACACGATAGGGCAGCGCAAGGGGCTGGGCATCGCGCTGGGCTTTCCGGCCTACGTCACGGCCATTCGGCCCGACACGAATGAAGTGGTTTTAGGAAATTACGACGAGCTGGCCAGCACCGCCACCACCGTGCACCGGCTCAACATGGGCAAGGCGGCTAGCCTCGAAGGCCGCGGCCTGGTGCCGGCCGTGGTGAAGGTGCGCTACCACCACGCCGGCGCGCCGGCGTTTCTGGAGCAAGCCGGCGATACGATTAACATCTACTTCCCCGAGCCGGTGCACGCCATCACGCCCGGCCAGGCGGCCGTGTTCTACGACGGCGACGACGTGCTGGGCGGCGGCTGGATAACGCGCCACGTCATCGGCGAGGTGCCCGTGCTAGCGGCCCCGGCGGCCAGTGCGCTAGCTTAGCCCGCGCGCTAATACCAGGTTAACGGCCGGCTTTGTGGCTGGCCGTTAGTACCTTGCCGGCTGCCCGCGGGGATGGACGGCAAGGTATTTTTATGGACAGAATTTCTTGTATGAATCTACGTTTTCGCTTGTTATCCAGGCTACTGAACGCCCGGTGGGGGGCGCTGCTCGCTCTGCCGGCGCTACTGGCCGGCTGCCGCCACGAGTCGGTGGTGCCCACCCCGGTGGTCGATTATTTTCCGGTGGTGGTGGGCACCTACCGCACCTACGCCGTCACCGACTCGGTGTGGGCCAACGCCCGCGTCACGGTCTCGGGCTACCAGCTGCGCGAGCGCGTGGCCGAGCAGTTTACCGATGCGGCCGGCCAGCCGGCCTACCGCCTCGTGC
>JBPBQJ010000037.1:0-2278 GCA_050954765.1 Janthinobacterium lividum | reverse complement strand
CTCTGCCAACTCTGCGAAACTCTGCGCTATGTCAAAAGAACTAGTTCTCCTCGGCTCCGGTGCCCGCGAGCACGCCCTGGCCACCAAGCTCCGCCAGGATGGCGCGACCGTGCACGTGCTGCCCGGCAATGCCGGCATTCCTGGCAGCGTGCCGGGTGTCAGCGCCACCGATTTTCCGGCTATCAAGACCTTTTGCAACGAGCACGCTATCAAGCTGATAGTGGTGGGGCCGGAAGCGCCGCTGGCGGCCGGGGTAGCCGATTATTTTCTGGATACCGACATCCGCGTATTTGGCCCGCGGCGGCAGGCGGCTACCCTCGAAAGCTCGAAGGTGTGGAGCAAGGATTTCATGCGTCGCCACGGCATCGCCACGGCCCGCGCCTGGAGCTACCGCAGCGACCATCTGGCTGAGGCTCAGACGAAAGCTGAGGAACTGGCCGGCCAAGTCGTGGTGAAATACGATGGCCTGGCCGCTGGCAAAGGTGTGTACGTATGCAGCTCGGTAGCCGAGGCCACGGCCGCGCTTACCGAGCTGCGCGAACTACACGAAGGCTGGTTTTCGGTGCTGCTCGAAGAGAAGCTGACCGGCCCCGAGGTCAGCCTCATCGGCCTGACGGACGGCAACCGCATCCGGCTGCTGGCTCCGGCCCAGGACCATAAGCAGCTGCTAGCCAACGATGAAGGCCCCAATACGGGCGGCATGGGCGCGTATTGCCCGGTGCCGTTTCTGGATGATAACTGGCTGGCCGCCATTCGGCGCGACATCATCGACCCCACGCTGCGCGGCCTCCAGGCCGAGCCGTTCGACTTTGTGGGCTTCCTCTATTTTGGAGTGATGCTGACGCCCGACGGCCCCAAGCTGCTCGAATACAACGTACGCCTCGGTGACCCGGAGGCCGAGGTTATCCTGCCCGCGCTGGAAAGCAGCCTGCTCGAACTAATAGTGGCCACGCTCGATGGCAACCTGGCCCAGACCATTACGCGGCAGCGTCCTGGTGCCTTTGTGGGCTTGGTGCTGGCCTCAGGCGGCTACCCGGCGGCCGAGTTTCCGATGGGTTTTCCTATTCATGGCATTGGTAATCAGGGTGCTGGTACCCAAGTGTTTGTGGGTGGTGTGAAGCCGGGCACTACGCCAGGCGAACTGCTCACCAACAGCGGCCGGGTGGCGGTGCTCGTCGCGCACGGCCCCGACCTGCCTACTGCCGTGCAGCTAGCCTACGCCGAAGCCGAGCTGGTTTATTTTCAGGGTAAATACGTGCGCCCCGACATCGGCCAGCGCCCCGCGCCGCTGCTCGAAACGGGCGCCTACTAATTGATGCAGTCCAAAAAACGTCTCGCTATCCTGCTCTCCGGCCGTGGCTCCAACATGCTGGCGCTGGCCGAAGCCGTGCGCCACGGCGTGCTGCACGGGCTAGCCGAGGTAGCCGTGGTATTCAGCAACGACCCGGCCGCGTATGGCCTCGAAGCGGCGGCGGCGCTGGGTTTGCCCACGGCTAGCCTCCTCTCCAAGGGCCGCAAGCGGGAGGATTTTGACCGCGAAGTTGTTGGCATTTTGCAAGGCTACCGGCCCGACTACGTGGTGCTGGCGGGCTACATGCGGGTGCTGTCGCCCACGTTTGTGCGGGCCTTTGCGGGGCGCATCATCAACATTCACCCCGCCGATACGCACCAGCATCAGGGCCTGCACGCCTACGAATGGGCGTTTGATAACCAGCTGGCGGAGACGAAGATAACGGTGCACCTCGTGGACGAAGGCCTCGACACCGGCCCGGTTTTAGCCCAACGGGTTGTAAATTTGGTAGGAGCCGACACGCTGGCCGAAGTCCAGCGCCGCGGCCTAGCCGTGGAGCATGTCTTGTATGCAGAAACGCTGCGTAAGTTGATTACTACCTAACGGTCGTCGTGCCGAGTGCAGCGAAGCATCTCGCTCGCTTCGTTGCTGCCGGTTAAGAGTATTGCACCACGCGAGATGCTTCCTTCGTCAGCCTGACAAACGCTAGCCATGCCGCCGTTCGCAACAACTTCGTTGCTACCCTCGCTCTACCCCACCCATTCTTCCCAACTCATAGTTCATAATTCATACCTCATAATTAACTGATTATGTGTGGAATAGTAGGTTTTCACGGCCCGGAGCGCGTGGTGGGCGATATGATTATCGGCCTCACCGCCTTGCAACACCGGGGGCAGGATGCCGCTGGCATTGCCACGTTTGACGGCGATGCTTTTCACCTGCACAAGGGGCAGGGCCTGGTCAACGACGTATTTAAACCCAAGCATA
>JBPBQJ010000036.1:0-2788 GCA_050954765.1 Janthinobacterium lividum | reverse complement strand
GCATGCTCTGGACCAGCTGGGTTTACGACGTCTACACCCAGGGCGTGGCTTATTCAACCAGCGGCACCCTGGCGGGTCCCTGGCGGCAGGAGCCGAACCCAATTACGCCCCCCAACTACGGCCACGGCATGCTGTTCCGAACTTTCGAGGGCAAGGACCTGCTGGTGCTGCACAGCCACGAAGACCACAACGGCGACTACCTCCGCGTGCCGCATTTTTTCGAGGCCGACTTGTCGGGCGACAAGCTGGTGATTGGCAATCCTTACAAGCCCTAACCCATGACTAGCGCCTTTTCCGCCCGTAAAACCCTGGCTCTGCTCAGCCTCTGCTGGCTAGCCCTGTGCCTGCCCGCCCAGGCTCAGCGCCAGCAAGTGTTGTTCAACAACGACTGGAAATTTCACCTCGGCGACGCGCCCGGCAGCGAGCGGCCCACGGCCGACGACAAAGCCTGGCGCGCCGTGACTCTGCCCCACGACTGGAGCATCGAAGGCCCTTTCAGCGAGCAGTGGGCTAGTGCCACGGGCTACCTGCCGGGTGGCCTGGGCTGGTACCGCAAATCGTTTGCCCTGCCCGCCGGCTACCGGGGCAAAAAGGTGTTCGTGTACTTCGACGGAGTGTATAAAAACAGCGAGGTGTGGCTAAATGGCCACTTTCTGGGCAAGCGGCCCAGTGGCTTCGCCTCGTTTCAGTATGAGCTAACGCCTTATTTATCTGCCAAAGGCCCCAACGTGCTAGCCGTGAAAGTGGACCACAGCGAGGTGGCCGACTCGCGCTGGTACACCGGCTCGGGCATTTACCGCAATGTGTATTTGCTGGCCACCGCGCCGGTGCATATTCAGCAGTGGGGCGTGGGTTTTACTACGCCGCAGGTATCGAAGAGCGCCGCCATGGGCAAAGTAGTGGTGAGCCTGGCCAACGCCAGCGCCACGGCCGCCGCCGTTACCGTCACCAGCACGCTGCTCGATGCGCGCGGCCAGGCCATGGCCACGGCGAAGCAGTTGGTGACTGTGAAGCCCCGCGCCAATGGCACCGCCAGCCTCACGCTCCCGATTAAAAATCCTGCTCTGTGGTCGGCCGACCAGCCCAATCTGTACCGGCTGCGCGTGCGCCTGGCCGTGCTGGGCCAGCCCACCGATGAAGTAACCGAGGAAGTGGGCGTGCGCAGCATTCGCTTCGATGCCAACCAGGGATTTTTCCTCAACGAGCAAAACCTCAAGCTCAAGGGCGTCTGCATTCACGACGACGCGGGCGCGCTCGGTGTGGCCGTGCCGCCCGAGGTGTGGGAGCGCCGCCTGCGGGCGCTGAAAGCCGTGGGCTGCAACTCGCTGCGCATGAGCCACAACCCGCACGCCGACTACCTCTACCGCCTCTGCGACCGGCTGGGCTTCCTGGTGATGGACGAGGCCTTCGACGAGTGGGAGCGCGGCAAAAACAAGTGGGTGGCCGGCTGGAACGTGGGCACCCCCAGCCAGGCCGGCGCGCACGAGTACTTTAAGGAGTGGGGCGACCGCGACCTGCGCGATATGGTGCTGCGCAACCGCAACCGCCCCAGCATTATCATGTGGAGCATCGGCAACGAAATCGACTACCCCAACGACCCCTACACCCACGAGGTGCTCAACACCGGCCGCAACCCCCAGATTTACGGCAAGGGCTACCTGCCCAACCACCCGCCCGCCAGCGAGATGGGCCCGCTGGCCCGCCGCCTGGTGGCCGTGGCCAAGCAGGCCGATAGCTCGCGCCCCATCACGGCCGCGCTGGCCGGCGTGGTAATGTCGAACTTCACCGACTACCCCGCCGCCCTCGACCTCGTGGGTTACAACTACCAGGAGTTTCGCTACCCCGAAGACCACAAGCAGTACCCCCAGCGCATCATCTACGGCAGCGAAAACGGCATGGCCCCCAGCGCCTGGGCCGCCGTGGATAGCAACGCCTACGTGTCGGCCCAGTACCTCTGGACGGGCATCGACTACCTGGGCGAGGCCGGCAAATGGCCCCAGCGCAGCAACGGCGCCGGCCTACTCGACATGGCCGGCTTCCCCAAGCCCGAGTACTATTTCCGCCAAAGTCTGTGGACCAGCGCGCCCATGCTCTACCTGGCCGTAGCCGAGGCCCCCGCGGCCGGCGCCACCGGCCGGCGCCCGCGCGGCTCTGCCACCTGGAACTGGCCCGCCGCCAGTCCGCTGCGCGTAACCGCCTACACCACCAGCGAGGCCACCGAACTCTTCCTCAACGGCCAGTCGCTGGGCCGCAAAACCGGCCGCCTCCCCGCCTGGGACGTACCCTACGCCGCCGGCGAGCTGCGCGCCAAAGGCTACCGCAACAATCAGGTAGTGAGCGAAACGCAGCTGCGCACCGCCGGCGCGCCCGCCACCCTGCAACTCAAACCCAACCGCACCACCCTAGCCGCCAAAACCAAGGGCCTGGCCCAAATAGAGGTGCAGGTGGTGGATAAAGATGGCAGCCCCGTGCCCGACGCGACCAACGAAATAAGCGTCACGCTCACCGGCCCCGCCCGCCTGTTGGGCATCGAGAGCGGCGACCTGGCTAGCCACGAAATCTACGCCACGCCCCGGCACCGGGCCTACCAGGGCCGGCTGCTGCTCTACGTGCAGGCCACGGGGCCGGGTCCCATCCGGGTGGCGCTGGCCGCGCCGGGGCTAGCCAGCCAGGTTGCGGAACTGCGCGCCGAGTAGCCGCTAGGGCCTAGCCGCGCGCCTCAGCTACCGAGTTAAAATAAAACCGGCGCCCGCGCGTCTGCCAGGGGCAGAACTTTTTTGTAAACCCA
>JBPBQJ010000035.1:0-2793 GCA_050954765.1 Janthinobacterium lividum | reverse complement strand
GCTTTTTGCCCGTATAAATCTGGTGAAAGAGCTGCATGAGATGCGTGCTGTCAGCCAGGTTTTCCTGGTACGAATTGTCCTGCAGCTCTTGCAGGTACTTGAGGTCGGCGCCGGCGCAGAACACCTCACCGGTAGCCCGCAGGATAATGACCTTTACTTTGTCGTCGGCCTCGGCCTGCTCAAACGCCTGCTTTAGCTCAGTCACTACATTGGCACTGAGCGCATTGCGCTTAGCGGGGCGATTGAGCGTGATATAGGCCAGGCGGTCCTGCACCTCGTATTGCAGAAAGCGCAGGGTGTCCAGTTCCGGGGAGAGATAGTCGGTCATAATAAACAAAATACGGCAAAAGCGGCTAGCCAGATTAGATGGCCCAAGTTAGGGGGATATTTTGGGCCGGCGAAAGTTATGGTTGGGCCCGGCAGGAAGCTACTTTTAGCGGAGCAGAAAAAGCGCCAAGGCACGCAGTGCCGCTTAGCGGCCGGCGGGCAGCTGGTAAGTAAAGGCGCCCTGCTCGTTTACATCCCAAGTGCGAAAGCCGGCGGCGCGCAGAGCCGAGTCTTGCCGGGCCACGTACCAGCGCTTGCACGACGAGTCGAACACCACCTGCACGCCAGGCCCGAAATGCGCGGCCAGGGCATCGGGATAGAGGTAGGCATTGCGGCGCAGCACGATAATATCGGCCGGCTGGGCGGGCGCACGGCTAGCCAGGCGGCGCAGGCTACCGCTCACGAAGGCCACGCGCAGACCGCGCCAGCGGGCCAGCACCAGTGGCGCGGGCGGGTGGCGAAACGTTTGTTCGAGGCTATCGGGCGGGGCTACCTGGCGGGCGGGCACGCTGGCCCCGCGCCAGCCCACGCAGTAGCGTGGCGCACGGGCACGGCGCAGTATCAGGCTGGGCTTGAGGCGATACGTACGCTCGGTTTCGGAAAGGGGCAATGAGTCGGCGGTGACAAACTCGGGCGCCGCGCCCTGCCAGAAGCCCACCACCGAGCGGCGCGGAATACTGTATACCACAAACTCGCGCAGCGGCGCCACGGCCCGGGCCTCAGCTACCCGGCTGCCGGCGTAGAGGGCTAGCAGGGCCACGCACCACCCCGCCCAGGCCAGCCTTTTGGAGGACACGAACACGCACAAGGCGCCAATGAGTAAAAAAATCAGCAGCGTCTGGCCCTGGCTGAGGTGAATATTACCGACAACCGCCCCCGGCAGCAGGCGGCCAATGAGAAAAATATACTCGTTGAATAGCCAGATAAGCCCTTCGAAGAGGTAGCCGATGCCCCGCGGCAACCAGTCGAGCCCGGCGCTGGCGGCGGCCGGCAGGGCTAGACCAATGAGCGCCGCTAGTCCCTTAACTACTAGCAGCACCACACCCACGTACACCGCCAGGCTCGAAATGGGCACGGCTATCAGATTGGACAGCAAAAAGTTGAACGGGAACTGGTGGAAATAGTAGAGCCCCAGCGGAAACGTAGCCACCTGGGCGGCCAGCGACAGTGCCGTGAGCTGCCAGGTGGCATCGGCTAGCCAGGCGGTGGCGGGCCAGGCTTTTTGGGCGGCAGGGGCGTGCCAGCTGCGGCGGCGGTCGAGTACGGCATTGCGCACATCGAGCCAGCCCACGATGGTAGGTTGCAAGTACACGATGCTGAGCACAGCTAAAAAGGAGAGCTGAAAGCCGACATCGCAGAGTAAGTAAGGATTCCACAAAAGCAACCCAAACGCCGCCGCGCTCAGGGTGTTAAATAAGCTGCTCTGCCGCTCCCAGGCCTGCCCAAGGATAACGAGCGTGAACATGACGGTGGCCCGCAGCACCGATGCCGACAGCCCCGTGAGCAACGCGTAGCTCCAGATAAGGGCTAGCCCCAGCCCGGCCGTGAGCAGGCGCCGCCGCCGCACCGCACCACCCAGCGGCACCCTAGCCAGCAGCCATTGCAGGGCCGCAAACAGCAGCCCCACCTGCAAGCCACTCACGGCCATGATGTGGGTAGTGCCGGTGTTGGCGTAGGCCTGGCGCGTGTCGTGGTCAATGTCATCCTTGAAGCCTAGCACGAGCGCCGTGCCCAGCGCGTACTCGCGGTGGCTGGGCACGTAGCGGCGCAGCACGCCATCGAGCACGGCGGCGGTGCGCTGGCTAAGGGCCACGGCCCAGTTGAGGGGGGCGTAGCCCAGCACCCGGTACTGGCCAGCGTGCACAAATTGGGAGTGGTAGACCTGGTGCGTTTGCAGGTAGCGGCGGTAGTCGAACTCGCCCAGGTTGGCGGGACCCTTGCTCAGCTCGGGCGCGCCCTGCACCAGCCACACCTCGCCGTAGCGCGGGGCGGGCACCGAATCGGCCGTTTCGTGGCGCGGCAAACTGATGCGGATGCCGCCGCTAGCCCGCCGCCAGCGCCCGGCTACCCGCACGGCCCGTACGCGCACAGTGGTGGCGAAGGTGTTGGCCCGCACCACGGGCGCCTCATCCACCGTGGCTTGGTAAAACTCAATGCGCCGCGCCAGGTGCCCGATATGGTCGGGCCGATGGCTTTCGGTGGCCGCCTGACTGCGGGCAAAGCCGAGCGCCGCCACGGCCAGCAGCCCCACCAGGCCCACTGCATCGGTGGCGGCCGGGCTAGCCCGCCGCTGGCTCCAGGCCCACCCCAGCAAGTAGGCCAGCACTAGCCCCGCCGCCCAGGGTGCCGCGCTGCCCGCCCACGCCTGCCCAAGGTAGAGGTAGCCCGCCACGCCCAGCATGAAGGCCAGTGCCACGCGCAAAAAGGGAGCTGAGGACCAGGAAAGCATTGTATAGAAGAAGAAAA
>JBPBQJ010000034.1:0-3308 GCA_050954765.1 Janthinobacterium lividum | reverse complement strand
TTTATGCACAACGATTTGCAAGGCAAAACTGCCCTGGTTACCGGCGCGGCTTCCGGCATTGGCCGGGCCGTAGCGCTGCTCTACGGCCAGTACGGCGCCAACGTCATGGTGTCGGACATCGACGAAACGCAGGGCCAGCAGGTGGTGGACGAGCTGATTGCCGCTGGGGGCACCGCCCAGTTTTACAAAGCCGATGTGGGCGACCCCGCCCAGTGCCGCGAGCTGGTGCAAGCTACCGTAGCGGCCTTCGCCACCCTAGATGTGGCCTGCAACAACGCGGGCATCACGGGCGAGCTGAGCTTGACCGCCGACTACTCGCTCGAAGGCTGGCAACACATTATCAACGTCAACCTCAACAGCGTTTTCTTCTGCTTGAAATACGAGCTGGAAGTGATGCTGAAGCAGGGCTACGGGTCCGTAATCAACATGTCGTCCATTTTGGGGCAGGTGGGCACGCCCACACTGGCGGGCTACGTCACGGCCAAGCACGGCGTGGTGGGCCTCACCCAAACGGCCGCCCAGGAGTACGCCGCCCAGGGCATTCGCATCAATGCCGTGGGGCCGGCCTACATCGATACGCCGCTGCTAGGGGCCTTCTCGGCCGAAACCAAGCAGGGGCTGGTGGCGCTGCACCCCATCGGCCGGCTGGGGCTAGCCCAGGAAGTAGCCGAACTGGTCATCTGGCTCAGCTCCGAAAAAGCCTCCTTCGTGACGGGCTCCTACTACCCCGTCGATGGCGGCTACCTGGCCCGCTAGGTACCCGGTAGGGCTCAGGGCCTAGCCCCACGGCAACGCCCAGCACTTTTCATCTTTTCAACTTCCCACCCCATGAAAATCGTAGAACTAAAGCCCGCTCTCGCAACGGACGACAGTCTGACAGTCAACCTGCAAGGCCTGACCAAAAAGCACGCCCGGCAGATGCATAAAGAAGTGGCCAAGTCGATAAAAAAGCTGACCCGCACCTTTGCCCACTTGCAGGCCAAAGAGCAGCGCACCCAAGACAAGCAGTATCGCAAAGACGCGAAGGCCTCGGTGCACAACCTGGTGCTGAAGCTGCACGTGCTGCTGGCGCAGTCTACCGCCCTGGCCCCGCCGCTAGCCCACCCCGTAGCCGCGGCGCGCACCCACGCCGCATGAGGCCTGAAGTGGCGCCGCTGCAGGTAGTACTGACGATTAACGGCGGCTCGTCGAGCATCAAGTTTGCCGTGTACACGCTGGGCGAGGCTGGCGAAGAGCCGCAGCGGGGGCTAGCCGGTCAGCTCGACCGCATCGGCCTGCCCGGCCCGCGCCTCACGGTGCGCGACTCGGCCACCGGCCAGCCCAGCTGCCAGTGCGTGGAGGCCGCCGACCAGCCCGCCGCCATCCACTTTTTACTCGATTGGCTGGCGCGGCAGCCGGTTTTTGACACGGTGCAAGCCGTAGGGCACCGGGTGGTGCACGGCGGCCCGACGCACCTAGCGCCGGAGGTTATCACCCCCGCATTACTGGCCGATTTACGCCAGCTTACCGCCTACGACCCCGACCACCTGCCGGGCGAAATCGCGCTCATCGAAGCCTTTCGGGCGCGCCACCCGCACTTACCGCAAGTGGCGTGCTTCGACACGGCGTTTCACCAACAGATGCCCTTGGTAGCCCAGCAGCTGCCGCTGCCGCGCCGCTACGCAGCGCAGGGCTTGCGGCGCTATGGGTTTCACGGGTTGTCTTACAGCTACTTAGTAGAAGAGCTGGGCCGCCGGGCAGGCCTAGCCGCTGCGCAGGGCCGCGTTATTCTGGCCCACCTGGGCAGCGGAGCCAGCCTGGCCGCCGTGCTGGGAGGGCAGAGCCAGGATACGAGCATGGGCTTCACGCCGGTCGCCGGCCTGGTGATGGGCACCCGCACCGGCGACCTCGACCCGGGCGTGGCAAGCTACCTCCTCCAAACGGCGGGCCTAACGCCCAAACAAGTAGACCATCTACTCAACCACGAATCGGGCCTGCTCGGCGTGTCGGAAACCAGCTCCGACATGCGCGACTTGCTAGCGGCGCAAGCCACCGACGAGCGGGCAGCCGAGGCCGTGGCGCTGTTTTGCTACCAGGCCCGCAAGTGGGTCGGCTCTTTCGCCGCGGTGCTCGGTGGGCTCGATACGCTCGTGTTTTCGGGCGGCATCGGCGAGCACGCGGCCGAGGTGCGTGCCCGCATCTGCCAGGGGCTAGGGTTCCTCGGTATTGAGTTGGATGCCGCCCACAATGCCGCCCACGCCGCCGTGATTTCCAGCGCGGCCAGCCGCGTCACGGTGCACGTCATCCCCACCGATGAGCAGCAGATTATTGCGCAAAACGTGGGCCGGCTCCTGGCCGCCGACGCCGTGAAACCTTCATTTCAAACTCGCTAGTATCATGCAGACCGATAGCCTCTTAGCGCCCACCGTGGCGCTGGCTGCCCCCACGCCGCTAGCCCCCGAGGTGCTCCAGCGCCTCGACGCCTACTGGCGGGCCGCTAACTACCTGTCGGTGGGCCAGATATACCTGCGCGACAACCCCTTGCTGCGCGAGCCGCTGCAGTTGGCGCACATCAAGAAGATGCTGCTCGGGCACTGGGGCACTACGCCCGGCCAGAACTTCATCTACACCCACCTCAACCGGGTTATCAGGCGGCACGACCTGAACATGATTTACCTCTCGGGCCCCGGCCACGGCGGGCCGGCCGTGGTGGCGGGCACCTACCTGGAAGGCACCTACAGCGAGGTGTACCCCAACATCAGCCAGGACGAGGCCGGGCTGAAAAAGCTGTTCACGCAGTTCTCGCACCCCGGAGGCATTTCGAGCCACGCCTCGCCCCAAACGCCGGGCTCTATGCACGAGGGCGGCGAATTGGGCTACTCGCTCAGCCACGCCTTCGGGGCGGTGTTTGATAATCCGAGCCTTATTGTGGCCTGCGTGATTGGCGACGGCGAAGCCGAAACCGGCCCGCTAGCCACCGCCTGGCACTCCAACAAATTCCTGAGCCCCGTGAGCGACGGCGCGGTGCTGCCCATCCTGCACCTCAACGGCTACAAGATTTCCAACCCCACGGTGCTGGCCCGCATCACCCACGAAGAGCTAGACCAGCTGCTGCGCGGCTACGGCTGGACGCCCTATTACGTGGAGGGCCACGAGCCGGAGCTGATGCACCAGGCCATGGCGGCGGCCCTGGAGGAAATAGTCACGAACATCCAACAGATACAATATGCTGCGCGCCACGAAGGCGACCTGACCCGCCCGCGCTGGCCGATGCTCGTGCTGCGCTCGCCCAAGGGCTGGACTGGCCCCAAGGAAATCGACGGGGTACC
>JBPBQJ010000033.1:0-6137 GCA_050954765.1 Janthinobacterium lividum | reverse complement strand
TTCCGCAGGTAGCGGAAAGGAGCCGGGCCTTTTGGCGCGGGGCGAGGGCTAGCCGCTAATCGAGCAGGCCCTGCGTCACGGCCATCCGGATGAGGGCGGCCGTGTTCTTGGTCTGGGTTTTTTCCAGAATATTCTGGCGGTGGGTTTCGATGGTGCGCTTGCTGGTAAAGAGCTTTTCGGCTATCTCGTTGGTGGTGAGACCTTCGGACAGCAGTTGCAGCACCTCGCTCTCGCGGCGCGAGAGGCGGCTAGCCTTGGTGGCTTCTTCGGGCTCATCGTCTTTGGCCAGTACCTTGCGCAGCATGTTCAGGCCCAGGTCGCTGCACAAAAACTGACGCCCGGCAATGATGGTCTGGATGGCCACCAGAATCTCGCCCTTCTCGGCGCTCTTGAGCACGTAGCCCGCCGCGCCTGCCTCAAACAGCTGGCCGATGTAGCGCTCGTGGGCCAGCATGCTCAAGATGAGGATGCGCACCTGCGGAAACTCGGTGCGCAGGCGTAGCGTGGTGGCTAGGCCATCGAGCACCGGCATGTTGGCATCGAGCATCACCACATCGGCCGGGGTGGTGGCCAGGCGGTCAAGCAGTTCCTGGCCATTGCTGGCCTCGCCCACTATGGCAATATCGGGCTCATTGGCCAGGAGTGCCCGCAGGCCATCGCGCACAATAGTGTGGTCATCGACCAAAAAAATACGGTTCATGACACGAATTGATAAGCGACAAATAAAACGTCCTACGAAAGTAAGAACTTACTGACTACTTAATCGACAGCTAATTAACGTGCTGTCGGGCTTACTTCAGCACGCCCAGCGCGTGGCCGACCTTGGTGAAGGCGGCAATGGCCTTGTCGAGTTGCGGCCGGGTGTGGGCGGCGCTGAGCTGCACCCGGATGCGGGCCTTGCCCTGCGGCACCACCGGGTAGTAGAAGCCCACCACGTAGATGCCCTCGTCGAGCATACGGGCGGCAAAGTCCTGGGCTAGCCGGGCTTCGTAGAGCATAACGGGCACGATGGGGTGCTCGCCGGGCGTGATGTCGAAGCCGGCGGCCGTCATTTGCGCGCGGAAGTACTTGGTGTTTTCTTCCAACTGGTCGCGCAGGGCGGTGCTTTCGGTGAGCAGCTCGAGCACGCGCAGGCTGGCCCCCACAATGGCCGGCGCCAGGGTGTTAGAGAACAAGTAAGGCCGTGAGCGCTGGCGCAGAATTTCGATAATCTCCTTGCGGCCGCTCGTGAAGCCGCCCATAGCGCCGCCCAGCGCCTTGCCCAGCGTGCCGGTGATGATGTCGACGCGGCCCATCACGTCGCGGTACTCGTGGGTGCCGCGGCCGGTTTTGCCCAAGAAACCCATCGAGTGGCACTCGTCTATCATCACCAGGGCGTCGTACTGGTCGGCCAGGTCGCAGATTTTGTCGAGCTGCGCAATCGTGCCATCCATCGAAAACGAGCCGTCCGTGACGATGATGCGGTGGCGCATGCCGGCGGCCACGGCGTCCTGGAGCTGCTTTTCCAGGTCGGTCATGTCGTTGTGGGTGTAGCGGAAGCGCTTGGCCTTGCACAGGCGCACACCGTCGATGATGCTGGCGTGGTTGAGAGCGTCCGAGATAATAGCGTCGCGCTCATCAAAGAGCGGCTCAAACACGCCGCCGTTGGCGTCGAAAGCCGCCGCGTAGAGGATGGTATCCTCGGTGCCCAGAAACTCGGCTAGCTTGGCTTCGAGCGCCTTATGAATATCCTGCGTGCCGCAGATGAAGCGCACCGAGCTCATGCCGTAGCCGTGGCTGTCGATGGTAGCCTTGGCTGCCTCAATCACGGCCGGGTGCGAGCTGAGCCCCAAGTAGTTGTTGGCGCAGAAGTTGAGCAGGTCGCTCGCCTCCAGGGTGTCGATTTCGGCGCCCTGGGCCGAGGTTATCACGCGCTCTTTCTTGTAGAGGCCCGCATCTTTAATTTCCTGAAGTTGGTGCTGAAGGTCAGCCTGAAGGGTGCCGTACATGGGGGTGGGGGAAAGCTAAGTAATTAAAAGAAGGGGCCAAACAGCCGGCGCGAAAGCAAATCGCCAGGTAGCCAGGCGTAGCGCTGCGGCACGGCGGTACCTGGGATGCCAGGGAACAGCGTGCGCAAAATGAAGTAATCGCAAAGCAAATTAGAAACGACTAGTTCGGTGCCGTCGGCAAAGGTCAGGATTGTGTAGCTATAATCAGCGCTGGCCGCGCGAGTGCGGGCCGGGTGATAACTGGCAAGCTGCTTTACGTCAACCAGCATAAAATCGAGGTAGAAATCATGGTTGCGATAAGTCGCCGTTTTTTGCGCCCGACTGAAAACAAGAACGGCGCGGCCATCGTGCCGCCAATACGTCCAGAGTAAGCGAAAGCCAGGAAATTGCCACCAAGCCGCCGGCAATAAAATCCCCACTACTATCAGGGAAGCCAGCTGCGCCCCCAGCGCCCAAACGGCGTAGCCTGCTGCTAGGCCAAGGCTCAGCCCAAAGGCCGTTTGAAAGAGCGTCCACAGCAGGCGGGGTAGCAGCCAGCCATCGCAGGCAATCCGCACGACGGGCTGCGCCAGCTTCTTAGCCTGAAAATATTCCTGTGCCCCAAAAGCCAGCGGCAGGCCGATGACCAGCAGGAGCAGCACGATTATACCAACAACTTCTTCATTCATAGCATCTGGGCTCAGTAGTAGCTGCGTAGCTATCGCTTCAATAGCCTCAGTGTTACAAGTTGGTGCCGCTATCGACTAGGCGGCTGGCGGTTCGCAAAAAACGCCTGCACGCCGGCCCGGCCGCTGGCCATGAGCTGCTGTTTCTGGGTGCTAGAAATCCGCTTAATCTTCGGGCTGAAGCCCAGGAAATTGATGCTGATGGTGCGCTGCCAGTCGGTGGCGGCCACGGGGTTGAGGTTTTCGAGGGCCACGGTGTAGAGGGCACCCACGTAGGAGGTGAAATCGGTGACGGCGTAGGGGGCGAGCTGCTGGCGGCCGGTGGCGGTAGTGTCGCAGGCAATCTGGTCGGCGCGGTCGAGGCGCAGGCCCAGCGTTTCGGGGTTGCGCACGTTGCCGCGGGCGTCGGGCCTAGCGGTGGCGGCGAGGCTAGCGGGCAGGTAGCGCGGCTTGTCGAAGAGGTCGATGGGATAGTTGGCCAGCAGGCCGCCATCGACGAGCACCTGCACGGGCTGGCCGGGCGCGGGCGTACCCGTGAGGACGTTGTTCTGGCCATCGAGCAGCACCGCCCGGAAGTAGAGCGGAATGCTCATGCTGATGCGCACGGCATCGGCCACGCGCATGGTGGGGTTGGTTTCGTGGCTGAAAACCTGGGTGCGCTGGGTGGTGAGGTTGGTGCCGGTGGTGTAGAGGTCGCGGTAGCGGCCGGGCTGGGCCAGAGCCAGCGCGTGCAACTCGGCCAGGGTAAGATTCGGCCGCTGGGTTTTGCGGGCCACCAGCTCGCTGAGGTACTCGCTGAACTCGTCGCCGCGGTACCAGCCGTACTGCTTCACTAGGCGGTGGGTGCCGCCAAAAAAGATGAAGCGGCCGTCATTGAGGCGCTGCACGGGGGTGGCGTTCACCACGTCGATAATCTCCTGGGCCGAGTAGCCCACGGCCAGCAGCGCCGCCTGAATGGCGCCCGCCGAGGTACCGCCCACCCGCTCGAGGCCCGCCAGCACGCCCCGGCTTTCGAGCTCTTGCAGGGCGCCACCGTAGGCAATGCCCCGGATGCCGCCGCCCTCCAGCACCAGGTTGCGGTAGGGCAGGGGGTTAGCCACGGGCGCCTGGGCGCGGGCCGGCGCAGTGAGCGCCAGCAGGGCTAGCGACGGAAGGAGTAGGAAGAATCGGGGAGCCATCGGGTGCAAGATACCCGGCGGCGCGGTGGCCGTTGCACTTCCCCGCAAACCTCGGCCCTGGCCCTGGCCGTATCTTTGCGGTCTGCCCTTCCCACCCCTCCCTCACCCCGATTTGCATTTCATGGAAACCTCGCCCGGCGACACTGTCACTCCCCGCCTCCCCGGTACCGTTCTCGTTATTGGCGCCTGCGGCCAACTCGGCCTCGAGCTCACCGCTGCCCTGCGCCAACGCTATGCCCCCGAGGCGGTGGTGGCCGCCGATGTGCGCCCGCCCCAGGACCCCGAGGCCCTGGCCGGCGGCCCCTTCGAGCTGCTCGACGTGCTCGACCGCCCGCGCCTCGAAGCCCTGGTGCAGCAGTACCGGCCGGTGCAGGTTTACCACCTCGCCGCCCTGCTTTCGGCCACGGCCGAGAAAAACCCGCAGTTTGCCTGGAAGCTGAACATGGACGGCCTGCTGAACGTGCTGAGCCTGGCCGTGGAGTACCAGGTGCCGCAGGTGTACTGGCCCAGCTCCATCGCCGTGTTTGGGCCCGACACCCCGCGCGAGCACACGCCGCAGCTCACCCTCATGAACCCCAACACGGTATACGGCATCAGCAAGCTGGCCGGCGAGCAGTGGTGCGAGTGGTACCACCGCCACCACGGCCTCGACGTGCGCAGCCTGCGCTACCCCGGCCTCATTGGCTACAAGAGCCTGCCCGGCGGCGGCACCACCGACTACGCCGTCGACATCTACCACAAAGCCGTGGCCGGCCAGGATTTCGAGTGCTTTCTCCAAGAAGACACCTACCTGCCCATGATGTACATGCCCGACGCGCTGAAAGCGACGCTCGACCTCATGCACGCCCCGGCCGAGAGCATCAAGGTGCGCACCAGCTACAACCTGGGCGCCATGAGCTTCGCGCCCCGCGAAATCACGGCCAGTATTCAGCAGGAGATGCCCGGCTTTCAGGTGGTGTACCAGCCCGATGGCCGCCAGGCCATTGCCGACTCCTGGCCCGCCAGCATCGACGACACCGCCGCCCGCCAGGACTGGGGCTGGGTGCCTGAGTACGACCTGGCCCGCATGACCCACGACATGCTGGCCCACCTGCGCGAGCCGGTGGTGGCGTAGGCCGCTTGTTTTACCTTGTAACTGGTGTCTGCGATGGCTGAAGAGCACGCAGAATCTGTTGTCCGATTTCCACTTTACCTAAACCTTTGACATGGTAAAGAAGGACCTTCGGAATCAGTAAAGTTTTACTCTTCCGGTTTTTGCCTTTGGGCAGCACCCCGGGGCCAGCGGCTTCGTCATTACCGCGCCTTCGGCCAAAGAAGGCCCGGCGCAAGTGCCGGGAAGTGCTCAAACTCGATGAGTTGTGACGTTTGTGAGCCGCAAGCAGCGAAAAGTACGACTGTGGCTGGCCGTGGAGCGAGCTAGCCAGCGTAGTGCAGCTTGGGTGGAGCTCGCTGTTCGGTTGGTCTTTAAAAAGACAGGTATGTTCCCCTACGTGTACCCTGGACAAAAGAAAAGGCCGTTTTCACTAGGAAAACGGCCTTTTTAGTAGCGGGGACTGGACTCGAACCAGTGACCTTTGGGTTATGAGCCCAACGAGCTACCAACTGCTCCACCCCGCACTGTTTGGTAATACAAAAGTACTGAAAAATCCTGAAATTGCAAGTAACTGCCTGGCAAAAGGCGGGGCGCCGAGCGTTGCGCGCTGATTTTCAGCCGTAAAATTTAGCTACCACTAGCTAGCCTCGGGTGCTACCGGCGGGCGCGACGCGGTTTTGTCGCCAGCTTTGCTGTTTGCTTGCTTCTGTTGCTATGTCGCCCAAACGCCCCGCCGCGCTGGCTTTCATCTTCGTCACTATCCTCATCGACGTCATTGGGCTAGGGGTTATTATCCCGGTGCTGCCCACGCTCATCGAGCAGCTCACGGGCGAGGGCGTGAGCCGGGCTTCGCAGTACGCGGGCTGGCTGTCGTTTGCCTACGCGGCGGCGCAGTTTGCGTTTGCGCCGGTGATTGGGGGCTTGTCCGACCGCTACGGGCGGCGGCCAGTACTGCTGGCCTCGCTGCTGGGGCTGGGGTGCGATTATATTTTTCTGGCCCTGGCGCCCACTATCGCCTGGCTGTTTGTGGGGCGCGTTATCGCCGGCATCACGGGGGCCAGCTTCACCACGGCCACGGCCTACATTGCCGACGTGAGCCCGCCCGAAAAGCGCGCCCAGAACTTCGGGCTGGTGGGCGCGGCTTTTGGGCTGGGCTTCATTATCGGGCCGGTGCTGGGGGGCTTATTTGCGCACTTTGGGCCGCGGGTGCCGT
>JBPBQJ010000032.1:0-9374 GCA_050954765.1 Janthinobacterium lividum | reverse complement strand
GGTAGCGTCCATAATGTGGTGTCGCGTGGACTCTGCTAGTCTGCGCGTGTAGTTACTAGAATAGTTCGACGCGCGGACTCGCAGAGTCCACGCTACACAGCATCAGGCCCAGCCGATGTACACGGTATCACCCTCTACCCGAATGGGATAGGTCTGGATAGCACACTCGTCGGCGTTCAGGCACTCGCCGGTGAGCAGCGAGAAGGTGCGCTTGTGGTAGGGGCAGGCCACCTTGGGCTCGCAGGCCTCGCCGGTGCTGCCAATCATGCCCCTAGCCAGTATCATCTGCTGCTTGTGGGGGCACAGGTTTTGGGTGGCGTACCACTCGCCGCGGCGGGCAAAGTTGAAGATGGCCACCTGCTCGCCCTCCACCAGGGCGCAGGCGCCGCCGTCGGCGGGCACGTCGGAGGTCTGGCACACGGGCAGCCAGGTAACTGCGGTTGCGGTTTCCATAAGGATTTAGTTATCAGTAGTTAATAAAAGTGTCGGCTAGCCTGTAGCATGGACTTGCAGAGTCCACGCTACTTTACCAGGCTTTGGACATTTTCTGCCCGCGCATTTCGGCAAATTCCATCGTGGGGTCTTTCACTTGGGGCGCGTTCACGAAGTGCGTGAACTGCTTGCGCAGGTCGGGGTTCTCGACCACTTCCTTCCACTCACAATGGTAGTTTTTGATGAGCAGTGCGATTTCCGCCTCCAGGTCGGCGCAGATGCCGAGGCTGTCGTTAATGACCACGTTCTTGAGGTAGGCCATGCCGCCGTCGAGCTTGTTGAGCCAGGTGGCGGTGCGCATCAGCGGGTCGGCCGTTTTGATGTAGAACATCAAAAAGCGGTCGAGGTATTTGAGCAGCGTTTCCTTATCGATGTCGGCGGCTAGCAACTGGGCGTGTTGGGGCTTGGCGCCGCCGTTGCCGCACACGTAGAGGTTCCAACCCTTTTCGGTGGCGATTACGCCGAAGTCTTTGGCTTGCGCCTCAGCGCATTCGCGCACGCAGCCGCTCACGCCACTCTTCATCTTGTGGGGCGAGCGAATGCCCTTGTAGCGGTTCTCAATTTCGATGGCGAACGATACGCTGTCGTGCAGGCCGTAGCGGCACCAGGTGCTGCCCACGCAGCTTTTCACGGTGCGCAGGCTCTTGCCATAGGCGTGCCCGCTCTCGAAGCCTTCGGCAATCAACTCCTCCCAGATGTTGGGCAAGTCGCTCACGTGCGCTCCGAACATATCGATGCGCTGGCCGCCCGTAATCTTGGTATAAAGCTGGTACTTTTCCGCGATGCGACCGATGGCCATCAGTTGCTGGGGCGATACCTCGCCACCCGCCATGCGCGGCATCACCGAGTAGCTACCCCCCTTCTGAATGTTGGCCAGGTAGCGGTCGTTGGTGTCCTGAATGGGGCTTTGCTTGACAATCAGCTCATTCCAGAGGCCCGACAAGATGCTGCCCACGGCGGGCTTGCACACCTCGCAGCCATCGCCGGTGCCGAAGTGGTCGAGGGCCGCGCCGTAGCTGCGGATATCATTGATTTTCAGCAAGTCGAATAGCTCCTGCCGTGAGTAGTCGAAGTGCTCGCACAGCACGTTTTTGATGTAGGCGCCCTGCGCCGTGAGCGTGCCGTTGATGAGGTCCTTCACCATGGGCACGCAGCCGCCGCAGCCGGTGCCGGCCTTGTTGCACTTCTTCATGGCGTCCACGCTGGTGGCGCCTAGCTCCGTCACGGCGTCGCAAATCATGCCCTTGGTCACGGCCTCGCACGAGCAGACTAGGGCCTCGTCGGGCAGGCTCATCACGCCGGCGCCTTCGCTAGCCTCGCCGCCACGGGCGCCGAGGATGAGGTCTTCGGGGTGCGGCGGCAACACGATTTTATTGTTAACCGTTTGCAGCAGCATGTTGTAGGCCTCGGCGTCACCAATGAGCACGCCGCCAAGCAGATACTTGCCGTCGGGGCTGATATTGATGCGCTTGTACACGCCGTTGTGCGCGTCTTCAAACACGATGCTGCGGCTGTGCGGCTCGGCAATAAACGGGTCGCCGAAGCTAGCTACGTCCACGCCAATCAGCTTGAGCTTGCTGCTCATATCATAGCCGGTGAAGGCGCGGGCACCCTGTTGCAACTGACTGACTACCACTTCGGCCATGTCGTAGCCGGGGGCCACCAGGCCGTAAATCATGCCGCTGTGTAGCGCGCACTCGCCGATGGCGAAAATGCTGGGGTCGCTGGTGCGCATCTCGTCATTCACCACGATGCCGCCGCGCAGGCCCACTTCCAGGCCGGCGAGCTTGGCTAGCTCGTCGCGGGGCCGGATGCCGGCCGAAATCACCAGCATATCAACTTCCAGGATGGAGCCGTCGCCGAAGTGCAGCGCGTCAATCTTGCCCTCGCCGCCGATGTGCGAGGTGGCTTTGCTGAGGTGAATTTTCAGGCCCAGCGCTTCCAGCTTGCTTTGCAGCATGGCGCTGCCGGCGGTATCTATCTGTCTGGGCATCAGGCGCGGGGCAAATTCCACCACGTGGGCGTCGGCCACGCCGAGGTCGAGCAGGGCTTTGGCAGCTTCGAGGCCCAGCAGGCCGCCGCCGAGCACGGCGCCGCTGCGGGCGGTGGCGGCGTAGGCCTTTATCTCGTCGAGGTCCTCGATGGTGCGGTACACCATCACGCCTTTTTTCTCCACGCCCGGCACATCGGGCACGAAAGCCGACGAGCCGGTGGCCAGCACCAGGTAGTCGTAGGGCTGCACGAGGCCGCTGCGGGCGTGCACCGTGTGGCTGGCCCGGTCGATTTCCTGCACCGCATCGCCGAGGTGCAGCACGATGCCATTGTCGTGGTACCACTGCTGTGGGGCCATGAGCAGGTCATCGGCGGTTTTGCCGCCAAAATACTCGCTCAGGTGCACGCGGTCGTAGGCCACGCGGGGCTCTTCGCCGAATACTACGAGGTTGAAAGCGGTCGACTTGGCGAGGAGCTTCTCGCAAAACTTGTAGCCGACCATGCCGTTGCCGATAACAACGACGGTTGGTTTTCCCTGCGGTGCCATACTAACCAGTTAGGTATAGATAGAAAATGAATTGGCAAAATCGAGGGGGTGGGGAGGGGGAGAGAGTGAGTGCTAGACGAAAGAGATGACTTAACTAGCTCCCCTAAATTTAGGGGTGTTGAGTATCTTGTTTGGCAAACTTAAACAAAAATGCCCCTATGTCAAGGGGGGTATCTTATAAATTTTCACTAATTTTTTCATAAGGTACCCTAAAATAATAGGGGCTCCAATCAATTGAACTGGCTGGTTAGTAAACCTACCCCTGTCCCAGTGGGCAGTTAGTCGCTTTTCTTTGTTAGCTGCCCTGGCTAGCTCTTGTTTCCGCACCTGCCAATATTCTTATGGCCCGTTTGCCCATCATTCCCGAACTGTATGTAGTAGGCGCCGGCCCCGGCGACCCCGAGTTGCTGACCCTGAAAGCGCACCGCATTCTGCAAACGGCCGACGTTATTCTGTACGACAACCTCGCCAACCAGGAGTTGCTGGCGCTGGCCCCCACGGCCTGCGAGTGTATTTACGTGGGCAAAAAACCCTACGGCGAGTACACACCCCAGGAGGTTATTCACGAGCTTATCCGCGAAAAAGCCCTGGCTAAGGGCCGCGTTATTCGCCTCAAGGGCGGCGACCCGTTCATCTTCGGCCGGGGCTTCGAGGAGATGCTCTTTGCGCGCAGCCACGGCATTGCGGCGCACTACGTGCCGGGCATTTCGAGTATGCAGGCAGTTGGTTTTGAGGATATTCCGCTCACGCACCGGCAGGTGAGCGAGGGCATCTGGGTGCTCACGGGCACCAAAAAAGACGGCGCGCTCTCGGCCGATTTGCGGCTAGCCATGCAAAGCAACTCGACGGTGGTCATCTACATGGGCATGAAAAAGCTGCCCGAAATCGCGGCCACCTACGTGGCCGAGGGTCGCGGACACACGCCGGCGGCCGTGGTCATGCACGCCTCGCTGCCGCAGCGCAAAGTGGTGGTAGGCACGGTGCAGGACCTGCCCGCGCTGGTGACGGCGGCGGGCATCACGTACCCAGCCATCATTTTTATCGGCGACGTGGTGGGGGTGGGCCGGGCGCTATAGCTCCTCCTTGCCCAACTGCGCCCGAATGCGACTGAGCGAGGGCCCCTTAATGCCTAAATACGACGCAATATGCCCGAGCGACACCCGGTTGGTAATGCCTGGGAACTGCGCCAGCAGCGCCAGATACCGTTGCTCGGCGCTCTGAAACAGCAGCGACTCGGCCCGGCTCTGTTGCAGAATGAGGTACTGCTCGGCTAGCCGGCGGCCGAACCGCTCCCAGCCGTGCGACTGCGCATAGAGGCCTAGCAGCTGGTCGAGGCTGATAACTAGTAGCTCCGCGTCTTCGAGCGCCGCAATGTAGTAGGGGCAGGTTTCCTGGGTGAGCAGGCTTTTGAGGGAGGTGAGGAACGTGCCGGCGGGCACGAAGAACAAGTCGTGCTCCTCGGCCGTGGTGGGGTCCACGTAATACACTCGGAATAAGCCGCTCACGATAAAGCCCACGTGCCGGCACACCGAGTTGCGAAAGTTGAACAGCTCGTTTTTGGCAATGGCGCGGTGCGTCCAGGCGCCGTCGGCCAGGTGCAGGTCGGCGGGCGAAAGGTTTGCAAAAGCCTGGAGGCTTTGCGCCAGCAAAACGTGGGGCGCGGGGGCCAGTGGGGTGGGCATGGGGCAGCGGCCGGCGATGGTACCGGCTGCTGGTAGTACCGGTAAGGCAATTTTAAGGTTTGCCGACGCTTTTTAACCTAGGTGAAAAATTGAGCATAAGGCAGGTCGGAATTTTGTTTCATCCCTCACCGCTAGCCCTACTTCCAACCCACTATGTTTACCCGCAACCGCGCCCTGCTCGGCGCTTTCGCCGCCGCGCTGCTCACTTTCTCGGCGCCCCAGGCCACCGCCCAAACTGCCCCGCAGGGCGTCAAAAATATCGTGTTCGTGCACGGCGCTTTTGCCGACGGCTCCAGCTGGGCCAAAATTATCCCGCTGCTCGAAGCTAAGGGCTACCATGTCACGGCCGTGCAAAACCCGCTCACCTCGCTCGCCGACGATGTGGCCGCTACCAAGCGCGCCTTGGCGCAGCAAGACGGTCCTACGCTGCTCGTGGGCCACTCGTGGGGCGGCATGGTCATTTCCGATGCCGGCAACGACCCCAAAGTAGCCGGCCTCGTGTACGTAGCCGCCGCTGCCCCCGACCCTAATCAGAGCCTCGGCGAGCTCACCAAAGACGCGCCCACCCCGGGCCTCAAAAAAATCAAGGCCGACGCCGGTTTTCTGAGCATGACGCCCCAGGGTATCAACGAGGACTTTGCCCAAGACCTCACGCCCACCGAACGCAAGGTGATTGCCGCCACCCAGCAGCCGGTAGCTGCCGCCGCCTTTGGCGATAAAATGGCCACCGTGGCCTGGCAAACCAAGCCTTCGTGGTACATCGTGGCTAGCAACGACCACATGATTAGCCCCGTGCTGGAGCAGGCAATGGCCAAGAAAATCAAAGCCACCACGCTCACGCTGGCCGCTAGCCACGTGCCCATGCTCTCGCAGCCCCAAAAAGTAGCCGACTTCATCGCGGAGGCGGCCAGAAAGGCGCCGGTTAAGTAAGTTACTACTCTGTCTCACAGAACTATAAAGCCGCCCGTCATGCTGAGCTTGCCGAAGCATCTTGGTCGTATCGTTAGGGCAGTAATCCTGGCGACACGACCAAGATGCTTCGGCAAGCTCAGAATGGCGGACGGTTTCTTGGCGTAATGGGTACTACGCCAGCGCCTTCGCCACCAGCGCCCGTGCCTCGGGCGAGAAGGGCAATTGCAGGGCTAGTGCGTGGCCGCGCCCGGTCATTTTGGGCCAGGTTTTCTGCACGATTTCAATTACCTTTTCCTCGGGATGCTGGGCGGCGAAGGGCAGGAAATAATACTCCAGAAAGACCAGGCAGATAACGTCTTCCAGTAGCTGCACCTCGGGGTCGTCTTTGAGGCGCAGCTTCTGCACCAACTCCTGCACGCGGGCTATCATGTCCGGCGCGTAGCCGGCCTGGGCCAGGAGCTGGCCGGCTAGCTCGGCGTGGTACTTTTTGAGTGTGTTGCGCCACTGGTGGTAGCCGGGGCGCGTCATGGGGAAGTCGGCGCGCGGAATAGTCCAGCGCCGGATGTGCTGGCAGCGGGCGGCCAACTGCACGGCTTCGGGCGCATCGGGCGCCACGCGGGCCAGGCAGGCGCTCATGCGCTGGGCATACAGCACTTCCTTGGGCACCAGCTCGCCGGCCTCGTTGGGTTCGAGGTTGGGGTCTTCACTATTGGCCGCGTCAAATAAGCGGAAGGCTTCGAGTAGGTGCGGCGTGAGGCTAGGCATAGGAAAAGCAAAAACGGGCGGCATGAGTACAAAGAAAGCGGCCCGACCCTAGCGGGCCGCTACGCTGCCGCCGGGCAGCGGCAGCCCCTCGCGCAGTAGCGAACGGATGGCCGCCAGCGGCAAAAATACCCGTACCTCGCCCTGCGCGTAGGCCGCGATTTCGTAGGGCTGATAAATGAAGACGGCCCCGCCGGTCGTTAAAAAAACATTATGCGTCACCGGCATCTGCTTCACAAAGAGTTGCTTGTCGAGCGGGTCGGTGGCGGCTAGGCCTACTAGCGGGCGCACGGCCTGCCCTAGCAGGGCCGGCAGCTGCCGCGCCGCTTCGGGCCGAAAAATGTCCTCGTAGCGCAGGCGCTTGCCGGTGCGCAGGTCGTAGCTAGCCACCGTCGAGCCATACGAGCCGTGCGCGCCGCCGCTGTAGTTGTAGTGGAAATACGCCAGGCTCAGCAAGTTGGTCTGGCGGTAGAGCACGTAGGTATTGGTCTGGTCCTCGTAGCTGAGGCCGGGGGCGTAGGCGCCCATGCCCGCCGTGTCGGCCGGGGCGGGGCGGGTGTCGGCGGCATCCTCGCGGTATTCTTTGAAGAATTGCTGGCGCTGCTGCTTATAAAGCGCCGTAAGGTCGAGTGGCGGCAGGCCCTCGATAGTATCGCCGCGCAAACCCAGCAAGATTCTGTCCGTCAGATACTCCCGTAGGCTAGCCTCGCCACCCACCGGCAGCAGTGCTTGCAGGCTGATGTGCCCGCGCGGCGACTTAGCCTCTTTCGGGAAAGCGGCGGCGGAGTCAGCAAAGTAGCGCACGGCAAACGTGAGGCCGCCCGCCGCTGGCTGCACCAGTCGCAGTCGCAGGGGCTGCCCGCCTACCGTACCGGCCAGGTCGCCGCGGCCAGCCTGGCGGCGCAGGCGCCAGTACAGCGTGGGCCCGTTGGGGTCGATGGCCTTTTCGGGGCTGGTTTCGAACAGCACTACGCTATCGGGGGCCGCGCTGGGCTGGCCTTGCAGGGTGTAGGGGTGGCCATCGAGGCCGTAGTAGCTGCCAAAGTGGCCCGTGGTGCCCGTGGCGTCAAAGCTGCGCGGGGCCGCCACCAGGTGCAGGGTAATGCTATCGGCCTGGCCGGGCAGCAGGGCGCGGTACACGTGGTAGGAGGTACCGGGCGAGTTGATGGGCGCGGCGGGTTGGGACGCGGCCCTAGTCTGGGTTTCGGTAGTGGTGGTAGCAGCGGGCTGGCTGTTGCAGGCGGCCAGGCCCAGCAGCCCGGCCAGGGCCAGTGAGGAGCGTTTCATGGGGCAAATGACGGGCAAAACGTTGGGTCGCGAAACTGGCGCAGTATTGCCTTGGGTCGAAAGCCAAGAACCAGGCTAGCCCCCGCCCGCCGCAATCAGGATAAGTAACAGAAAGATTATGGCATTTGTAATCTCAATGGTTAAGGTTTACGTAACTCAAGTCAGATTTCCCCAATTTCCTTTTCCAGCTTATGAATCTCATCAAAGTAGGCAGCGATGCCACCGGCAGACCCATCGAACTCAACTACGTTGACTACGGCCAGGGCAACCCCGTCGTGCTCATTCACGGCTGGCCGCTCGACCTTCAATCTTGGGAATACCAGTTGGCTGAGCTGCCACTGCACGGCGTGCGTGTGGTGGCCTACGACCGCCGCGGGTTTGGTAAGTCGTCGAAGCCCTGGGATGGCTACAACTACGACACCCTAGCCGACGACCTAAAAGCGGTGCTCGACGAGCTAAACCTGCAAAACGTGACCTTAGTCGGCTTCTCGATGGGCGGTGGCGAAGTGGCCCGCTACATGAGCCGCCACCAGGGTGCTCGCGTGAGTAAAGTAGTGTTTATCAGCGCCGTAACCCCTTATTTGCTCAAGACGGAGGATAACCCCGACGGTGTAGATAAGTCGGTATTCGACGACATGCTGAAGAATATCGGCAAGGACCGCGCCGACTTCCTCACCTCGTTCAGCAAAGGTTTCTACGGTGTCGGTGCCCTGAGCCACCCCGTGAGCCAGGCCGTGCTCGACTGGAGCCAGAGCATTGCCCTGCAAGCCACGCCCCGCGCTACTACTGAGTGCGTGAAAGCCTTCAGCGCCACCGATTTTCGCCAGGACTTGCAAGGTATTAAAGTGCCCACGCTCTTCATTCACGGCGATAAGGACCAAACGGTGCCCCTCGACAACAGCGCCAAGCGCGCCGTAGCGCTGGTGCCCGGCGCTCAGTTGGTAGTGTACGAAGGCGAAGCCCACGGCCTCAACGCCACCGCCCCCGACCGTCTCAACCGCGACCTGCTGACGTTCATCAGCGGCCAACCGGTATCGGAAGACTATTCGGAAGGCGAAACATACCCGGCCGGCGCCGCCGAAAGCGCCACCTATTAGGCTGGCTAGCCCCTGACGTAACAAAAAAGCTCCCTGCCGACTGGCAGGGAGCTTTTTTGTTGTTTAACTGCGGACTGCTAACCTAGGTAAGCGTGCCAGTTTTGGTCGAGAGTGCCGGCCGAGAGCTTGAGGAAGCCCGCTAGGGTCGGTTTTTTGGGCTGGGTGCGCAGCGGCATGTTGGCCTCGGAAGGTGTGCGCTGGCCCTTGGCGTGGTTGCAGCGTGAGCAGGCAGCCACCAGGTTCGTCCAGCCCGAGTCGCCGCCGCGCGAGCGGGGCATCACGTGGTCGAGGGTCAGGGTTTTGGTCGAGCCACAGTACTGGCACTCGTACTGGTCGCGCTTGAAAATATTGTGGCGGCTGAGGGCAATGCCTTTGTAGGGCACGCGCACGTAGCGCGCCAGCCGGATGATGCTCGGCTTGGGAAACGCCTGCGAGATGGTGCGCATTACGCCGTGTTCCGACTTAGCCACCATTTCCGCTTTATCCAGAAACAACAAAACAAACGCCTTTTGCACGCTGCATAAGGTGATGGCGGTGTAGTCGCCATTGAGTACAAGCACTTTTTGGTCCATATACGGTAGCGAAAACTAGTTACACGCAAGC
>JBPBQJ010000031.1:0-9860 GCA_050954765.1 Janthinobacterium lividum | reverse complement strand
GATGGGCGAATCCATCATGGAAGGCACCGTGCTGAAATGGCTCAAGCAAGTTGGCGACGCCATTGAGCAAGACGAATCGGTGCTGGAAGTAGCTACCGATAAGGTAGATACCGAAGTACCCGCCCTGCACGCCGGCATTCTGGCCGAAATCCTGGTGCAGGAAGGCCAGGTGGTGGCCGTGGGTGCGCCCATCGCCCGCATCGAAACCGATGCCGCCGCGGCCCCCGCCCCTAGCGAGAACACCGACGACCTCGAAGAGGCCAGCGCCAACCCGCCCCAGACGCAGGAAGACGTGCGCCCCATGCACGAGGCCCCGGCCGGCGACGAAAGCGTGCCTTACCTGCCCGGCCCTAACAACCCGACCGCCGCGCCCGCTAGCCCCGGCCTGCCCGTGCAGGAAGGCCGCTTCTACTCGCCGCTGGTGCTCAGCATCGCCCGCGAGGAAGGCATTAGCATGAGCGAGCTCGAGCGCCTGCCCGGCACCGGCCAGGAAGGCCGCGTAACCAAAAAGGACATTCTCGACCACGTGGCCGCCGGCAAGCCGTCGTTGCAACCAGTGGCCGCCGGGCCTCAGGCAGCACCAGCCGCGTCAGCTCCTCAGCCAGCCGCGGCACCCGCCCCCAAGTCGGCTCCAGCCCCCGAGGCCCAGCCCGCCCCGGCGGCCGAAGCCAAGCCAGCTGCCGCGCCCGCGCCCAAGGCTAGCCCGGCCCCTGCCGCTAGCCCTAATGGCCAGGCCGCCCCGGCCAGCAAGCCCGCGCCCTCGGTATCGGGTGGCCAGGAGCTGATTGAGATGGACCGCATGCGCAAGATGATTGCCCAGCGCATGGTGGACTCGAAGCGCATTTCGCCGCACGTCACGAGCTTCGTGGAGGCCGACGTGACCGAACTGGTGAACTGGCGCAACAAGCACAAGGACGCCTACAAGAAGCGCACCGGTGAAAACCTAACGTTTACGCCGCTCTTCGTGTGGGCCGTAGCGCGCGCCATCCAGGACTACCCACTGATTAATGTGTCGATTGATGGCGACTACATCATCAAGAAGCGCGATATCAACGTGGGTGTGGCGGTGGCGCTGCCCAGCGGCAACCTCATTGTGCCGGTCATTCACAACGCCGACCAGCTCAACCTCAACGGCCTGACCAAGAAGGTGAACGACCTGGCCGCCCGCGCCCGCATCAACAAGCTGACGCCCGCCGACCTCGAAGGTGGCACCTACACGCTCTCGAACGTGGGCTCGTTTGGCAACGTCATGGGCACGCCCATCATCATGCAGCCGCAGGTGGCCATCATGGCCGTGGGCGCCATCAAAAAGAAGCCCGCCGTAATTGAAACGCCCCAGGGCGACCTCATCGGCGTGCGCCAGTTCATGTTTCTGAGCCACAGCTACGACCACCGCGTGGTCGATGGCTCGCTCGGCGGCATGTTTGTGCGCAAGGTGGCCGACTACCTCGAGCAGTTCGACCCCAACACGGCGATATAACTAGTCCCAGCTGGCCGCTCACCCCTAGTGCACGTGTCATGCTGAACGAAGTGAAGCATCTTGGTCGCACCGTTGGCTTGATACCCTAACGGTGCGACCAAGATGCTTCACTTCGTTCAGCATGACACGTACAGGTATTCACCGTTCCTTATGAAAAACATCCTCTTCATCGCCACCCTGGTCATTTCCATCGGCCTCATCATCTTCCTGTACCAGCGCCTCACGGCCACGGAAGCCGCCCTGCGCGTGGCCGAAAAGCATTTCGCCGATTGCCAGCAAGTCACGTTTCAGCTGCAAAACCAGCTGAGCCAGGAAGAAACCAAAAAAGGCGCGGCAGCCATTTCGACCACCGCGCCTAAACGCTAAATTTGAATCGACCGACGCACAATGCAGCTACTGTGACAGGTTCAGTGCTTAGCAATTTTTCTTCGCATGCTTACCTAGGCTGCCATCTATGTAGCGTATTCCAGTCTTCTCTAAAAACACGTATCCTGCCATAACTTGACCCGCCACTGTACTTGTAGACCCTATAGGTCAGATAGACGGTTGAGCTTTTCCAAATACGGGAAAGTGAACCAGTACTAGGTCCATACCGAGCTTGCAGCAACTGCGCTACCTTATCATAAGCAGCGGTATCCGATACCCGCAAAATCATACTACTCAGGACTTCTGTGCCATTCCTTTTGGTAAAACCGTACTGAGATACCCTAACCTTGTACTGTCCAAGCTTATGATATTCTCTAGGCCTACCGCAGTATTCAAAAAAACCGGTACCATAAATCCCAACTGAATCAAGGTGATGAATTCGCTGCTTGGGCGTACCGAATTTGATACCGCACAGACCATTATTCCGCTTCAGCCGCCGCAGCCCCGGCTCTGCATCAGCCTTTTGGGCATGGGTTACATATGTACCAAGCAACAACAGTAGGGCCAGGCAGCGCCCGTAACGGGTAGACCTCATGATTTCTGCCCTAGCAGCAGGAACAAAAACGCGTACTGGCGCGCCACATCGTGCAGCGCTTTAAAGCGGCCCGAGGCGCCGCCGTGGCCGGCTTCCATGTCGGTGTGCAGCAGCAACATATGGTTGTCGGTTTTGGTGGCGCGCAGCTTGGCTACCCACTTGGCGGGCTCGAAGTACTGCACCTGCGAGTCGTGCAGGCCGGTGAGCACGAGCATGTTGGGGTAGTTCTGGTCCTTCACGTTGTCGTAGGGCGAGTACGAGAGCATGTAGTCATAGTACTTTTTCTCGGCGGGGTTGCCCCACTGGTCGTACTCGCCAGTGGTGAGCGGAATGCTGGCATCCGACATGGTCGTGACCACATCCACGAACGGCACGGCCGCGATAACGCCCTTGTAGAGGTCGGGGCGCATGTTCACCACGGCACCCATGAGCAAGCCACCCGCGCTACCGCCCTGGGCAAACAGCTTAGCGGGGGCGGTGTACTTATTCTTAATCAGGTACAGCGAGCAGTCGATAAAGTCGGTGAACGAGTTTTTCTTGTGCAGCATGCGGCCATCCTCAAACCACTGGCGGCCCAGCTCCTGCCCGCCCCGGATGCTGCACAGCGCGTAGGCAAAGCCGCGGTTGAGCAAGCTCAGGCGCGCCGCCGAAAACGTGGGGTCCATCGACAAGCCGTAGGAGCCGTAGGCGTATTGCAGCAGCGGGCCGGTACCGTCCTTTTTAAAGCCTTTTTTGTAGACAATGGTCAGCGGGATTTCCTTGCCATCGCGCGCTTTCACAAACACGCGCTCCGTCACGTAGTCCTCCTTATTGAAGCCCCCTAGCACCGACTGCTCCTTCAGCAGGGTCAGCTTTTGGGTGTCCATGTTGTAGTCGTAGGTGCTACTAGGGGTGGTAAACGAGGTGTAGGTAAGGCGCAGCACGGGCGTATCAAACTCGGGGTTAACGCCGATGAAGGTGGTGTAGGCCGTTTCGCGGAACGGCACCACCTGCCCGATTTCGGTAGCCAGGTTGATTACGCGCAGCTCACGCAGACCCTCGGCGCGCTCGTTCAGCACGAGGTAATTTTTGAAGAGCTCCATTTGCTCGATGAACACGTCTTCGCGCTGCGGAATCACGTCTTCCCACTGCGCCTTACCGGTGTTGCTCAGCGGCGTGGCCATCACCCGGAAGTTGGGCGCTTCCCAGTTGGTGAGCACGTAAAACTCGCCGTTGGCATCCTGCACCTCATACAGGTGGTCCGGCTCGCGCTTCAAAAACACCTTGAATGCCCCGGTAGGCTTGCTAGCCTCCAGGTAGCGGTACTCCGACGACAGCGAGCTGTGCAGCGTGATGCCGATATACTGGCGCGACTTGCTGCGCTCGATGTTGACGCCGAAGGTGTTGTCTTTTTCTTCGTACACCAGCACGTCGTGGCTAGGGTCGGTGCCCAGCGTGTGGCGGTACACCTGGTTGGCCAGCAGCGTACCCACGTCTTTTTTGGCGTAGAAGACGGTCTTGTTATCAGCCGCCCACACCGCCGAGCCGGCGGTATTAGCAATTTTTTCGGGGTAGAGCTCGCCGGTTTTCAGGTTTTTGAAGCGCAGCGTGTAGAGGCGGCGGCTCACGCTGTCGGTGCCGTAGGCCAGGGTCTGGTTGTCGTCGCTGACCTCGTAGCCGCCGATGGCGAAGTACGCTTTGCCCTGGCCCATCTCGTTGCCGTTGAGCATGATTTCCTCGGGCGCCTGCAGGTTGCCCGCCTTGCGGCAGTAGAGCGGGTACTCGCCGCCCGTTTCGTAGCGGGTGTAGTAGTAGTAGCCGTGGTCGCGGTAGGGCACGGAGGCGTCCTGCTCCTTAATGCGGCCCTTCATTTCAGTGAAGAGTTTCTCTTCCAGGGCTTTCACCGGGGCCATCTGCTGGTCGGTGTAGGCGTTCTCCTGTTTCAGGTAATCAATTACCTGCGGATTTTCGCGCTCGTTGAGCCAGTAATAATTGTCGGTGCGGGTGCCGTGGGGCGAGGCCAACTGCTTGGCCTTGATGGTGGCGATGGGCGGAGTAGACATAGTGGAAGAGGACGCGGCCTGCCCCTGCGCCGAAAGGGCGGCTAGGGTCGTCAGGCAGCTAAAGCAAAGCGTAGATAGTATTTTCATTCGGACAAACTATTGAGTAATAACTACAAAGAAACGCCAGAAACGGCAATTCAGTGGCCTCCACCCAGGCTATTTAAGCTGTACAGTAAGGGCTAGCCAGGGCCCCACAAGCTCACTGAGCCTACTAAAACGCCCGTTTTACCCGATAGCAATCAGGTAAAACGGGCGTCTTGGCGTAGCGCACTGGCTCTTTTACAGCGCTTTCAGGGCCTGCTCCAAAGCCGCAATTTTGGCCTCAGCGTCGGCGAGTTTCTGGCGCTCGCGCTCCAGCACGTCGGGCTTGGCGTTGGCCACAAACTTCTCGTTGCCCAGCTTCTTGTTCACCGAGTCGCGGAAGCCGATGGCATAGCCCAGCTCCTTTTCCACGCGGGCGCGCTCGGTAGCAGCATCCACTTGAATATCGAGCGGAATAAAGAACTCATTGCCACCCAACACGAAGCTAACGGCGCCAGCCGGCGCTTCCTGCGCAAACGATAAGTCGCTGAGGTTAGCCAGCTTGCGCACCAGCGGCGCGTAGGCCAGGATGGCGGCCTTGTCGTCGGTTTTCACGGCCAGTTCCAGTTGCTTCACCGGGCCCAGGTTTTTCTGGTTGCGCACGTTGCGCACGCCGGCCACAATGGCCAGCGCCTTGTCCATGTCGGCCAGGGTATCGGTGCTGTGGGCGGGCGCTACTACTTTGGGCCAGTGGGCCACGCACACGTAGTCTTTGGGGCCGCGCTCGGCCAGCTCGTGCCACAGCTCTTCGGTGATGAAGGGCATGAACGGGTGCAGCAGTTTGAGCAGCGTTTCGAGGAAATCGACGGTGGCACGCAGCGTTTCGGCATCAATGGGATGCTGGTAGGCTGGCTTCACCATTTCGAGGTACTGCCCGCAGAAATCGTCCCACACGAGCTTGTACACCGTCAGCAGCGCGTCGCTCATTCGGAATTTCTCGAAGTGCTCGTCGAGCACCGCCACCGTTTCGGCCAGCTTGGCTTCAAACCAGCTCACGGCCTGCGCGTTAGCGAAGGGCAAGTTGCTGTCAACTTCCCAGCCTTTCACGAGGCGGAAGGCGTTCCAGAGCTTGTTGTTGAAATTACGGCCTTGGTCAATCAGCTTCTGGTCGTAGAACAAGTCGTTGCCAGCCGGCGACGAAAACAGCATCCCGGTCCGCACCGCATCAGCGCCGAAGTCGCGGATGAGGTCGAGCGGGTCGGGCGAGTTGCCGAGCTGCTTGCTCATCTTGCGGCCCTGCGCATCGCGCACAATGCCAGTCAGGTACACGTTTTTAAACGGCACTTCCTTGCGGAATTCCAGGCCGGCCATAATCATGCGCGCTACCCAGAAAAACAGGATTTCGGGGGCCGTAACGAGGTCATTGGTCGGGTAGAAGTAGTTGATGTCGGCGTTGTCGGGGTCGTCGAAGCCATCGAACACCGAGATGGGCCACAGCCACGACGAAAACCACGTATCTAGTACGTCCTCGTCCTGGCGCAGGTCGCTGGCTTGCAAGTCGTTGTTGCCGGTTTGGGCGCGGGCCAATTCTACGGCTTCGGCCTCGTTCTGGGCCACTACAAACGAGCCATCGGGCAGGTAGTAGGCCGGAATGCGCTGGCCCCACCACAGCTGCCGCGAGATGCACCAGTCGCGCACGTTTTCCATCCACACCCGGTACATGTTCTTGAACTTGGGCGGGTGCAGCTTGATGGTGTCGTTTTCCACGACTTCGAGCGCGGGCTTAGCCAGGTGCTCCATTTTCAGGAACCACTGCAAGCTCAGCTTGGGCTCAATCACGGCGCCGGTGCGCTCCGAGGTCTGCACGATGCTGGCGTATTCCTCGATTTTGTCGAGCAGGCCGGCTTCCTGCAAATCCTTCACGATGTTACGGCGGGCGGCAAACCGGTCCTGGCCCACGTACAGCTCCGCTTTCTCGTTCAGCGTGCCGTTATCGTTCAGAATATCAATAACCGGCAGGTTGTGTTTCAAACCCAGCTCGTAGTCGTTCAGGTCGTGGGCGGGCGTCACTTTCAGCGCGCCCGTGCCGAAGTCTACCGTCACGTATTCATCCTGGATAACCGGAATTTCGCGACCTAAGAGCGGGATGCGCACGCGCTGCCCGGCCAGGTCGTGGTAGCGCGGGTCGGTGGGGTTCACGGCCACGGCCACGTCAGCCATCACGGTTTCGGGGCGCGAGGTAGCTACCGTCAGGAAGCGACCAGGCTGCCCTACCACCTCGTACTTGAGGTGGTACATCTTGGCCTGCGTGTCCTTCGGAATTACTTCCTCGTCGGAGATAGCGGTGCCACCCAGCGGGTCCCAGTTCACCATGCGCACGCCGCGGTAAATCAGGCCTTTGCGGTACAAGTCCACGAATACGCGCAGCACGGCCTCGGTCAGCTTGGGCTCCATCGTGAAGCGTGTGCGGCTCCAGTCGCAGCTGGCGCCGAGCTGCTTCAATTGCTCCAGGATGATGCCGCCGTACTTCTCTTTCCAGGCCCAGGCGTGGGTCAGGAAATCTTCGCGGCTCAGGTCTTTCTTATTGATACCCTGCTCCTTGAGCATGGCCACTACCTTGGCCTCGGTGGCGATGCTGGCGTGGTCGGTGCCGGGTACCCAGCAGGCTTCCTTGCCCTGCATCCGGGCACGGCGCACGAGCACGTCCTGGATGGTATTGTTGAGCATGTGGCCCATGTGCAGCACGCCCGTCACGTTGGGCGGCGGAATAACCACGGTGTAGGGCTGCTTGCGGGGATTGGGTTTGGCTTGGAAAAAGCCCTGCTCCTGCCAGCGCTGGTACCATTTGGCTTCAACGTCGGCGGGCGAATAGGTTTTAGCAATCACAGATTCAAACGGATTTAACGGATTTCGCGGATACGCCTGCTACGCAGGCTGACTAGCTGATTGGCGTAACCGGGCTAAAGGTTGCTCGCTAGTAGCGCGCAAAAGTACGGCGGGCGAATTGGCTAGCATTTCTATTACTGGCGCGAGTTTAGCGCAGCGTAACTCGTGACCAAATTTGACGTGGAGGTTGCACCTCCACTGCCGCGCTAGCGGTAAGGTGGAACTGCACAGCTCCTACGAATAGCACAACCGTAAATTGCCGCTTTGCGGCAGATGAGGTACAACCTCATCCTTATTATTTGTCACGAGTTATACTGCGCTAAACTCGCGCCAGTTTGGGAAAATTTTAAGTGATTTCTACGCCACATAAACCTAAACACCTTTTTACTTATGCACTTCTTGCTTTACGTCATAAATTTTATTGTTCTTCTAATTCTGCTAAAAGCCTTTCATTGGCTGAAGAATAATTTAGATTATGAAATGATTTATTATGCCGTAGTACTCGCCATACCTTTCAACTTAATATTATTTTGCTATACATGGCAATACATTTACAATTTCTTACCCATTTTATTAATTTTTTCTGGCATTTTAATCTTATTCCTACCTCCACTACTACTAAATTTTTCTATACATAACATAACTCATAAGACACCCATTCCTAAAGCGCTTTCAACTATCTGTCTCTTGTTATCATTAGTAATTACCTTTTTTCTATTAGTATGCGTGGTTTTTGGATATTTATTTCGTGACTTAAGTATCTAAAAGTATTAGCACGAAACATCAGCAAAGTTATTTTCATAGAATAGCCCGCAATCCTTACAAGTAATTATTTAATGCCCCTCGCCTTCCCCCCACCCACCGCCGCGCGCGACGACCTCGACGGCCTGCTGCTGCTCGGCGGCCAGCCCACCATCGAAAACCTGGTGGCGGCGTATGCGCAGGGCATTTTTCCGTGGCCGGTGCCGGGGTGGCCGCTGGCCTGGTTTTGCCCGCCGCGGCGGGGCATTTTGCGGCTGGCTAGCCTGCACGTGGGCCGCAGCCTAGTGCGGGCGCAGCGGCAGTCGCCGTGGCGCATCAGCTTCGACGAGGCGTTTGGACAGGTGATGCGGGCGTGCCAGGCCCAGCCGCGCCCCGGCCAGGCCGGCACCTGGATAACGCCGCAGCTGGTGCGTGGCTACGAGGCGCTGCACGCCGCCGGCCACGCCCACAGCGTGGAGGTGTGGGCGGGCGACGAGCTGGTGGGTGGCCTCTACGGCGTGGCCGTGCTAGGGGTATTTGCGGGCGAAAGCATGTTTCACCACCGGCCCAATGCCTCGAAGCTTGCGGTACTGGCACTGGCTAGCCACCTGGCGACGCGGGGAGCTAGCTGGTTTGATATTCAGCAGCTGACGCCCCATATGCTGGCGCTGGGCGCGGAGGAAGTATCGCGTAAAGAGTTTTTGGCGCTGCTGACGGCCGAGCAAGATGCTCGCCGATTACTGTTTTAAAGTCCATTTATTGGCTAGGGCTTGTGGTAGTACCGCTTCTTCAAAAACTCCGCACGGTTGATATCGCAGCCAGCCACAAACGTGCGGTAGGCTGGGCGCCCGGGCGCGTAGAAGCCCGCAATCTCATCCTGCCAAAAGGCGATGCCTAGCGACTCCAGTTGCCTGGCTAGGTCCTGCGTCTCCGCCTGCTTGGCCGTCAGGCCGACGTAGTGCGCAGTGGCCCACTTGTCGGCCGCTATCTGCTGGTGGGCGTGTGCCACCGCTTCCTGCTCAACAGCAAAAAAGGCTAAGCTGGTGCGCTGCCCCCGCTCGGTATAGTACCACACGTAGCCATCCAGCGTTTCTTCCAGCCCAAATCCTTCGTAGATAGAATTTCCATTAATGGAATAGCTGTCAAAGTTGTAGCAGCGCGCTTTCATCCACTTTGCTAATTCCTTTATCGTTTGGGGCGGGTTTTGGTCTTCCATAAAATATTAGGTGCGCAGAAAACAAACGGCTGTCATTACGCGGAGTAACGACGAAGTAATTGCACCCGAACGGAACCAAGTGGCTCGTCTTGATGCGATTGCTTCGTCTTTCCGTCTCGCAATGACAGCCGAGGAAATAGCAAGCTGAAGCTTACCCTACGCTACGCCGCTTTGTGCAGCCACGCCTGCTTCTGGGTCAGGCGCTCGCGGGTTTCGCGGTGGTCGGGGTCATCCACGCAGCAATCGACGGGGCACACGGCGGCGCACTGCGGCTCCTCGTGGAAGCCCACGCACTCGGTGCACTTGTCGGTCACGATGTAGTAATACTCGTTGGAAACCGGCTTTTGGGCATCAGTGCCGCCGGCGGTTTTGCCGTCGATGGTCTGTACTTCCTTCAGCGTGGTGCCATCGGCCCAGCGCCACTGGGCGCCGCCCTCGTAAATGGCGGTGTTGGGGCATTCCGGTTCGCAGGCACCACAGTTGATGCACTCGTCGGTTATCATGATGGCCATT
>JBPBQJ010000030.1:0-12292 GCA_050954765.1 Janthinobacterium lividum | reverse complement strand
AAAGCTGGAAATCGACGGCTCGCAGTCGAAAACCGAACTCGACAACCTCACGCGCCGCGCCCAGCTGCTCCAGACGGGGCTCAAGGAAATGAAGCGCGGTACCGACGAGTACATCGCCGCCAACAAGGAGTTGCGTGAGGTGAACTCGCGCATGGCCGAGCTGCGTAATGAAATCGGGCTTACGGGCCTGACCATGAACCAACTCGGCAAGCTTAGCTCGCAGCTCAACCGGGAGATAAAAGACCTAGTGCCCGGCACGGAGGCGTTTATCAATAAAAGCAAAGAGCTAACCGAGGTCGATGTGCAGTTGGGCAAGGTGCGTGCCGAGGCCAAGGGCGTGAAGGAGGGGTTCGACAATGCCAGCGGGGGCGTGCTGGACTTCATCAAAAAAGCAGCGGGCTTCGCCGGCGTGCAGCTAGGGGTGCAGGCCCTGTTTGGTAGTATCAAACAGCTGTTTAGCGAGAGTGTCGATGCGGCCGTGAAGGGCAGTGATGCCATCTCCGATATGGAGAAGTCGCTGAACGTGACCACTGGAGAGGCTCAAGCGTTACGGGTAGCATTGCAAGGCATCGATACGCGCACCTCCCAGGAAAAGCTCGAAGGTATCGCCATCGCGGCCGGCCAGCTAGGCATTGCTAAAGAGGAGGCGGTGGCCTTCACCACGTCGGTAGACCAGGCCGTGGTGGCGCTAGGTGATGAGTTTACGGGTGGAGTTGAGGAAGTAACGAAGTCGCTAGGGGGCCTGCAAAAGCTATTTAAGGACACCGCCAACGTGAGCCCGGCCGATGCCATCACCAAGATTGGCTCGGCTGTGAACGCGCTGGGCGCCGAGGGCACGGCTACCGGCCCCGTGATTGCTGACTTTGCCGCCCGTATTGGGCAACTAGGCGACTTAGCCCCGCAGATTACTCAGACGCTGGGCCTGGGCGCAGCGTTTCAGGAACTCGGGTTGTCGGCCGAAATCTCGGCCGGTGGCTTGTCCAATATTCTGCTCACGGCCTCCAAGGATACGGCCGGCTTCGGCAAGCAAATTGGCTTGACTAGTAGAGAGTTTGCCAATCTCATCAACACCGACCCCAACGAAGTGATTCTGCGCCTGGCCGCCTCGCTGAAGGGCGCCAGCAACACCGACATCATCGCTACGCTCGACGGGTTGGGCGTCAAGAGCCAGGAAGCGACGAAGGTGATTAGCCTGCTGGCCAACAAGACCGAATTTGTAGCTGCTAAGCAGAAGCTGGCCTCAGACGAGTACGAGAAGGGGACTAGCCTGCTCGACGAGTTTGCCAAGAAAAATAACAACGCGGCGGCTGAGGTCGAGAAAGCGGAGAAAGGGTTTGCTAAATCCCGTCAGGAGCTAGGCGAGCGCCTGATTCCCATCTACTTGCTGGCCCTGCAAACAGTCGGATTCTTCATTAACGTTATTCGGGCCCTGCCCGGGTTTCTGAATGAGAACCGGGGCGCGATTGTCGGGCTGGTAACGGCCATTGCTATTCTAAACGCGGAGCAAATCAAGCTCTCAGCTACCACGCTCTACAATACGGCCCTGACCAAAGGTAAAATCCTGTGGGACGAAGCCGCCACTTTCGCCACCGGCAAGTTTACGGTGGCCCAGCGGCTGCTTAATACGGCGCTGAAGGATAACCCGGTGGGGCTCTTCATTGCCGTGCTGGTGCTGCTCACAGGGGCATTGGTTACGCTTTACGAGCGTAGCGCGAAGGTGCGCGAGGTAGTTTCGGGCCTGGGCTCCGCCTTCTTGCAGCTGGGCAAGAATATCAAGGATAACTTCCTCTTGCAGCTCAGCGGAGTAACGGAGTTGCTTACCGGCATCTTCACCGGCGACTTCGAGAAAATCAAAGCGGGCCTGGCTAAAGTAGGTGAGGGCGTGGTAAAGCAGTACACGTCGCTGGGCACCGGCGTGGCCGGTGCCTACCACCAAGGCTACAACGAGCGCACGCTGCAGGAAGAGGCGGCCACCCAGCAAAAGCAGAAAGTTGTTGCGGCTAAAAAGGTAGAGGAGGCCAAGCAACAGGCTAAGAAAGAGGCCGAAGCGGCTGCCTCAGCCAACCTAGAGCAGCTTAAGGCGCGCGAGGCCAATATCAAAGCGGCCCTCGCCCTGGTGGCGGCCGGCTCGGCGGAGGAGCTGCGCCTCAAAAAGCTGGAGATAACCACGAAGCGCGACATCGACCTGCTGGGGGAGAAGAAAACCGAGGGCGATAAAAAGGTGATTCGGGCTGAGGCCCTGCGTGACCTACGCCAGCTGCAGGACGACTACGATAAGAAAAGCAAGGATGCGGCCGATAAGCGGGCCAAAGAGCAGGCCGACGTTGAAAAGAAGATTGCCGACCTCAAAGCCGGGCTGCTGCAGGACGAAACCGAAAAGAAGGTGCAGCAGCTCCTCGCGACGGCCGACAAGGAGAAGGCTACGGCCAAGGGCACGGCCGAGCAAATCGCCGAGCAGCGCCGCCTCATCTTCGATAAGCTGGCCGTGGATATTGCGGCCGTGCGCCAGGCCCAGGCTATTAAAGAGCAGGAGGAAACGCTTGATATTGAGAAGCGTAAGAATGCGCTCATCAAAAACGAGTTTGACCGCCGGGCCGCTGAGCTGCAAACGGCGGCCAAAGCCGAGCAACTCAAAATTCTCGACACCGACACCCAGGCGGCCGAGAAACGCCGGCTTATCGAAGCCAAGTTGCAACTCGACCTGGTGCAGCTGGGTAAAGACCGGGCGGCGCAGGAGCGGGAAATTGCCGAGCGTATCCTGGCAATCGACGAGGATATCGCCCAGCGACGCATTGATGCCAAGAAGAAAAAGGCCAACATCTTCAATAGCTTAGGCGAGCAGGCTGCGCAGGAAGAAGAAGACCTGCAAAAGAAAAAGCTGAAGGAGCAGCTCGATACGGTACTGGCAAATGATAAGCTAACTGCCGATGAAAGACTTGCTATTGAACGTGACTACTACGATAAGGTCAAGCAGGTCGAAGAGGAGCATAAGGAGTGGTCGAAGATGAACGACCAGGAGCGGTTCGGCTACGCTGTCGAGGCAGCCGGGCTAGCCGTACAAACAATCGCTGATTTTCAGAAAATTGCCTCCGATAAGGAGTTGGCTAAACTGGATAAGGATAAGAAAACCCGCTTAACCAAACTAGACCAGGAGTATAAGGCCGGCACCATTAGCAAGGACCAGTATGAGGCCCAGAAGGCTAGTATCGAGCAGAACTATGATGCGCAGACGCGGCAAGTCAAAACGCGAGCGGCTCAGAAGGAGAAGGAATTGAATATCGCGCAATCCATTATTTCCGGCATTCTGGCGGTGATAAAAGCGGGTGGACCCTTTACCCCAACCGGTGCGCTAACCGCTATCGCTTCCATTGCGGCGACCGCCAAAATCATTGCCACCCCCATCCCCGAATTCGAGCAGGGCGGCCTATTCGGCGCGGCGAAGCGGCAGTTTGCCCGCGGCGGCCGCATCAACGCCAAAGCCGGTGTAGCCGACGTGGGCCAGCGCCACGCGGGCGGCGGTATCCGGATGGTCGATGGCGCCACCGGCGAGCACCTGGGCGAGTGGGAGCGGGGCGAGGCCTACATGATTCTCTCGCGCGACACCTACGCCAACAACAAGCACCTGGTCGATGAGCTGATTGATACGAGCCTCTACCGCGGCGGCGCCCCGGTGCGCCGGCAGCCCGGCTACTTTGAGGACGGGGGCACCTTTGCTACCAGTGCCGCCCCGACTACCGTGGCTGGTGCGAGCGCCAGCAATCAGCAGCTGGTGGAGGCGGTGCACCGGGTCGAGGAGGCTGTACGCGCCCTGCCCAGCCGGGTACGGGCTATAATTGACTGGAATCAGGATGATACGGCCAATGTCGAGGAGGCGCTAAATGAGCGCGTCGCAGACCGGGCGCAAGGGGCTGTTCGGTAAAAACCGCCACCAAAACCGCCACCATTAAAATAAAAAAGGCCCTCACAGTGCTGTGAGGGCCTTTTCTGTGGTCGTATAAGGAGTCGAACCTTAAACCTTCTGATTCGTAGTCAGATGCTCTATCCAATTGAGCTATACAACCGTTGTCCCGGGTTGGGAGTGCAAAGGTAGGCAGAAAAATTTCGGCTGCGCAAATCCGCATTGGCTTTTTCTGCCAAAAATGGGCTGATAATGTGCCAAGGACGTAATAATCAGCCTAAAAAAATCAGCTGCTAGGGGTGCGGTGGCGCAGTACCCGCTGCAAAGCCCGATTAAAAACCACGTACAGGCCGAAGAGCGAGGCCATGACCAGCCCCAGCAGCACGAGCTTGCTGAGCGTGCCTTCGTCGGGGTCGCGCAGCAGGGCTAGCACATCCTGCGCCTTGGTGCCGAGCCAATAAAAAAACAGGCTGCGCGGTAGCATCCCGAGCACCGAGGCCGCCAAGAACAGCCGGCGCGGCACACCTACAATGGTCAGCACGAAGGTCATGAGCGCAAACGGCAGCACCGGTGAGAGGCGCGTGAGAATGATAAGCGGCCAGCTCTGGGTTTGCAGCTCGGCCAGCACGGCATCGGCCTTGGGGAAGCGGTGCAGGAAGCCGCGCAGCTTGTCCTGGTCGAGGCGGCGGGCCAGTTCGTATCCCAGGGCCGCGGCTAGGGCATAGGCGGCAATCATGCCCGGCAGGCCGGCCCAGCCCAGGAAATAGCCCGTCACGATGACCACAAACGTGCTATTGGTGAGGGCTAAGGCCATGGTGAGGCCCATGAGCGTGAAGTAGAGCACCATTTGCAGCGGGGTGAGGTGCTGCAGTAAGTCCTGGTGGCGGCTCAGCACGAGCACCAGCGACGAGGAGCCCGCCAGGGGCACCAGCACCAGCAGGCCCATGGTGAGCAGGGTAGAAAAATTCTTCTGAAAAAGCTCGCGCAAAAATGCCATTAGCTAGGGAAAAGCCGGGGGCCGGCCGATGAGGAGGCGAAAGTACCTACGCAAAAGCCGGCCCCGCTGCCGGGCTAGCCCCTAGTCACGCTCTTTGGCGCCGAAGCCGAAGAAACGCTTGATGGCCGCCCAGCCGCCGCCCAGCGCCAGCAGCCCAACCTTCCAAAACTTAAGCATGAGGCCAAACAGGCCCACTTTGGCCAGCACCTTACCGGCCACCAGGCCCCCGATGCCGTAAGCGGCCACTTCGTCGAGGCCGGCGCTGAAATCGTTGTATTGCTGGCCCTTCACGAAGGAAACATTGGCTAGCAGGCCCGGAATGCTGGCCTTGATTTCGGGTAACTGCTGGGGCGTGGCAATGGCGTTGAACACCAGCACGCCCTTGCGGCCCAGCACGCGCACGTTGTAGTTGAGTGTTTCGTCGAGGCCATCGCCAAAGCGCAAAAGCTTGGCCCAGTGCAGGGTATGTTGATTTTTATCGTAGTAGGGCGGCGCGCCCCAGCCGATGAGGTGCACCGCCTCGTAGCCATCCTTCTGGCGGTCCTGGCTGCTCTCCTCGGTGTCCTGCTGCATTTCGGCGAGCAGGTCGTCGTAGTCGATGTCGTCGGCATCGTTGTCCTTGACATGCCCTAGCGGGTCAAAATTGATGAGGTAGCCCCAGTTGTCATCGCTCATCGGGCCCACGGTGGCCGGAAAAAGCATGCCCAGGCTTTCCTGCGGCGGGTTGTGCCACAGCGTGTGCATCACGCGGGCCGCCTGGGCCGAGTCGAGGTAGCGAAAGCCCTTGGGCACCGTGAGCTCGCCCACGCCGCCGGGCAGCACCACGTGGCCCTGCTGGTAGTGAAAGGTGTTATTGACCGAGTCGACAAACGCCTGGTAGCGCGCGGCCGAGTCGACCACCGCGGGCTTCGGCTTGGGCCTAGGCGGCGCGGCCTGGGCACTGAAAGACAGCGCCATGCAGCTGCCGAATACGAGTAGGAGTTTCTTCATGCGCAAGAAAAAAGGTAGAATAGCATATCGCCGCTAAGATAAGCGCGACAGTCAGTTCCGCCGCCCGCCCCTAACAGTTTCCCACCCCCCAGCCCGTATTTTTACCCCAATTTCCCACCCCCGCCTAGCCAGCCTGCGCAGCAGGCGTATCCCCGAAATCCGTTAAATCCGTTAAATCTGCGATGAAGTTTGCCACCAAAGCCATCCACGCCGGCGTGCACCCCGACCCCACCACCGGGGCCATCATGACGCCCATTTACCAGACCTCGACCTACGCCCAGCGCTCGCCGGGCGATAACAAGGGCTACGAGTACTCGCGCACCCACAACCCCACCCGCACCCAGCTGCAAGACGCCCTGGCCGCCCTCGACGGCGGCGAGCACGGCCTAGCCTTCGCCTCGGGCATGGCGGCCATCGACTGCGTGCTGCGCCTGCTGAAGCCCGGCGACGAGGTCATCTCGACCGACGACCTCTACGGCGGCTCCTACCGCATCATGACCAAGGTGTACGAGCCGCTGGGCATCAACTTCCACTTTGTGCCAATGGGCGACCTGGCCGCCGTGCGCGAGAAGATTTCGCCCAAAACCAAGCTTATCTGGGTCGAAACGCCCACCAACCCGCTGCTCAACATCATTGACATTGCTGCCACCGCGGCGCTGGCTAAGGAGGCCGGTGCGTTGCTGGCCGTCGATAACACCTTCTCGACGCCCTACTTGCAGGAGCCGCTGGCGCTGGGGGCCGACATCGTGGTGTATTCGCTCACCAAGTACATGGGCGGGCACTCCGATGTGGTGATGGGCGCGCTGGTTTTCAACGGCGAGCAGCTGCTGAAGGACCTCAGTTTTTACCAAAACGCTTGCGGCGGCACGCCCGGCCCCCAAGACTGCTTTCTGGTGCTGCGCGGCCTCAAAACGCTGCACCTGCGCATGCAGCGCCACTGCGAAAATGGCCGCGCCGTGGCCGAATACCTGCGCCAGCACCCCAAAGTGGAGAAAGTGTACTGGCCCGGCTTCGAAAACCACCCCAACCACGCCGTGGCCGCCAAGCAGATGCGCGACTTCGGGGGCATGATTTCCTTCGTGCTGAAGGGCGATAAGCAGGCAGACGCCATTGCGGTGCTCGAAAAATTCCAGCTCTTCACCCTGGCCGAAAGCCTGGGCGGCGTGGAAAGCCTGAGCGGCCACCCCGCCACCATGACCCACGCCAGCATCCCGGCCGAGCAGCGCCGCAAGGCCGGCCTCTCCGACTCGCTCATTCGCCTGAGCGTGGGCATCGAGGATGCCGAGGATTTGATTGAGGACCTGGCCCAAGCAATAGGGTAGGGGCTAGCGCGTTAGTTTTGGGAGCGCCGGGCTGGTCGTAGGGCTGACCCGGCGCTTTTGCGTTCGTGTCTGGCTGCTTATTTTCCTTCTCTGTATGCGTCGATTCCTACTGTTGCTGTGCCTGCCGCTAGCCCCGGCGCTGGCCCAAACCCCCGCTCCGCCCGTGGCACACACTATTCTGGTGCGCGGCACGGCCGAGCGCGAGCTGGACCCCGAAAAGCTCGATTTGCTCCTGACCTATCGGTTTTCGGATAACGTGAAGGAAAGCGAGCGCACCCAGAATCAGGAAGAAAACCTGCGCCAGGTGCTTGGCAAGGCTACTATTGCGGCCGACAAGCTGGTGCTGGAGGAGCTGTCGGCCACCGGCTACGGCGGCCTCTCCAAGGTAGGTAATGCCAACGTGGCGCTCACCAAAGTGTACCGCCTCACCCTCGATAATCCGCAGCAGCTCAATACGCTGGTGCCGCAGCTCGTGCAAACAGGCGCCGATAACCTACGCTTCGTCAACTTACAGAACAGCCGGCTGGCGGCTACCAAAGCCGAGCTAGCCACCCAGGCCGCCGCCGATGCCCGCCAAAAAGCGACCCTAGCCGTGAAGGCGGCCGGCGGTCAGCTCGGCGGTGTGGTCACGATGCTGGAGGTGCTGCCCGATGAACCTTACGCGGCCGCAAAGCTGCGCGAGCAGCAGTTCAACTACTACGACAAAGCCGTTTCGGCCCATAGCTCCCCAGAAATTGCCACGCCCAGCCTGCGCAAAATCAAGGTGCAGGTGACGTACGACGTGGTATTTGAAATTAAGCCCTAGCCAGGCCGCAATCCGGCGCGGCGCGCTGGGGCGTAGGTAGCGCCATGCTACCGCTCCTGTATTCGGCGTGCTCGCGCGCGCTGCTGGCTATTTTTACCGGCTTGTTTTTTGCCTGTTCCGCCGACCTGGCACCTAGCCCGGCGGTTGTGGCGCCAGTTGCCCCCATGCCCACTTCCACTATTTCGTACCTCGCCCTCGGCGACTCTTACACCATTGGCGAAGGCGCCCCGGCGGCCGACCGCTGGCCGGCGCAGCTCGCCACCCTAGCCCGCGCCCAGGGCCCCAACCTGGCTAGCCCCGACATTATTGCGCGCACTGGCTGGACCACCGCCGAGCTGCAAGCGGCTATTGCGGCCAGCGGCAACCACCGCACCGACTACGGCCTGGTGTCGTTGCTTATCGGTGTCAACAACCAGTACCGCGGCCAGCGCGTGGAGCTGTATCGCCGCGAGTTTCGGCAGCTGCTGGCTACGGCCGTAGCCTACGCGGGCGGGGCTAGCGGCCATGTGGTAGTACTCAGTATCCCCGATTGGGGACAGACACCCTTCGGCCGGGACCGCGACCAGGCGCAGATAGCCCGCGACATCGACCAGTTCAACGCCGTGGCGCAGGCCGAGTGCCAGGCGGCGTGCATCGCTTACGTCGATATCACCGATTTCACGCGCGGCGCGGCCGGCGACCCTAGCCAGTTTACCAGCGACGGCCTGCACTATACCGGTGCCCAGATGCGCCAGTGGGCCGGCCGGGCGCTGCCCGTGGTGCAGGGCCTGCTGAAGTAAAGCTGCTCGTTGTGCGTTAGCGTTTTTCGGTGCTTGTTTTTCGCTGTTCGTCGCTTGTAATTGGCTTCATACCGCTGAAAACGAACAACGGAAAACAAACAACTACAACCGTCTCATGCAGCTTCAGCCCCGCCACTCCGGTAAAAAATACTACAACGTGCTGCCCACCAGCGTGAGCCCGCCCTCGGGCTACGGCAAGCTGCTGGGCCGCTACCTTTTTGAAAAAGCCGAGCGCGAGCCGGCCCAGCCGCTAGGCCCCTTCCACGCCGATGCGCTGGCGCTGGCTGAGCCGGTGCCCGCCAGCGCCGTGCGCGTGACCTGGCTAGGGCACAGCACCACGCTTATGGAGGTCGATGGTCGCCGCTTCCTCACTGACCCGGTTTGGAGCCAGCGCGCCTCGCCCTCGCAGCTGGTGGGACCCAAGCGGTTTTTTGCGCCGCCGCTGCCGCTGGCCCAACTGCCGCCGCTCGATGGCATCATCCTCTCGCACGACCACTACGACCACCTCGATGAGGCGGCTATTCGGGCGCTGGCCGGGCGGGGCGAGCGGTTCTTTTGTCCGCTCGGGGTGGGCGCGCACCTGCGCCGCTGGGGGGTGGCCGCCGACCGCATCAGCGAGGTTACTTGGTGGGATAAAATCGCGCTAGCCCCCGATTTTGAGTTGGTTGCCACGCCCGCCCGGCATTTCTCGGGCCGCGGCCTGCTGAACCGCGACAGCACGCTCTGGGCCTCGTGGGTGCTGAAAGGACCGCAGCACCGCGTGTTTTTTGGCGGCGACTCGGGGCCGTTCGACGAGGCTTTTCAACAAATTGGGGCGGCCTACGGCCCGTTCGATTTGGTGATGCTCGAAATCGGCGCCTCCGACCCCGAGTGGGCCGACATTCACCTCGGGCCCGACAATGCGCTGGCGGCCCACCAGCTGCTGGGCGGCGGGCCGCTGCTGCCGCTACACTGGGGCACGTTCAACCTGGCATTTCACGCGTGGCGGCAGCCGGTGCAGCGGCTCATCGAGGCCGCCGGGCCAACGGTAGCGCTGCTACTGCCGGCGCCCGGCCAGCGGGTAGACGCGGCGACCGAGCCGCTGGCATCTTACTGGTGGAAATAAGTTGGTTGTTTAATAATTTAGTAATCAATACGTAACGAAAGTAAGCTGGCGCCGACATGTTGGGTTGGTGAAGCAAATCAGCGTCGGTTAGGTTACTGCTTCCCATCTTAGGGGCGGCTAGCGCGTGCGCAATCGCCCGACGGCCGCTCTGGCAGCGGTATCTGCTTGACTTTATTAGCCAGATTTTGGACTGATAATCAGGCAGATTCGCTTCTCTCTCCCTTCCCACCCACTATTAGTGCGGGCACTACATTGGCCAGCGGCTTACCAGCTGCGGCCAGTATTTGTGCATTGTGGATAGCACCATACGGAGAAAAAATACGATAACTTGCTGATACTAAACTTTCACCAAACCTACATTACCCTACTAAATTATTCATGAAAAAACTCTTACTTACGCCCTTGTTTGCGGTAGCAGCCCTAGCGGCGCACGCGCAAAAAGCAACCGTGACGGGCCGGGTGCTCAGCACCACGGGCGAGGCTCAGCCGGGCGCTACCGTGCTTGAGCGTGGCACCTCCAACGGCACCTCGACGGGCGCCAATGGCGAGTTTTCGCTGAGCGTGGCGCCGGGTGCTACGCTCACTATTTCGGCCATTGGCTTTGCCACCCAGCAGGTGGCGGTGAGCGGCCGAGGCAGTGTGGAAGTGCGCCTGGCGGCCTCGGCCACTGACCTGGGCGATGTGGTGGTGACCGGCTCGCGGGCGGCCATTGGTCGCTCCAACGTGCTGACTACCTCACCGGTAGACGTAATTTCAGCTCGCGAAATCAAGGCTTTTGCCCAGACCGACGTGAGCCAGGCGCTGACGTATGCCGCACCGTCGTTTCAATCGTCGCGTCAGTCTATTTCCGATGGTACCGACTTTGTGGACCCCGCTAGCCTGCGCGGCCTGGGCCCCGACCAGGTGCTGGTGCTCGTGAATGGCAAGCGCCGCCACACCTCGTCGCTCGTCAACATCAACGGCACGGTGGGCCGGGGCTCGGTGGGCACCGACCTGAACGTGATTCCGACGGCCAGTATCAAGCGCATTGAGGTGCTGCGCGATGGCGCGGCGGCCCTCTACGGCTCCGACGCCATTGCGGGCGTTATTAACATTCAGCTGAAAGATGACTCGACCGGCGTGACAAGCAGCGGCTACTACGGCCAGACCACTCAAAACGATGGCAACACCGAGCAGGCCGACATTAACATTGGTATCGGGCTAAACAAGCGGGGCTTTCTGGATTTGAGCGGGCAGTTCATCAACCGCAGCTACACCAACCGCGCATTTGCCGATAACGCGCCGCTCATCTATTCGGGCAATAATACCGGTAACTACCCCGCCGTACCCAACCCCAGCTATAACCCTAGCCAGCCTACCTCGACCACCAACCCCACTACCGTGACCCTCGACGAGCCCGGTCGCATCGCGCTCAAGGCCCAGGACGACGCTTTGGTGGCTAGCCGTGGCTTCGACCGCAATGACCTGCGGGTGGGGCAGTCGGCCACGCGCAACTTTGGGGGGTTTGTGAATGCGGGCTATCGCCTGGGGGCGGGCTACGAAGTGTATTTCACGGGTGGCGCATCGTACCGCACGGGCCGTGGGCCGGGCTTCAATCGCCTGCCCAACCAGCCCATTCAGAGCGACATAACCATCTTTCCGAATGGTTTTTTGCCGTTTATCAATACGACTATCTACGACCAGTCGGCCATTGTGGGCCTGCGTAAATCGGTGGGTGGTTTCGCGGCCGACCTCAGCAACACGTTTGGGCGCAACGAGCTCCGCTACGACGTGAGCGGCTCCCTCAACGCCTCGCTGGCGGCGGGCACCAGCCCCACCGACTTCTACGCCGGGCGGCTGGCCTTTTTGCAAAACACGACCAACCTGGGTTTGTCGCGCCGCTTTACCGACGTGGGGCCCCTGGCCAACCTGAACGTGGCCTTTGGCGGCGAATTCCGGGTCGATAACTTCCTGATTGGCAAGGGTGAGTATGCTTCGTACGCCAACGAAGGCCGCCGCGTGCAAACGGGCACCAACTCGCTGGGGCCGGTTATCAGCCCCGCGGCGCCGGGCGCGCAGGTGTTCCCGGGCTACCAGCCAGCCGACGAACTGAACAAGTCGCGCACGAACCTGGCGGGCTACGTAGACCTCGAAAGCGACATCACCGACCGCCTGCTGGTGCACCTGGCGGGCCGTGCCGAAAACTACAGCGACTTTGGCGGCAATGTGAGTGGCCAGGCCGCGGCCCGCTTCAGCATCATCGACGCGCTAGCCCTGCGCGGCTCCATTGGCAATGGCTTCCGGGCGCCGTCGCTGCAGCAGCGCTACTTCACCAACACCAGCACCCAGACCGTGAGCGGCGTGCAAAGCCAGGTGCTGACCGTGAACAACGACAGCCCCATCGTGCGCAACGACAT
>JBPBQJ010000029.1:0-13199 GCA_050954765.1 Janthinobacterium lividum | reverse complement strand
GCGGTCGCCGAGGCGGCGGGCCAGCACCTGCGCGTAGTCGGCCAGCCAGTCGACCACGGCGCGGTTGGCCCAGCCGCCGCGCTGCTGCAAGGCCAGCGGCAAATCCCAGTGATACACCGTGAGCCAGGGGCGCAGGTCGCGCTCGAGGCAGGCGTCGACGAGGCGGTCGTAGAAATCGAGCCCCCGGCGGTTGATAGCGCCCACGCCCTCGGGCAGCACCCTAGCCCAGGACGCGGAGAAGCGAAAATCGGTGAGCCCCAGGCCCTGGGCCAGGTCGAGGTCCTGCTCGTAGCGCGTAAAAAAATCGGTGGCTACCCGCGCGTGCTCGCCCCGCGCAATGGCCCGGGGCCGGCGCGTAAACTCATCCCAGATGCTCGGGCCCTTGCCCTGCTGCTGCCAGGCACCCTCTACCTGGTAAGCCGCGCAGGCCGCACCCCAGTGAAAATCGGGTCCGAAATCGGCCCGTGAATAGCTGCCGGGCGTGGTAGCAGGAAAAAAAGCCGGGGGCAGCGCCAGCGGGCGCTGGATAGCAAGGATAGTTTCGTCGGGCATCAAAGCGGGGCTAGCGGGGGCTAGCCAGGAAATAATAGAAAAGTAAAAGCGGAGCGTTGGGTTCTATAGAAGTGTAGCTTTTAGCTTTCGCAGCTGCTTAAGTAATTATAGAAAATCGTATTCCGTCATGCTGAGCGAAGCGCAGCGTAGTCGAAGCATCTTGGTCGTTTCGTCGAACGGCTCACGCGTGCCCTGCCAAGATGCTTCGACTACGCTCCGCTTCGCTCAGCATGACAACGAAGTCACTTTTCTAACAGCTCCCTTAACTCTCGCCGCGGCCTTAGCGTGCGCCGCGCCGCAACCTACAACGCTACAACCCCTGCGCAACCTACGACGCCCGCGTCACCCCTAGCTGCTCGGCCAGCAACTGGTCGAGTATGGCGCCGGTGCGGTCGGGGTAGTCTACGGGGATAGGGCGGCCGCGGTGCAGCCAGTCGTCGATGCGGTCGAGGTGCTTGTCTTTGAGGCCGCGCACCACGGGCACGCCCATTTCGGCGAGGGCGGCGGCGTTGCACTGTTGCTCGTACTGCTGCTTCATGGGGATGACCAGCAGCTTTTTGCCCAGGTACAGCGCCTCGGCGGGCGTTTCGAAGCCCGCGCCGCAGAGCACGCCCCTGGCCCGGGCCAGGCTTTGCAGAAAGTCGCCGCCGCCCACCGGCCACACGCGCACGTTGCCGTAGTCGGCGGGCTGCTGGCTGTGCTTCGAAAACACCTCCCACCGCACCGTGCGGCTGAGGTAGCGCAGGCGCTTCACCAGCGTTTCTTCGTCGAAAGCCGGCAGGTACACGGTGTAGTGCCCTTCGTTGGTAGGCGTGAGCTCGCGCACCTGCCGCCGAATAACGGGCGTGCTGATACCGGGCGCATACTCCTGAAAATGGAAGCCATACTGCGCCGTGCTGGGGGCATAATGCCGCAGCACGGCCCGGCCGGCGGGGTCCTCGTCGTGGGGGCGCGGGGCGGCGGGGTGCAGCACGGCGCTCTGGTGGCTCAGGGCCACGCAGGGGCGGTGGCGCAGCCGGCAGGCCCAGGCCGATACGGGCTCGAAGTCATTGATTACCAACTCATAGCTTTCTACTGGCAGGTGCCGGATGTCGTGCACAAACCCGGCCGAGTTGAACTGCCGAAAGGTCTTTACGAAGTTGATGCCGCCCTTTTTGCCAAACAAAAAGCCCATGCCGCCCACCCGGTAGCGCACGTCGAACGGCAGCGGCAGGTCGGCGGGCGGGCCGCTCAGCAGCAGGTCGAGTTGGCCGCCCAGGGCCGCCACGCGGGCTTGCAGCAGCGGCACCACGTCGAGGGCGCGCATCAGGTGGCCGTTGCCAGTGCCCTGGATGGCGTAGAGAATGTTCATAAAACTACAGTTGTCATTGCCAGCAACGCGAAGCAATCGCACCTAAACGACTCGTTCAAGTGCGATTGCTTCGCGTTGCTCGCAATGACAGATTTTGTTGCTCATTTTAACTTAAACTCCGCTAGCAGGCTTTCGAGCAGAGCGGCGGGCGCGGCGTCGGCGGCGAGGTCTTCAGGCGTTTCGCTAGGGTCGCCGGGCAGGGCAGCCATGCGCGGGTCGTCGGCGTAGCGGTAGAGAGCCCAGCCGGCTTCGGCGGTGTATTCGAGGGCAGTGAGGTTTTCGACCCAGTCACCCGAATTAAGGTAGGTGATGTCGCCCTGGGGCGTGGCCAGGGTCTTGATTTCGGGCTGGTGAATGTGGCCGCACGCCACGTACTGGTAGCCTTGGTCGGCGGCGATAGTGGCGGCCGTCTGCTCGAAGTCGCTGATGAGACTCACGGCACTTTTCACCCGGTCCTTCACGGCTTTGGAGAGCGCCACTTTGGGCCGGCCCAGCTTATGCAGGCCAAAATTCACCAGCCGATTGAGCAAAATGAGCAGGTCGTAACCCTGGCCACCGAGGCGGGCCAGCCAGCGCGAGTGCCGCATAGTCACGTCGAACACATCGCCGTGAAACAGCCAGGTGCGGCCGTGGGGCAGGTCGAGCACCAGCTTATTATCAAGCTGAAAATGCCCCAGCTTGAGGCCCGCAAACTTGCGCAGCAGCTCGTCGTGGTTGACGGTAAGGTAGTAGATTTTGGTGCCCTTGGCCGCTAGGCCCGCCAGGTAGCGCACCACCCGCATGTGGGCGGGCGGCCAGTAATTTTTCGAAAACTGCCAGATATCGACAATGTCGCCATTGAGCACCAGCACCTGGGGCCGGATGCTTTTGAGGTAGCGCAGCAGCTCGGGAGCGTGGCAGCCGTAGGTGCCCAGGTGCACATCGCTGACTACGGCCACGCCGAGGCGGCGCTTTTTGGCCGGGCGCGGGCCGGCGCTGGGCGGGACTGGCTCATCGAGTACCCTCATGCGGCCGAGGGGTACGAAAGGCCCGGAAAACTGGAGCGCAGGCGAGCCTTTGGGCGCCGCGGCTTGGTGGGCGGCCCCGCCGGCGAAGCACCGACCGCGCTGCCCAGCGCCGAGCGCAGGCTGCGGCGCAGCGGCCAGCCCAGTACCAGCCACCAGCCCAGGGCCACGGCCCACACCAGCCCCGCGCCGGAGGGCTGCCAGTCCAATAACCAGCGCTTCAGTTCCGCAAGTTTTTGCATACCCCAAAGCTCGCCGCAGCATATCACGCGCATGTTACGGGCGGGTTACTTTTCCGTCAAAATTTGCTGCTGGCCGATTATTTAGCGCCGGAGCCGGGGCGTTTGGCGCGGGTGGCCGTTCTTTGCAGTGCCTCTATTCACTTTCCATACAGGATTATTTATCTTCTCTGCAAAATGCAATTTACCGCTACGCTACGCACCGGGTTAGTTTTCGCTTTGCTAGGGGCGGCCACCGTGGCCCACGCCCAAAGCCCTAACGGTCCGGCCCGCAAGCGCTACCTGTTTGCCCAGAAAAACCCCGAGTGTCCGGTGGTGGCCAACGTTACCAAAAACACCGACGAGGATGCCGACGTCACGGGCACTTACACCCACGTGTGCTACCGCTCGAACGAGGAAATGCAGGCCGAAATAGCCGAGCTGCGCAAAATTCACGATTGGGCCGACTCGACCTACCAGCGCCGGCTAGCCGCGCTGCCGGCCGGCGGGGCGCTCGTACTCGACATTCGCCGCCAGGGACCCAAGAATGCCGACCCGTCGCTGCTCACGCTCTCGGCCCGCACCAAGGATGGCAAGGAAGTCTTCGCGGGCACGCCTAAGGCGGGCTCCGGCCGGTTCTACGGCCGCGATTTGTATCAGAATCATCAGGTAGTACCTTTTATGAAGCTCGACCCGGCCGCCGGCCCGCTCACGCTCATCATTACGGATACGCGGCTGCGCCAGCAGTTTGAGTACCAGTTGACGCCGCAGTAAACCTACCTTGTTCTAAAAGAACGGGTCATGCTTCGGCAAGCTCAGCATGACCCGTTCTTTTTGATTTTCGAACCCTGGCTAGCCTTTATGCAGCTGTACCCACTGCACGGCCAGCATAGTCTTAGCGTCCTGAATTTTTTCCTGAACCAGCTCCTCGCGGCTGAGGCGGACCATTTCGATTTGTTCGTTTTCCTCGGCTAGCCCGCCGCCGGGGCCGGTTTGGCGGCTCACCTCGGCGTAGTACACCACGATGGTTTCGGCGCTGGTGCCCGGCGAGGGCCACATGGTGACAATCTCGGTGAGCTGGTCGATGTCGTAACCCAGCTCCTCCTGAATTTCGCGGCGCACGGCCGTTTCGGGGCGCTCGTCCTTGTCAATCATACCGGCCGCAATTTCGAGCAGCTCGCGCTCGGCACCCACCCGAAACTGCCGGGTGAGCACGTACTGCTGCTGCTCGGTATCGAAGACGAGAGCGGCCACGGCGTGGCCGGGGGCAAACTGCTCGCGGGGCAATTCTTCGCCTTCCGGCGTTTTCAGGGTGAGTTTGTTGAGCTTAAAATGGCCGTCGTAGGCGCGCTCGCGGTGAACTATCTGCATGGCTTGGGGTTTTAAGCGGTACCTTTGCCGCCGAAGGCAGCCCGGCAATCGGACCGGCTGCTGGCCTTAGTATACGGCCACTGGCCCGCCGCGTCGTGCGTTTGTGCGTGAGGCGCGGGTTTTCCCTTTTAATTTTCCTGTACTTGCGAAGGCAGCCGATGGCCTCCGCCCCGGCCACCACCTACCGGGCGGGTGGCCTCTCCCCTTCATGACTTTTAACGACCTCAACCTGATTGAGCCCATCCTGCGCGCCCTGAGCGAGGAAGGCTACACCACCCCCACGCCCATTCAGCAGCAAGCCATTCCGCAGGTGCTCGAAGGCCACGACCTGCTCGGCGTGGCCCAGACGGGCACCGGCAAAACAGCCGCCTTCTCGGTGCCGATTCTCCAGATTCTGCACCAAACCGCCCAAACCCAGAAAGCTGCCCAGGGCCCGCGCGGCCGCGTGCGTTGCCTCGTGCTGACCCCCACGCGCGAGCTGGCCATCCAGATTGGTGAGAGCTTTAAGGCCTACGGCCGCCACCTGCCGCAGCTGCGCTCGACCGTCATCTTCGGCGGCGTGGGCCAGAACCCGCAGGTGCAGGCGCTGCAGCGCGGCGTCGAAATACTGGTAGCCACGCCCGGCCGCCTGCTCGATTTGATGAACCAGGGCTACGTGAACCTGCAGCACCTTGAAGTATTCGTGCTCGACGAGGCCGACCGCATGCTCGACATGGGCTTCATCCATGATATCAAGCGTATCCTGCCCAAGCTGCCGGCCGGCCGCCAGAGCCTGTTTTTCTCGGCCACCATGCCGAACGTTATCAAGGAGCTGTCGGCCACCATCCTGCGCCCCAACCCGGTGCAGGTAGCCGTGACGCCCGTGTCGAGCACCGCCGACACGGTAACGCAGTCGATATTTCTGGTCGATAAAAACGATAAGCCGGCCTTACTCCGCCACGTGCTCAAGGACCCCGCCATCAAGCGCGTACTGGTCTTCACCCGCACCAAGCACGGCGCCAATAAGGTGACCGAAACGTTGGAGAAGGCCCAGATTACGGCGGAGGCCATCCACGGCAACAAAAGCCAGAACCACCGCCAGCGCGCCCTCAGCAACTTCAAGGCCGGCACCACCCGCGTGCTCGTGGCCACCGACATCGCCGCCCGCGGCATCGACGTGGATGAGCTGACCCACGTCATCAACTACGAAGTACCCAACGAGCCCGAAACCTACGTGCACCGCATCGGCCGCACGGGCCGCGCCGGGGCCTTCGGCACGGCGTTTACATTTGTAGAGGAAGAAGAGCGTGCGTATCTGCAAGATATTCAGAAGCTTATCCGCAAGCAAATCGATGTAGACAAAGAGCATCCCTACTCAACCAACAGCGTGGCCCCGGTGTCACTGAATGGTAATGAGCGCATCATCCGGCCCAAAGGCCCGGCTGGCCGTCCGGCTCGTGATGGGCGCGGGAGCAGCGGCGGGGGCCAGGGCCGCAGCGGTGCCCCGCGCGCCAGCAGCGCTACCTCGGGTGGCGGCCGTAGCGAGCAGCGCGGCGGTGGTCGCCCGCAGTCGGGCGGCGGTGAGCGCTCGGGTACCGCAGGTGGCGGGGGCCAGCGCAGCAGCCGGCCCTTTCAGGCGGGGCGCAGCGGCGGGGGCGAAGGTGGCCGCCGGTCGAGCTAGGCCCTTCCATTTCTATTAACTGTCGCTAGGGTCTACTGACCGGGCGACGGGCTACTATTCCGGTAGTCGCGCTTCCAACGAGGCGGGACTACCGGAATATTTTTTGCCCTGAGGAAACAAAAATCGGCTGGCTAGGCTTCTTCGGGTGGCTATCTGCCACTACTTTAACGCTGTTTTCCTGGCCCCTAGCATCATGACTTCCCGCGTTTCCCTTCCGCTTATTCAGGCCCTGCGCGACACGGCCCGCCGCCTAGCCACCGAGGCGCCCTACCAGTGGGGCCACATGGGCAGCTGCAACTGCGGCCACCTCGCCCAAACCATCACCAGCCTCACCAAGGCCGAAATTCACACCCAGGCCCTGCAGCGCTACGGCGACTGGGAGCGCCAACTCGTGGACTATTGCCCCACCAGCGGCCTGCCCTTCGACCAGACTATCGATGAGATGCTGGTACTGGGCTTCTCCCGCGAAGACCTCACCCACCTCGAAAAGCTCGGCGACCCAGCCGTGCGCCACACCATTCCGTTTGAGCGCCGCAATGCCCTGCGCCACAACCAGCGCGACGACGTAGTGCTGTACCTGCGTGCCTGGGCAGACCTGCTCGAACAGCAACTAGTGGCAGCGCTGCCCATGCCTGCCGTGGCCGAGCTCACCCTAGCGGAAGCCTAGCCTTAGCTCAGCCTAGTCGCTAGCCTACAAAAGCCCCAAGCCAAAGCCCCGCCTACGCACGTTGCGTAGGCGGGGCTTTGGCTTGGGGCTTTAAGCTACTTCGGTCGTGGAGCCGCAGTGGCGATAGTTAGTAGGTAACGTTGCTACGCTGGGCTTCGCGGTAGCCCTCGGTGCGGTGGGCCCGCTTGTAGGCGGCATCGGCGCTAGGGTCTTTCTCCGCGTCGGGGGCCGTAGTGCAGGCAGCGGTCAGGAACAGGGCCGCGCTGGCGGCCAGCAGCAGGGAGTAGGTGCGCAAGCTTTTCATGCCGCGAAGGTAAGGCCCACCGGCCGAAAGCTAAAAGCGACCGAACGCATATTTCTTGAATTCACCTAGCTGCTACGCTAGGTCAACTGAGGTTGGTACTGGCGTACAGGCACCGCTTGATGAGGGTTCATTTTGCACCCTGCGAGCTCTTCAACACTTATTTACATTTGATGAATAGTAGTTCTCAGGGTTCGGGACATCATTAGCCTGTTCTTGCTGAGCGCCTACACCAGTTATACTTAGTCGGCTAAAAATCCAATAAAAATAGTTGCTCTTAGCAGGTTGTTTTAGCTACCATTGTCCGGCCTGCAACCTCTATTGCGCGCAGCTTTTACCAAGACACACACGGCCTACCAGCACTTATCGCTTGTGTTTTAACAAGTTTCAGCTTTGGCAAGCTGCTTAGCACGTTGCCAGGTGAAACGGAGGGCTAGAAAGCATCAAAAGCACTAGGACTAAAAAAATAAACAGCACTTCCTCAAAAGCTTACATTTCGGACAAATATTAACTTCAAATCTTAATTCACAACTTGCTGAAAAACTGAAAGATAAGCTGATAAAATATCATCCTAAGCAAGCATTAAAAGGCAATAAGGTGGTTTTAATTTAACCAGGTCTGGAGTACTTTCACAGCACGCCTTTTTTGCGACTCCGATTGCACTGTTAGTTGACCCATGCGTAGCTGCTGCACTTTGCACTATACTATTCCTTAGCCAAGCGAAACTTATTAGTCTCCCTTATCGGCTAGCAGCCAAGATAAGGAGTGAATGCCCAACCCATCTCTCACTACTGGCATTAGCAAGAACAGCGTAACCAGCTCACCACCTTAGGAGATTTGGCACCAGCGGGTTGAGGACGGCACTAAGCCATTTGCTTTTTTATAAAAATTATACTATTAAGGTACTCAAAAATTACATAGTAGCTACTGACAAGCAAGGCTGTTATTCCGGTCGATAATCGGCGAAGGAGCCATCCTTATAAAAAATCACGATGCGCCGAATGGCCTTGCCCGACTCAGCCAGGAAGGGCAGCATAGCCGCTTCGGAGTTGGCGCCAGCGGGCAAAGCTGCCGCGGCAGGAGCCGGTACTACTACGGGCGCTAGGCTAGCCACTGGCGGTAGGGGCACGGTAGCCTCCCACGCCGGAGCGGGCGCAGCCGAAGCCGCTGGCACAAACCGCGCCGCCCGAAACGGCCGGGGCACTACCGGGGCCGCATCGGAAATGGCTTCGGGCGGCGGGGTAAGTCCCGGCAAAGCCGCGGGCGCCGCGGCCAGAACCGGCTCCGGGCCTAGCAGGGCTGCCGCTGCTGGCTGGGAGGCACTAAAAGGGCGTGGCAGAGTCTCCAATAAAGGCACGGGGGCAGCTGAGAAGACTGTTGCAGCCGGCGAGGGTGCGGGGGCTACCGGCTCGGGGGCTGTAGGCATTACCTCGGTCTGGGGAACGGACGCGAAGGGCGGCTCGCTTACCAATAGGGCCGCCGCTGGCTCGTGCACTAGTAGCGGGGCAGGGTTAGGGGCGGCGGGTAGGCTAGCGGTCTCGGCAGCGAGCATTTCGCCGGTGCCAAACATGAGCCAAGCTAAGGAAATATCGGGAAAGGCGCTACCGATGCGCTGCGCCACCTCCAAGCTGGGCTTGTTGCGCTCGCTCAGAATGTGGCTCACGACTGGCCGTCCCACCCCAATGAGGTCAGCAAACTGCGTTGGGGTGAGATGCTTGTGCTCCAGAAGCTGGCGAATGCGCGTTACCATAACCTACTAATTATTTTACAAATGTGCGAAATAGTTTTTACAGTTGCGCCTATGCGCTGAGAGCAGAGAGGATTTACATAAGTAACAAAAAGATATTTAGCTGCTATTTACACTTGTGCAATGCATGATTGCATGACAACCAAGCGCCTTTCACTAAGCGAATAATTACACTTGTAATCACTCCTATCTGGTAGTTTCCCCTTACTTTTTTGCCATAACACCAAAAAAAGCGGCCCTGCCACCGGGGTGGCAGGGCCGCTTCAGCAGAGTGTAAGCTACTGTTTTTAGCTATTCAGGAGGCTAGCTCACTTAGTTAAAATACTCCTTGGCGAGCGTTTTGTCGTGGCCGTAGATGTCATCGCGGAAGTGGGCGTGGCCGTTCTCATCAGCCCAGGCCGTGAGGTAGACCAGGTACACGGGCAGCTTTTCTTTGAGCGTGACATACTTCTCGCGGTGTTGCGCAATGGTGTCTTCGATGGCTGGCTGGCTCCAGTTGGGGTTATCGCGCAGCAGGTAAGTAGCAAGCTCCACGGGCTTCTCAACCCGCACGCAACCGTGGCTGAAGCTGCGCATGGTTTGCGAGAACAGCTCGTCGTGGGGCGTGTCGTGGAGGTAAATATCGTTGGAGTTGGGGAAGATGAATTTCACGTCACCCAGGTCGTTTTTGGGGCCGGGGCGGCGGCGCACGGTGTACTTAAAAGTCGCCTGCGTCACGTTGGCCCAATCGACGCTGGAGGGGTCCACCACGGTGGCTTTGCGGCCGTAGCCTTTCACCACTTCCATATCGAGGCGGTCGAGGGTACCCTGCGCATCGGCCACCAGGCGCGGGCGCATCTCCTTATCGATAATGCTGAATGGCACGTTCCAATACGGCGCCAGCACCACGTACTCCATCTTATCCGAAAACACCGGCGTGGCGGTAAGCGCCTTGCCCACAATAACGCGCATGGTCAGCGCTTCCTTGCCTTGCTCAAACACCCGGAGGCGGTACTCGGGGATGTTCACGATGAGGTAATCGGGCTCGAATTTCTTAGGTAGCCAGCGCCACCGCTCCATGTTAAGGATGACTTGGTCGATGCGCGTTTGAATAGGCACGTTGAGCTGGCGCAGGGTTTCGCCATTCACCAGGCCAGTGGGCGGCAGGCCCAGGTCGGTCTGAAAACTTTTTACGGCCGCCACCAGCGTGGGGTCGTATTTGTTATCGGTAGCGGTGGGTGAAGTCGTCACATTATTGACGGGCGTGGCCGTGGCCGCCACGCTGGCCGGCGTTTGGCCGGTGGCCTCACCCCCTAACAAACGCTGGCGCAACAGGCCTACTACGGGCACCGCATCGCCGGGCTTGAGGTGGGTGGTGCCGGGCAACGTGGGCCAGCCACCGGCCGACTGCCGGGCGCGCAGCAGGGCTAGCGCTTTCTTTAGGTGGTCGTACTCGGGGTGCAGTGGCGCGAAGTCGTAGTAAGGATACGTGCTCTCGCGCTCGCGCAGAATGGTCATCAGCGCGTGGTCGAGCTTAATCTTGTTGCGCTTTACTTTCCAGGCGTCGTTCTTGGTATCGCGCGGGTTGGCCACCCCGCGATAGTAGTCCGAAGCCCAGGCAAAATAGCTACCCGAAAGGGTTACGTCGAGCTTACGCTCCAGCTGGTTGCGGCGCGCAGTGTCTTGGCCCACGCTTTTGAGCTGGGCTAGCAAATCAGTTATCTGCTTGGTATCATAGCGCTTGGGGTCCAAACCATCATCCTTTGCTTTACCCACCACCGTGAGGAAGGTGGTAGCCTGGGGCACGAGCTGATGTTCCTTGAACCACCCTAGCCGAAACTGACGCTCGCGATAAAATTTGCGGGCCCACCGCTCCTGCGCCTTAAAGTGAGCATTGGCCTGCATGGTTCGGATAACGAACACGCTATCGAGCCGCGGCTCGGGGCCGGTGCTGTTGTCCGTCACGGCCGTGCCGGTTTTGGAGCTGGCCTGGCTGGTCTGCTCGCTCTGGCCATTGCACGACGTAAGTAACGCGGGCACGCTGAGCAAGCCCAGGAACAGGGCCATGGAGAGAAAATGTAGTCGAAGCCTTAAACGCATTAGAAGGGAAAAACTGGACGGCTGAGTGCTTGCTGACCCAGAGCCAGCGCAACGCCTAAGCCGTACCAAGGTGACGGAGAAATAGCCCATTCTACTGGGCCGCCGCCGGGCAGGTTGTGCCGGCGCTTCCTGCGTCCACGCAAATAACGCGCCTAAGGTACCAGAAAGGTTCGGCCAAACCGACGGACGCCACGTACTTTTTGCGGTACCTGGGCCTAGGACTTCCCGCTCTAGTTACGCAGCAAGACCCAGCCCACTGGCTAAGGCCGGTCGCCAGTTTCGCCCTGCCAAGCCGAGGGCAGCGAACCAGTCAGGGCAGCAGCCCTAGCCAGCCGACAGCATCCACCCCCAGCTATTTTACCCACTGCTTTTTTATCCCTGTTTTCTTCCTGACCCGATGCCTGCTCCTACTACTCCCCCACCCGCCGACCCGCACAGCTACGCGCAGGGCCCGGCCCTGCCCCACCTACGCCTCAGCCTTTCGGTCGACTTCGCGCAGCAGACCCTAGCGGGCTCGGCTACCTGGCTGCTGGCCGAGCCGCTGGCCGCGGCCACTACCCTCGTGCTCGATACCCGCGACCTCACTATCGAAGGCGTGCAGGCCGGCTCCGAGAGCAGTGCCGCATCCGTACCCTACGCGCTAGCCGCGCCCGATGCCGTGCTCGGCCAAGCCCTGCACCTGGAGCTGCCAGCCGGCACGGCGACGGTGCGCATTGCCTACCGCACCAGCCTAGGGGCAGCCGCGCTGCAATGGCTGGCCCCGGCCCAAACGGCGGGCGAGCACCCGTTTCTGTTCACGCAGTCGCAGGCCATTCTGGCACGCACCTGGCTGCCCTGTCCCGACTCGCCAAGCCGACGCTTTAGCTACGAAGCCGCGGTGGAAATACTCGGCCCCGAGCGCGGCCAGCTGCTGGCCCTGATGAGCGCGGCCGACAACCCGTCGGCCACCGCGGCTGATGGCCGCTACCACTTCCGGCAGCCGCAGCCGGTACCCGCCTACCTATTGGCACTGGCCGTGGGCCGGCTCGACTTCGCACCGCTCGATGCGCGCACCGGTATCTACGCCGAGCCAGCTACCCTAGCCCGGGCCCAGGTCGAATTTGGGGAGATGAGCGAGATGGTACGCGCCGCTGAACAATTGTATGGACCGTATCGGTGGGGTCGCTACGATTTACTTGTGTTACCGAGTAGTTTTCCATTTGGGGGGATGGAAAACCCGTGTTTAACATTTGTAACACCCACTATTCTGACCGGCGACCGTAGCCTGACCAGCCTCGTGGCCCACGAGCTAGCCCACTCGTGGAGCGGCAATCTCGTTACCAACGCCACCTGGGATGATTTCTGGCTGAACGAAGGTTTTACGGTTTACTTCGAGCGGCGCATTATGGAGCAGCTCTACGGCCGGCCCTACGCCGACATGCTGCAAGTGCTGGGCGAGGCCGACCTGCGCCACACCCTGCAGGAGCTAGGTCCGGCTAGCCCAGCCACGCACCTGCGCCAGCACCTGACCGGCCGCGACCCCGACGACGGCCTCACCGACATTGCCTACGAAAAAGGCTGCTTGCTTTTGCTGGCCCTGGAGCAGCTGGTGGGCCGCCCGCGCCTCGACGCCTTTATTACGGAGTACTTCACCCGGTTCGCTTTCCAGAGCATGACCACCGACCGCTTCGCCGCCTACCTCACCCAAACCTTGCTCACGCCCGCCGAGGCTAGCCAGCTCGACCTGCCCGCCTGGCTCGATGGCCCCGGCCTGCCGCCCGGCGCGCCCGTAGCGCGGTCGGCTCGCTTCGCTGCTGTCGATGATGCGCTGGCCCGGCTGGTGGCTGGCGCGGCGCCCGCCGACTTGCAACCTATAACTACGGAGTGGAGCAGCCAGGAGTGGGAGCACTTTCTGCGTGGCCTACCCCCCACCCTATCGACCGCTGACCTGGGCCGGCTCGACGACGCTTTTCACTGCACCACCTCCGGCAATGCCGAACTGCTGGCCGCCTGGTTTCCGCTGGCACTGCGGGTAGGCTACGCGCCGGCCGATGCGCCGCTCGAAAATTTCCTGCGGCACGTGGGACGGCGCAAGTTTTTGGTACCGCTCTACCGGGCGCTGCTGGCCGCGCCCGGCGGCCGGGCGCGGGCCCAGGGAATCTACCGGCTCGCCCGGCCCAACTACCACTCGGTGGCCACGAGCACGCTCGACGCGCTGGTGGGTGCCTGAGCCGTGCCGCTAGCCCTTGCCGCAGCGGGCAGGGGCTAGC
>JBPBQJ010000028.1:0-15630 GCA_050954765.1 Janthinobacterium lividum | reverse complement strand
GAGGTTGCCGGCGAGGTCACGCAGGTACACTACGCCGCCGGCCCCGCCGCCCAGCGTCACGCTGCCGCCCAGGCCCACGCCGCTCACCGTCCAGGTGCCCAGGTAAGGCCGGGCCCGGCGCGGGGTCTCACCGGCGAGGGTCCAGTCGTAGTTGTTGCGGGTGAGGGCATCCTGGCCCGAGTCGTAGGCATCGGTCCATTTGAGCGGCTGCTCGGGCGTGCCCACGAGCTGCACCTGGCCGTTGAAGTCGCGGTAGAGCACCACCAGCTCCTGGCGCTCGAGCGCTTCGAGGCCGGCGGCTAGCTCGGCCGAGTGGCGCGAGACCGTGCCCACCAGCTTCTGGGTGAAGCTCTCGCCGTGGCGCCCGAGGTCTTTGGGGGTTTGCTTGTAGCGCACCGTGCCGCGGGTGCTCACGAGCTGGTACCAGCTAGCGCCGGGCGTCAGCTCGAGCTGGGCGATGGGCAGCTCGCCCAGCGCGTCGAAGTCGAGTAGGTCGCTGACCCGCGCGTACCACAGGGCCTCGATGCCGCCTAGGTTGTCTTCGGGGGCCTGCACCACGTTGCGCAGCTCATAGGGAAGAAGCATAAGCCGGACTAGGGGACAAACTGAAACATTTTTCTTTTCAAATTCTCAGCTTTACCTAGGCCACGAGCCGGTGCTGGGCAGCGACCGAGTTTAGGGGACAAACTGAAACACCTTTTGGGGCTAGCTCCGCCAGCCGGCGCTCGGCGTCGTAGCGCTGCCAGGCCTTCTTGAGGGCGTCGTGGGTGATGTCCTCGTCCTGGAAATCGTACTTGGCCCGAAACTGCTGGATGGCCCCGTACTGGCTTAGCCCGAAGGCGCGCCGGTTGTCGACCATGCCGTAGAACTCGGTCTTGATGACGTCCTCCACGAAGTTGTTGAAGTCGATTATTTCCTTGGAGTTGAGGGCCCGCAAGCGCTTCTGCAAGATGAGGTTACCCTCCACGGCTACGCCAAAGGTCTGGGTGTAGCGCTCGGTAAAGCCGTTTAAGAAATTGTTCTTGCGCCGGCGCTCGAGCAGCAGGCGCAGGTGGCGACCAAACGCATCGAGCCGCGTGAGCTTGTAGTCCGCACGCAGGTGGTGCAGCAGGTACTTGCGCACGTGGGGCTTGACGGGAATGGTAAAGGTGTGGAGCATGCAAGCCAAGGCGCTAATGAGTAATAGAAAGGTACCGCCCCCCTACCCCGGCCTCAAGGACGATGAAGCGGCCTAGGTCACGAAAAATTCACGTCGCGTTTCCAGCGCTGCCTAGCTAGCCCCCGCGGGGTAAAGCACGGAGGAAAAAAATAGGTGTTACGCCAGGGATAAAATAGTATTTTAACGCATAGTACTCTTTCTGCCGGGTGCCGAAATTTAGGTAATGGAAACAAAGGAAAAACGCGCCCAAATTGTAACTTGGGCCCTAGCAATAACGCAGGGTACTTCAAGGGCGCCTTCAGAGTATGAATTATCTCTGCTTCGAAAATACACGGAAGATGAACTGGGCATTGAGGACGTTTTGGCATTATTAGAAAAGCACACCAGGCGTGCGCAGGGGTCAATTACGGCTACTGCCCCTGGCTGAAATCGATGAAGCGCTCCAGCCGCAGGCTAGCCTGCTGCACCTCTCCCCAGGCCATGCCCGCCGCCGGCGCGGCCGGCAGAATGAGCATGAGCCCGGCGACCTCGTCGTAGCGCAGGCTGAGCAGGCGCGGCGTGCGCGGCAGGGGGCCGGCGTGGTGCTGCTCCTGCCGCGCGCGGGCTACCAGCCGGCTGCGCACCCTGGTGAGCGGGCCGAAGCTGAGCACCATGGCCATGGTCGGCCGGCCCTCGAGCTGCTGGCAGAGCACCCACTCAATGGCGTAGGCCAGCTGCGCGGCCTCGCCCCAGCGCACGGCAATGCGCTGGTCAAGCTGCGGCAGGCGCATCAGGGGCCGGTTGGGGCAGCGGCTGGTGCAGGCCCGCCCATTCTAAAATCTTGTACTGGCGGCCCTGGGTGCGCTCGCAGAGGCGGTAGTAGCCTATCTGCTCGCCGAGCCGGTTGCGCAGCACCCGCAAGTACTCCAGGCCCGTGGCATCGTTGGTCCAGGAGTAGAAAGAGCACATGCGCTTCTTGCCTTCGCTTTCCGGCGTGCCGGGGGCGCGGTCGGTAAATACCACCCAGAGCCAGTAGCGGGCCGTAAGGCTGAGCTGGCTCGGCTCGGCACGCTTGGGCGGCAGGGGCTTGCTGGGCGGGGTCTTGGTGAGAAAGTCGTTGAAATCCTTGTAGCCGCGGTACACTTCGTTGTGGGTCACGAGCCGGCCGGGCGGCAAGGCCTGGCGCAGGAGCCAGAGCGCCCGCTCGCCGGCCTGGTCGTTGTCGCCAAACCAGTGCACCTGGGGCGCCTCGAGCAGCTGCGGCAGGGCCTCCACGATAAGGCTCGCCGAGTTGAGCACCAGCACCGTTTGGGGAAAGTACGGCCGCTGATAGTAGGTCAGGGCGCTGAGGTAGTCCAAGAAGCCCTCGAAGACGAGCACGCCCGGCTCGCGGCCCGGCAGCCAGGTGAGGCCCTTGCCGCCGATGGTGCCCTGGAAGTTTTTGCTGCGCACCTCCCAGCCGGCGCTCGTTTTCCAGCCCAGCCCGAAGTAGGGTTTCTCGCGGGGCTTGCCGGCCACCTGGTAGAAAATCTGCTGCAGGTGGGCCAGCGTGCGCTGGCTCTGCTGCACCAGGCCCCAGTTGATGCCCCGGCCCAGCAGGTACTCCACCAGCGGCTTCCAGCTCAGGGGCTCCACGCGCACGTCAGTAAAGGTGGTCTGGCCGCTCGTGAAGGTTTGGCCCGCGGCCACCCGCGGCAGGGCCAGCTCGGCCGGCGTGGCCAGGTCGGCGGCCCAGGCGCGCAGGGTCTGGCGGGCCAGTGGCAAGTCGAAGCCCGTGAGCGCCATGATGAGCTGCAGCACGTCGCCGCCGGCCACCTTCTGGCCGGGCCGCGGGGCGGCGCCGAAGTCGGCCCACACGTTTTTGACCTCGCTCACCACGAAGCTGGGCGTTTTCTCGTCCGGCCGGAAGGGCGAGGTGTAGTAGTAGTTGCCGCCCGCGGCCGGCGGGCCGGCGGGCGCGTGGCCGAGCTTGGCCATGATGCTGAGCAGCGAAATCTGCTTGTCGGCGGCGCGGGCGGCCTTGGCGCTCAACCCGGGAGGAGCAGTGGAGGAAATCAGAACCACGGGGTGGGGTTTTAAAATTTATGGCAAAAGCGGCCCCTACCCACGCGCCCCGAGGGGCGGTGGCGGGGTGCTGGCGCGGCGCGCGGCGCGGCCCTGGGCCCCTCGGGCGGGGCCCCTGCTTCTTTTTTTTTCAGCTAGCCCCCGCTTATTGACAGCGGGGGCGTGGATAAGTGGGGGCGAAATCGACCGTTCCTATCCTTCATAGCATTTATGAGGGGCCCCATCTTATAAAGGTGCCCAAAATGCCCGCATAGGGTTTTTTAAGAGGTTTTCCACATCCGCCCGTTCAAATTCGAGGCGGCGGCCAGCAGCCCGGCCAGGCCCTGTGCGGGGCTCGTAGCTACCGGGGCAGCCAGGGGCGCCGGGCGCGGCGCCAAGGCCGCCGTGGCCACCGCCGGGGCCGCGTCGAACACGAACAGGGCGGGCGAGAGCAGTAGCTGGAGCCCGCCCTTTACCTGCACCTTGCCGCGCAGAAAGCCGTACTCGATAAGGGCCAGGATGTGGCGGTAGGCGGTCTTGGGGTCGCGGTTGTTGCCGGCCTTGGCCATGGCCGCGCGCGTGGTCTGGATGGCGAGGTTAATGCTCGTGCGCGCGGCCGTCCAGTTGGCAATGAAAATGCGCACGATTTCCTTAAGCGTGTGCACGAGGTTCCCCTTGAGCTGAGGCAGCTTGATGGTCTGCTGGGGGCTGAGCGCGTCCACGAGGTGCGCGGGCGTGGGAGCCGGGGCAATCAGGCGGGGCTCGCGCACGAGGCTCAGGAGCTTGGCCCAGGTTTTGGAATAATTGAGGCGCAGCTTGGGAACAAAGGCAGGACGGTACATATAATATGGTATTATTTTTAGTTTAAATGTAAATTGTCCAGGTTAAATCTGGAAACTAGTTTTCCAGCCGACCGCGGGGCCGGCTGGGCGAGGTAGCAGCGACGTTTTTCTCAAGCAGGCGCTAGGGCTTGAGCGGCGGCGCTCGCAAAGCCTGGTGCAGCAGCATAGCGAGCAGCCACAGCACCGGAAGCAGCAGCCACGCCCCGCAAAGCAGGCCGGTGGCCTCCCGCCAGCTCGCGCTGGGCGGCACTACGCCGGTGGCCTTCAGCACCGGCAGCAGCAGTTGCAGGAGCACGAGCAGCGCGAGGGGCCCAGGGCGCTTGGGCGCAGGGGGCGCTTCACCCATTGGGCTGCCCTCCTTCCAGCACGAGCAGGGCGGCCTCCGCGCCGCGCAGGCGGGCTTGCAGGCTGTCGCGCTCGGCACGCAGGCCCTGCTCCTGGCCGGCGCTGAGCACGCACTGGCCGTCTTCGGCTAAGCTGAGCAGCTCCCCCACCGTGGCTAGTTGCAAGCGCAGGGCGTTGCGCTCGTCTTCCAGGCGCAGGCGCTGCTTGTACGTTAGGTTTGGGGCGGGCCGCTCCGAGAGGGGCTTGATGAGGATGCCCAGGCCCGCGCGGCGCAGGCCTTGGAAGGCACAGGCGATTTGCGTGGTTTCGGGGCTCGACGAGTAGAGGGTGACGTACTTCACGAGGCGAGCTGGGGGCTACGGGCGTTTTCGGCGTACTGCTCCGAGGCCAGGCGGGAGGTGGTAAACTGCTCATCAGCTTCCATTTCCTGGCGGCGCACCTGGTGCACTTTGCGCAGGGTCAGCAGGCGAGCCATCTTGTCCAGGCACTCCTCATGGGCAGTGGTGCAGGGCTCCAGCGCGTGCAAAGTCTTGGCCTGGCCACTCACGGCGTCGGCGTAAAGGGCCAGGGCCTCGTCGTGCTCTTCGGGGCTGAGGTCGGCGAATTCGTCGCCGGTTAGCGTGTCAATCGACATCGGAAAACAGGAAAAAATGAGGGAGAACACCCGGCTAGGCGACCCGCAAATGCGGGCCCGGGCCGGGCGGGGAAAGCGTGGGCAGGGGCGCGGGCGCCAGCTCGGCCGGGGGCAGCAGCAGGGGCGCGGGCAGGCTCGCCAGGTCAAAGTCCTCGCCGCGCTCGTAGGCCAGTAGCGCTGGCCAGGGGATGCGCGGCTCGCTCGTAAACTGGTAGGCTTGCAGCTTCACCACGGCGCCGGCTTTGCCGCGCTTGCCCTTTTTGAGCCAGGCGCGCACGGTGCTCGGGTACACGTCGAGCACCTGGGCCAGCTTCTGCACGCTGTAGAGCACCACCTCGGCCGGAGGCGTCGCGGCGGCGCTGGGCGCGAGCTGGTCGAGGCGGGCCACGACGGCGCGCATCCAGGTGTCGATAAAGCCGGCGGTGGCAAAGTCGTTGGCAGTCATGGCAAAGCAGGGGGAGTTAGGCAGCTTTTTTGAGGCAGTACTCGCGGCGGTGGTCGGGCAGGGTGATTTCCTGGATGCCGGCCGGCAGCTCGGCCACCAGCAGCACCTCGCAGTCGGTGTGGCCCTGCTCGACGGCCGAGCGCAGGTGCGGGGGCATAGGGCCGGCCACGTACACGGTCCACTTCTCGGCCGTGGTGAAGCAATAGCCCAGGATGGGCTGGGGGGCCGCTACCAGCGCGTCGCCGGGCTGGAAGGCATCCACGCGCACCCGCTTGCCGGTGTCAGCATTGGTGAGCGAAATCTTGGGGCGGTGCATGGGAAAGAGCAGCGTTAAGGGTGAGTAGAGGAGAGAAAGGCGTAATTGGCTAGGCTACTTCGGCGTGGCTGCGCACCACCGTGAGCGCCCCGCTGAAGCGGTGGCGGCGGTGCTGCTCGCCGGCCAGCACCAGGGGCGCCTCCTCGCGGAAGCGCGGGTGCTGGGCCGCGATTTCGTGCAGGCGGCGCGCCAGCTCCTCCAGGGGCGAGAGCATCACCAGCTGCGGGGTGAGTACCACGTGCACTAGCTCGTGCATGTCGCGCCAGCAGGGCAGGCGCGGTGGGTCGTTGGGAGTAGTATTCAGGTGCATGGCAGAGAAAGGGTTAGGTGAAAGAGAAGCAGGATTTAGTAGTCGGTAGCAGGGGCTTGGGGCGCTGGCGCGGGCAGGCGCTGGGTGGGCGCACCGTAGCCGGCACGCACCTCCACGTGGCAGCACTCGGGGCGGGCGTCCCAGTTGACCCACATCGTCGTTTTCCAGGGGAAGCCCGAGGTGAGGCGGGCATCTTCGGCCGCCTTGCGCAACTCCCCTTCCGGGGCGTAATCCACGCTCAGGACCAGGTAGCGCGCGACACCCTCGTAGGACCGGCTGGGGCTCGGGTCGCGCTGCAAAAAGGCCAGCACGCGGGCCGTGAGCGCCTGCTCGAAGCGGTCAAAGGCCTCGGCCGCTGGCTGCGGGCTTTGCAGCGCCGCCATGCTGGCCAGGAGCTGGGCCGTTTCGCCGGCTTGGCTCGTGTCGCCGTTGCGGAACTTGCTCAGGTAGCCGGGGCCGGCTACCTGGTCGCGCCACCAGGCGGCGGCTTGCTGGGCGAGGCCTAGCAGGAGCGCCTGGCGCTCGGGGGTAATCTCGGGGATGTTAGACATGACCAAAAAGGAGTTAGGAAGCGACATGAGGGGCCAGTCCTGCGAGCGTTTCTAGCACGCGGGCATTGGCATAGCGCACGTTGGTAGTGAGCAGCAGGCGCGCTTCGCGCAGGCGCCGCACGCGCTGGGCCGTGAAGAGGACTTCGGGCGTTACCTGGCCCGTGTAGCGTACCGCCAGGCGACAAGTGGCGTCGGGGAAGCGGCCGCCCGTCCAGAGGTAGTCCAGCTCGTAGCGCTCGCCCGAGGGGCCTAGCCAGTAAGCGGCCACGGCGGCGTAGGCGGGGCCCGGCTGCTGCTCGGTGGCCGTGAAGCCCTGTTTGCGCAGCCAGGCGGCTAGCGGCGCCGTTAGGTTGCGTGGGCCTTTGGGGGCCTCGGTATGGTACGGGGCGCGGGCTTCCATTACGAAAACAGCGGCTGGGGCACGACTACCGGCAGCAGGTCGGCCGGAATGGAAAACTTGGGCAGGCCGTAGCCGATGAGCGCCACTAGGTGTGTCAGGTTCATTACCCGCCCGATGCGCACGTTAGCCAGCATACTGGCTTTGGCCGGGTAGCCCGCCCGGATGGCGGCGTCTACGGCGTCGCTGGTCAGGTCCTCGATGACGTAGGACAGCAGCCGCAGGTATTTCTGGCGCTCGGTCATAGCTCGTGTTTGGCACAATTCACCCAGCAGTTGCTTTCTTGCAGCCGCTCAGTACTGTACACCGCACAAACATACGGGCACTTACTCAAAAGAGATTAATCTCTTTTGACAAAAACTAGAAAAGACTAACCAAAGGTGAGTAAAGGAGCTATTAATCAGAGACTAAAATTTCTAGTCGAGAAGCTATCAACTAGTGTGCGCGCTTTTAGCGAAGCTATTGGTGACAGCTCAAGTAACACGAATAACTATATCGGCTCTAGACAAACAGAGCCAAAGCCAGAATATTTAGCCAAAGTGATTAACCACTTTAGCAATGTGGATGCTCACTGGCTCCTAACAGGCATGGGTGAGCCTTTTAAGGAAGGAGAGCCTTCTGGACAGAACCAAACAAATATTTCAGGTGACAAAAACAACGTAGCCACTGGCAAGGGTGGCAAGGTCATCCAGAAAAACTACACCCTCTCCGACTGCGAGAAGGAACGTGACACCTATAAAAACGAAAACGAGCTGCTCAAAGAGCAGCTCGCCTCGAAGGATGCCTTGCTGGCTAGTAAGGATGTCATCATCGCTAGTAAGGACGATATGATTAACCTGCTACGGGCTAGCTACAATCGGCCTAATTAGCCACACCTCTAGATTCAATAGATTCTACCATCTCCTCGACTATATCAGGGGTTATATCACGCCGAACTTTGTGAGCAATTTCAATCGTAATCTTCTCAGTATCTGTTTCTAACAAGGTAGCTTTTTCAAGGGGATTTTGCTGATTGAATTTAGCCCTATTAAGCTTTACTTTATGCAAGATTGCTCCCTCAAAGTTAACATCGGGCAGAAATGCTCCTGTTAGATTAGCTTGATAAAGTTCTGCTCCTTCAAAACTAGCTCCACCTGCCACCACACCACGCAAATCGGTACCCATTAGCGTTGCCTGTGCTAGTATTGTAAATTGCATTTCAGCATCCTTTAGTGTTGAATTAGACAGGTCAGCATCATATAGGTCTAAAATGGCCAAGCCTGTTTTTGCAAGATTGAGGTAATCTAAGTGGTACGCAGCAAGCGCTGAATTCGGTCCATCACGCTGCCCCTGCACCCGCCGAAACCAAGCCCCGAATAACACAGGAGTTGCGTGCGTAATGGGGCTAATCTTTTTGGTTACACGAGCACAAGCCGACATACAGACTAGTAGCGCTTCTTCTGCATTCCTGGCCATAAAGTTCTCCTGCTTAAATGACGTCCGAGGCAACTCTTCCATAGGGCTTCCATTACGGAGTATCAAACTAAACAACTCAGCAAAGCACAGTTGAACTTTACGTGCTGTGTCCTTTGATTTCAGCGCCATTTCGTTGCGCACAAAATCAAAGAGATAGGTAGTCATGGGGCTAGGGCCAGCTACCTGAATCCAACGCTTCAGGGCCTCGCGCTCGTCCCAGCCATCATCAGGACTTTCCTTGCGGTCGTTACGCTCCTTGGTAATTTTCTCCATTGCTCGCACAATTCGCCGAGCTGTCAGATACTCGCCGAAGCTTTTGTGCGTAAACATGAACGTCGCATCCCCACTATTACTGCGCCGGCCATACTGCCGAAAGAAGAATGCTGCCAGCAGTCGCGTTACCCCCGCTTTGGCTCCTTCCTCGAATGTCTTTAAATGACGGTCTAAGCCACTATTGGCGCAGTGCTCTTCTATTTCTCGAACAGTGGTAGTTCGACCGTCTCCATGCCAAGACGCTAGTCCAACTTCTTCCAACACGCGCACAAAGCTCAGCAATGTCATACCTTCTATCTGCGTGTGCTGGCGCTTTTTTTCGTATGCTCTTTCGTGCACTGCGCTCACTAAGTCCGCGTATATCTCGTTCAGGTTGATACCCTTGGCGAAATTTAGTTTACCCCGCGTATAGCTCAGAGCCACTAAATAGTTCAGCAGTGGTTGCGAGGTGACTTCATGCAAATCTTCTCGGTCAAGGTCTTTAGGCAGTCCTTCATAACCCTTACCAGTTAGTTTTCCATACTGTCGCCACCAGTCTTGGCGCTGGTCTTTTACCAATAATTTTTTAGGGTCAGATACACCAGACCCTTGTGGTTGTTTTTCCGGGTAATAAGGCAGCAGCATTAATAATTGGTGGGGGCGTCTATTGCTAAATTCCGCTTCATTATCATGCACTACCATTTCCCTGCCTGTAATTATAACTCTCAGCTTTAGGGACTGACTGTTACGCTTTTCAAGTGTAAGGTCTACTTCCCTGACAAAAGCCCGCGCGGTTTCCACGGCCGCCTTACCCTGGCTAGCTAGCTCATCCAGGCCGTCGAAGATGATAAGTAGGTTTGAATCACCCGTTGTCAAGCTAAGAGGATTGTGCAGCAGTGCCCCATCCTCGGCCACAAAGTCGCCAACCGCCTCAGCCAAGTCTTTGGTTGCGTTGAAGCGATGGAGAGGGATAAACAATACTTTTGGGCTCCCAATAGCCGCCACATGGGCAGCAAAAATCCTAGCAAATGAGGACTTCCCACTACCAGGGCCTCCGCTTATTATGCGGATAGCATCGTCTTTACTACCCGTATTCAGCCAAGTAATTAGCTCTTCCTCAAGCGCCACTATTTTCTTAATTTTTGGACGCTTCTCTAGCCCATCCAATTCTATTTTCTGAGAAGCAAAGTTCTCATAGTAAGCGCGAAGCGGAACGTATATCTGACTAAGGCTGAATGCTTCGTCGAACGTGCTTTCATTAACAGATAATTGCAGCCATGCTTCATATGTGCTCCACGCCCACTCCTTATCGCTTGCATTAGCAAAGGGTGTGTCTATGCTGGCAAATAAGGGCTTGTACAACTTAGTGTGCTTCTTCCATTCCTCATTGAGTTCGTAGAGGTAGTAAGAAGGAAAACGGTCAGTTATCGCTGTGGCAATGTGAGCTTCTAAGCCCAATAAGATAAGCCACTGCTTTAAAATAAGCTGGAAGCTCTTCACCACTGCCAGTTCAGTAGGCTTTTCAAAAAAAGCCTTATTAATGGGAATATCCTGCTCCGTTATAGAGTAGTCTATTTTATCTTCAATAGCAGACGCATAGGGCTTCGCTCCTAAGAAACCTGCTTTGACGGTTTCACCTACCAATTCAAACATTGAAGCGGTAGCCGCACGACGTATGAGTATATAAGCGATAGCAGGTGGCTCAGTGCCGATACCAAGGGCCTTGACTGCATCAATACTGTCACTGGCGACGTCCTCCCACTTCCCTTGTATGAAATGCGACACCCCCTTTCCTAGCGATTTTATCAGGTCTTTGCTGTCTACTGCTAGCGACCTACCAATTAAGGCCTTTGGTTTAGTTACTTTTTGAGTTGGAGAGGCAGCCATTAGTTTACTTTGGGAGGGATTGATTGCTCCACAATAGTAGCGGGCGTACAGTACAATCCCTAACTTTCCTGTATGCCTGAATTATAAATAATTTTCTGCCTAAAAACAGGTATTTATACGTGGTAGGACATGGTAGTATTTACCTGACTTTTGCTTATTAGTAGTCTCTGATTATCAATACCTAAAAGTCACATTTACTATTCAAAAACTCCTACCCGTTTTACCTACATGGATTTCATTGACGTCATCAAAGCCCTGGGCGAGAAAGTAAGCCGCCTCAAAGACAGCATCCTCACCGAGGAAGCCACCAAAAATGCCTTCGTTATGCCCTTCATCGCCGCGCTGGGCTACGACGTATTCAACCCCTTCGAAGTCATCCCCGAGTTCGTGGCGGACCTCGGCATCAAGAAGGGCGAGAAGGTAGACTACTGCATCCAGAAGGACGGCCAGCCCATCATCATTGTCGAGTGCAAACATTGGAAAGAGGGCCTGGACGTGCACAACTCCCAGCTGCACCGATACTTCCACGTCACCACCACCCGCTTCGGCATCCTCACCAACGGCATCATCTACCGCTTCTACACCGACCTCGTGGAGCCCAACAAGATGGATGATAAGCCCTTCTGGGAAATCAACATCTCCGACCTGAACGAGGCCAGCGTGCTGGAATTGAAGAAATTCCACAAAACCGGCTTCGACGTAAGCCAGATTCTGAGCACTGCCTCGGAGCTCAAGTACACCCGCGAAATCAAGAAGCTGCTGGCCGAGGAGTTGCGTGACCCCAGCATCGAGTTCGTACGCTACTTCGCCAAGCAGGTAGCCCCCGGCAAGCTCACGGAGAAGGTGATGGAGCAGTTCAACCCACTGGTGAAGAAGTCGGCCGCCCAGCTGCTCAACGATATCATCAACGACCGCCTCAAGTCGGCCCTGGCCAAGGAGGAGGTGGTGCAGATACTGGAGGACGAGCCCGCCGCCACTACCGACCCAGCCAAAGGTGGCACCGAGTTTACGGAGTTGGAAAAGGAGGCCTTCCTCATCGTCAAAACCATCCTGCGCCCCACAGTGGACGCTAAGCGCATCACCCACCGCGATACCACAAGCTACCTCAACATCCTGCTCGACGACAACAAGAACAAGATTGTCTGCCGCCTGTGGCTCAACGGCGCGAAGCACTACATCTCCTTCTTCGATGAGAGCAAGAAGGACGTGAAGACAGAAATCACCGGCCTGGATGATTTATATAAATTTAGTGACCAGTTGATTGCGACCGTCGGGCAGATTGAGGCGCGCAAAGCGGCGCCAGCGGCTAGCTAATATTGCTACCCTGTCTCATCCCGCATCACTACTTCTTTTCTGCATGTTTTACCCCACCCTAGCACGCATCCTCGCCGATTTTCCCACTGCCAGCCTAACTGCCTTTAAAAATAATCCGCTTGTTTCTTTTATGCAAAAAGAGGCGCCCAGCGTACTCGCCGCGGCGCTGCCCTCCAATTTGCAAGCATTTCTCTGCGCAGGTAGCGCAGGCAAAGGCGTTTTTGCCACCGTACCCTGGCTAGCTGTCTTCGACCCACTGGTTACAACCAGCGCTACGCGTGGCTATTACGTGGTCTACTTGTTCAACAAACAAGAAAACGCTGTTTATCTGTCGCTTAATCAAGGCGCTACGACCTTACGGGAGGAATTTGGTGCTCGCGCGCCGAAGGTGCTCCGCGAGCGGGCCGCCTTTATGCGCGAGCGGGTGCAGGACTATGCCACGCAGTTTAGCAGTGCCGCTATTTCCTTAGGCTCTACTCTAAACCTGCCTCGTGATTATGAGGCCGGACATGCGTTTGGCAAACGCTATCACCTCGATAGCCTACCCAGTGAGACCGAGTTAGTAGATGATTTCCAACGTATCGTGCGCAGCTACGACGCACTAACCCACCGCGGGGGCCTCTCTACTAGCCTGGTGGAGGAAGAAGCCGGTGCTAGCCTTACTATCACAGAAAAAAAACAGTATGCTTACCACCGCCGTATTGAGCGCAACTCGCAAGGTGCACGCTTAGCCAAGGCCCACCATGGCACTACCTGCCAGGCGTGCTGCTTCAACTTTGAGCAGCAATACGGTGCCATGGGAGCTGACTTTATCGAGGCTCATCACTTGCGCCAGCTCAGCCAGCTCGAAGAGGGAGTGGCCGTAGCCTACAATATTGCCACTGACTTTGCCGTACTGTGCGCCAACTGTCATAGGATGATTCACCGGATGGACGACGTGAGTGACTTATCCGGTCTTAAGTCACTTATTCATACGCCTTTTTGCTAGTCGTAACGTGGAGCATCAGTCTGCCCTTAGCTTAGAAGAATTTCGCCACCAGTACACGCAACGTAAGCCCCAATACGAACGCCTGGCGGCTAACCTGCAGCAAGCACTTAAGACTTTCTTATCCGAGAAGAATATTCCTTATTTGGAAGTCTTATCAAGAGTAAAAGATGTAGAGTCAGCTTACGAGAAAATAACTCGCAAAGGGTATGAGCAGCCTTTTACACAAATAGAGGATTGGTGTGGCCTACGCGTAATCTGTTACTACGCTAGTGATATCGACCGCATTTGTGGCATTCTGAAAGAGGAATTTGCTATTCAAACGCAGGAGAATACGGCCCAGCGACTCGCCTCTAATGAGTTTGGGTATCGTTCGACGCACCTCATTTTAAAGGTCAAGCCAGAATGGACTGTCACGCCTAACTATCGTGGCCTGCAAGAAATAAAGGCTGAAGTGCAGGTGCGCACTATTTTGATGCACGCCTGGGCGGAAGTAGAGCACAAGCTTGCTTATAAAAGTGTCGAGCAGGCACCTGATGAATTTCGGCGCAAGCTATCTCTCCTGAGCGCAAAATTTGAAGAGGCTGATGGGCAATTTGAGGATTTAAGAAAAGGCATCCAGGGGTATCAAGCTACTATACGTGAAGCGGTTAAGGACGTACCTAACTTTAGAAATCAGGAACTGAATTTGGATACGCTACAAGCATTTCTAGATGGCTCATTTTCTAAGAAGGAGCGCAATGCCAAAGACACGATTGCTTTATTGGATGACCTTTTGAAGACTGGCCTAACCATGCAGGAGATAATAGACACATATGATTCTATGAAACATAGCATACCCATCATAGAGAGAATTTTTGATAAGTCAATAATAAACCTTACTCAGGCCGGACATTTAAAAATGATTTTAGATGTCGGGTCAGATAAACATCTGCTTCCTAGGTATGTGGCATCTATCAAAGAGAATACTTCTCTTAAGTGGCAGAAAGCGATAAAAGAGGCTCGTATCGCAGTAGGCAAAGCAATGCCATTTGAAATTTAGCTGCTCTACTCAGTGCCTCACGCGAGTCTGACTTGCAGTAAGCGTGAAATAGCCTTTCCCGAGCTTCTGCCCTACCTTGCCGCTCTATGGAAGTAACCCGCCAACTCCTAACTGAGCGGGCCGGTAAAAGCGGTCTGGCCCGTATCCAGCTCACCCTCTGCTGGGCCGGCCAGCGCCTGCGCCTGGGCACGGGTCAGAAGTGCCACCCCAAGGACTGGGACGCCCGCCGCAGCCGGGTCAAGAACAAGCCCGACACCTACGCCGATGACATCAACCAGGTGCTCGACGACTACACGGACCTGGCCCAGGCCGCCCACCACGAGGCCGCGCGCCTGGGGTTAGCCCTGAATAAGGATACCCTGCGCGACGAACTCGACCGCCGCTACCAGGCCCTGCTCGATACCCGCGCCGGCCGGGTGCCCCTGCCGCCCCCGCCGGCCGCGGCACCGCTGGGCTTCTTTGCCCACTACGCCCGCTGGGTGGAGGAAGAAAAACAGAAGGTCTCGGTGCGCACCGGGCGCCTACTTAGCCGCGACACCATCTGGACCCACGAGGCCGTGGGCCGCGAGTTGGCGGCCATGGCGGCCCACTATCAACTGGAAGTCAGCTTCGAGGGCCTAAATAAGGGTTTCTATGACAACCTGCGCAACTACATGCTGGGCGTAGCCGGCCGCAGCCCGCGCACCTTCAACACCTACGTCAAGCGCCTACGCTCCTTCCTGTTCTGGGCCGAAGGCCAGGACTTGCTCGTGCCGCCCCGGTTTCGCAAGACCCTGCGCCTAGCCCCCAGCTACGTGGGCATCGACGCCCTGACCCAGGCCGAGCTGCTGCGCGTGGCCGCCCTCGATTTCGCGGCGCCCGATGTGCTGGCGTACCTATCCGGCGTCTTCCCCGCGCCGCCCGCGCGCGAGGGCCGGGGCGGGCGCGGAGCCCTCACCACCGCCGAACACGTGCAGCGCGCCGAGTGGACCCGCGATGTGTTCCTGCTTTGCGCCTACACGAGCCTGCGCCACGGCGACGCCCAGGAGCTAGGCTGGCAGCACGTCTTCCCCGAGCAGCGTCTTATTAAGAAGCTGCTCAACAAGACCACCATCACGGGCCTCATTCCCTACCTCGACGACGACGTGTTCCGGCCGGTGGCCTTACTGGCCAAGTACGCGCCGCTGCAGCTGGCCACTTGCCTGCCCTTTGTGCGCGACCCGTGGTTATACCTGCCCCACGTGGCGCATCTCGCCGGGCTTACTCGTATCAAGCTCGGCATGCACATTGGGCGCAAGACCTACGCCACGCTCAAAGTGTACCAGGGCGTGCCCAAGGCCCTAGTGATGCTGGCCACCGGCCACCAGACTGAAGCGCAGTTCAACGAGTACTTGGGCATCAACGAGGAGGAGCTGCTGACCTCGCACGAGCAGACGGCCCGCCGGCTGCCACCCCTCGCAAAAAGGGTGGCAGAAAAGGGTGGCAAACCCGCGCATAAGGTGGCAAACCCTGACGCAGCCTGACATTGGCTAGGTGCCCTGGCGCTAGCAAGAGGGCATTTTAAGTGCGTCAGAAAAGTATAGGCACAAAAAAAGGCCGCGCCACCCGGCACGACCCTTTCCAAACCCGGACGCAGCGAGAATTCCCACCCAGCGCTGGTCCGTGGCTCCAACCCAGGGCTAGTGCCGGAACAAA
>JBPBQJ010000027.1:0-16095 GCA_050954765.1 Janthinobacterium lividum | reverse complement strand
GGGCAGCGGGCCGAGCGGCTGGGTTTACTGCATTTTTCTGTTCCATGTGTCCAGGTAAGTGTAGGAGGTGGGGGGTTGGTTGAGGGTAAAAAAGAAGGCGATTCAAAGCTGACACGCTACTAGAACTGCCCTAGCGATAGCGAGCCAACCTGATGTTTCGGGGCCGAATCTACGCCGAAGCTGGTAAAATACCGGACTCAGGAAAGTTTTTTTTGGATATACTGCCCCTCAGCTAGCCTCTAAAAGTGGGGAGCACCGACGTAGAAGCCAATGCCTGAATTATGTATGAACCGCCAACGTAAGAGTGACGGGTGAGGTTAGGATTGTAAAGATGACTATTTGGTAATGACAAACGATTGTGTCAAGCGTTTGCCCTGAGCTCAGGCACTTACCGGCCCTGGCGCTACGGCTAGGCTAGTGGCCGGCTTGCTTGGCCTGGTTCCAGTACACGTCCATTTGGGCTAGGGTAAGGTCGGGTAAGGCCTGCCCGGCTTGCGCCGCGGCCCCTTCCAAAAACTGAAAACGGCCGATAAATTTTCTGTTGGTACGCTCCAGCGCTTCTTCGGGGTTGATGCCTGCAAAACGGGCAAAATTGACCAGCGAGAAGAGCAAATCGCCAAATTCTTGGGTAGCGCGCTCGGCTTGGGCGGCATCGGCGGGGGGCTGGCCGTGGCCGTACTCGGCACCAAACTCGCCCAGCTCCTCCTGCACTTTCTCCCACACTTGGCTAGGGTCGTCCCAGTCGAAACCCGCGCCGCGCGCCTTTTCCTGAATACGCATGGCTTTTACCAGGGCTGGCAGCGAGGTGGGCACACCGCCCAGCACGCCGCCCGTGTTGCCTTTCTCCTTGAGCTTAAGCTGCTCCCAATTGCGCTTCACAGCTGCCTCATCGTCGGCCTGCACATCGCCATAAATGTGCGGGTGGCGGTAGATGAGCTTCTCGCACTGCGCGTTGAGGGCGTCGGCAATATCGAAGGCACCTTGCTCGGCCGCGATGCGGGCGTAGAAGAGCAGGTGCAGCATCACGTCGCCGAGTTCTTTTTTGAGGTCGGGCAAATCGTGGCGCAGAATGGCGTCGCTTATCTCGTACGTTTCCTCAATGGTGAGGTGGCGCAAGCTATCGAGGGTCTGCTTCTTATCCCAGGGGCACTCGAGCCGCAGGCGGTCGAGCACATCGAGCAGGCGGCCAAACGCCGCGAGCTGCGCCGGGCGGCGGGCGGGAGAAAGCAAAGAGTTTTCCATAAAATCAAAGAAATAGCAGAATGGTCCACTCGGCGTGGGAAGCGTGAAAAGCAGTGCCTCACCGGGCCAATTGGCTGGCTAGCCCCGGCGATAAGCAGAGCGGCTAGAGTGGCCCGAAGCCGCATTGCCGGGCAAACAACGGGGCTAGGTGCCTACTTTTGCAAAGCTAAAGAGATATCCAGTGACGCTCATAAAATCTATTTCCGGCATTCGCGGCACCATTGGTGGGCCGGCCGGCCAGGGGCTCACGCCCCTCGACGTGGTAAAGTATACCGCTGCCTACGGTACCTGGGCGGCCTCGCAGCCGGGGGCCAGCAAGCTCATTGTTATCGGCCGCGATGCCCGCCTCTCGGGCGAGATGGTGAGCCGCCTCGTGGCTGCTACCCTACAGGGCCTGGGGTTTGATGTACTTGACCTCGGCCTGAGCACCACGCCTACCGTGGAGATGGCCGTGCCCGCCAAAAAAGCGGCTGGCGGCATCATTCTCACCGCCTCGCACAACCCCAAGCAGTGGAATGCGCTGAAGCTGCTCGACCAGCACGGCGAGTTTTTGTCGGCCGCGGCCGGCGAGCAGGTACTGGCCCTGGCTGAGCGCGAAAGTGCGGAGTTTGCCACCGTTACCAAGCTGGGCAAGTACACGACCGACGACGAGTTTCTGGCCGAGCACATCGCCGCCATTCTGGCTTCGCCGCTGGTCGATGTGGCTGCTATCAAGGCCAAGAATTTTCGGGTGGTGGTCGATGCTGTAAATAGCAGCGGGGGCATTGCCGTGCCGCAGTTGCTGGCGGCGCTAGGAGTCGAAATTATCGAGAAGATTCACTGCGGGCCTACCGGCGACTTTGCCCACAACCCCGAACCGCTGCCCGAGCACCTGCGCGACATCGCCAAGGTGCTCGAAAAAGGCGGCTTCGACCTCGGCATCGTGGTGGACCCCGACGTGGACCGGCTAGCCCTGGTGAGCGAAAACGGCGAGATGTTCGGCGAAGAATATACCCTGGTGGCCGTGGCCGACTACGTGCTGGGCTACCACGGCGGCGGCAACACCGTGAGCAACCTCAGCAGCACCCGCGCCCTGCGCGACGTGACCGAGAAGCACGGCGGCACCTACACCGCCGCCGCGGTGGGCGAGGTGAACGTGGTGACCAAGATGAAGGAAACCAACGCCATCATCGGCGGTGAGGGCAACGGTGGCATCATTTTCCCCGAGCTGCACTACGGCCGCGATGCGCTGGTGGGCATCGCCCTGTTTTTGACACACCTGGCCAAATCGGGCCTGCAAATGAGCCGCTTGCGTAACTCGTACCCTAGCTACTTCATCTCCAAAAACAAGATTGAGCTGACGCCTGACATTGACACCGACGAGGTGCTGACCAAGATGGAGCAGCGCTACGCCAAGCAGCCGGTGAACACCATCGACGGCGTCAAGATTGAGTTTGATAAAGAGTGGGTGCACTTGCGCAAATCGAACACCGAGCCCATTATCCGCATCTACGCCGAGTCGGACTCCAACGCCACGGCCGACCACCTGGCCCAAAAGATTATTGCGGATATCAAGGAAATTATCTCCGCCAAAAAATAAGTATCAGGTAATTTTGAAAGAACGTCATGCTCAGTCTTGTGAAGCATGACGTTCTTTTTTTAGCCGCTCGCCTCCTTAACCCCCGCTAGCCGATGCACGCCTATTTCGATAACGCCGCCACCACGCCCCTCGACCCCGAAGTACTGGATGCTATGCTGCCCTACCTGGCGCAGCACTACGGCAACCCCAGCTCGCTGCACGGACCGGGGCGACAGGTGCGGTCGGCCATCGAGCAGGCGCGCAAGATGGTGGCCCAGCTCATCAACGCCGCCCCTAGCGAAATTACCTTCACCTCGGGCGGCACCGAGGCTGATAATTACGCCATTTTTGGCAGCGTGCGCTCGCTGGGGCTGAAGCACGCCATCAGCTCGCCGCTCGAGCACCACGCCGTGCTGCACCCGCTGCAAGCCCTGGCCAAAAGTGGCGAAACCGCGCTGACTTACCTGCGCCACGATGCCCAGGGCCGCCTCGACCTCGAGCACCTCGAAGAGCTGCTGGCTAGCCACCCGCGCACCTTCGTGAGCATCATGCACGGCAACAACGAGCTGGGTAACCTCAACGATATCAAGACTATCGGCGAGATTTGCGCCCGCCACGACGCCGTATTTCACACCGATACGGTGCAGACCATGGGCCACTACCCGCACGATGTGCAGCAGCTCAGCAACCACTTTCTGGTGGGCTCGGCGCACAAGTTTCACGGGCCCAAGGGTGTGGGCTTTCTCTACCGCCGCGGGGGCGTGGAAGTGGCGCCGCTCATCCACGGCGGCTCGCAAGAGCGCAACGTTCGTTCCGGAACGGAGAACGTGTACGGCATTGTGGGGCTAGCCAAGGCCCTCGAAATAGCCTGCCGCGGCATGGCCGACCACCAGCGCCACGTGCAGGGCCTCAAGGACCGGTTTATCGGCCAGCTCACGGCCGGTATCGAGGGCGTGCAGTTCAACGGCCTCTCGGCCGAGGCTAGCCAGAGCCTCTACACGGTGCTCAGCGTGAGCTTGCCGCCGTCGAGCATCAGCGAGATGCTGCTCTTTAGCCTCGACATCAATAAGGTAGCGGCCTCGGGCGGCTCGGCCTGCACCAGCGGGGCGCAGCTCGGCTCGCACGTGCTCGAAGCGCTGGGTGCCGATGCCGGTCGCCCCACCGTGCGCCTGTCCATGAGCAAGCTCAACACCGAGGCCGAGGTTGATTATGCAGCCGCGCAGCTCATCAAGCTCTACGAGCCCGTGGCGGCGCGGGCCTAGCGGGGCGCCGCGGTCGCACGCCCGCCAGTTCAGTCGCGCAGCTTCACCAAAGCTGCGGTATAGCTGGGCACGGGCGTGCTAAAATCAATTACTTGTCCTATACTTGTGGGCGGCCAGATTTACGTGTTGTAATCTGGCCGCCTTTTTATGTCTGCTACGCCGCCCCGCCCTCCTCACCCGCCCGGCAATCGCTGGCTAGCCTGGCGCTGGGTGCGACGCTACTTCGGCTTTTCGCGGGCCGAAACCCGGGGCTTTGTGCTGCTACTGCTGCTAGCCCTGGCGGCGGCCGTGGCCCCGGTGCTGCTGCGCCCCACCGACCCCGAGTACCTGCCCGCCGCTGACCAGCGCCAGCTCGACGCCTGGGGCCAGGACCTGAGTGCCCGCCTTGATTCGAGCCGCGCGGCCCACGACCGCGATTACGCCGCCCGCTACCCGGCGCGGCGCCCGGCCGGCGGGGCAAGCCGCTATCCCGCCGTGCCCCAGGTGCGGCTAGCTCCCTTCGACCCCAATACCCTCACCGCCGAAGGCTGGGAAGCTCGTGGCGTGCCACACTTTGTGGCCGGCCGCATCGTGAACTACGGGCAGAAAGCCGGTGGCTTTCGGGCTAAAAGCCAGGTGCAGCGCATCTACGGTCTGCCCGATTCGGTGTACCAGCGGCTAGCCCCGTTCATGCAACTGCCCGAGGCGCTGCCGGGGCGCGAGCGGCCCGACTATGCGGCTGGCCGGCCACCATTTGGCGATAAAGGGGCTAGCCCGCCCAGCCGCTTCCCGCGCAAGCCGGCGCACTTGCAGCCCTTCGACCTCAACCTGGCCGATACCACGCAACTGATGCAGATAAAAGGCATCGGCCAGGGCCGTGCCAAGTGGATAGTGAAACGCCGCGACGAGCTGGGTGGCTACCTGGCTGAAAATCAGCTGGAAGAAGTATTCGTGCTGCGCGATGCGCCCGACCTGGTCGATAGCCTGCGCAAATACACCTTCGTGGCGCCGGGCTTCGTGCCCCGGCCGGTGCACGTGAACTCGGCTAGCTTCGATGAGCTGTGGCCGCACCCCTACGTAGGCAAGCCGCTAGCCCGCCTCCTCGTGGCCTACCGCAAGCAGCACGGCCCCTTCGCCGCGCCCGACGACCTGCGCCAACTCAAGCTGCTGAAGGAGGAAAACTTCGTTAAACTGCGCCCCTACGTGCGCTGCGATTAGGCGTCTGTCGATTAATTAATTGCCCGGTATTTAAAATCGTTCTAAATTGCGACCTGATTCAATGCCGTCGCTTTATGAAAGTTTTCTTCCGCCGCATCCATCTTTACCTGGCTCTGGCAGCCGGGTTGGTTTTCTTCGTGCAATGCCTCACGGGCACGGTGCTGGTTTTTGAGGAAGAACTAACCCACGCCGTGCACCCCGAGCGCTACACCGTGGCGGTGGCGGCTGGTCAGCCGCGCTTGCCGCTAGCCCAGCTAGCCAGCCAGTTTCAGCAAGCACACCCCAAGGATAAACTGTTAGGCTTCAAGGTATACGCCGACCCGGCCCGCACCGTGGAGCTGACGTATCGTGACAGTAAAGCCAAGCCCGGCGGACCCCGCGGCGAGGGCGCCGGCCGCGGCGAAATGGGCCGTGGCCAAGCCCAAACGGGGGGCGACCATGACAACCAGGGCGCAGGCGGCCGCGACCAAGCCCGCATGGGTGGCGACCGGGAGCCGCGCGGCCGCGGCGAAGGTGGCCCCGGCGGGCGCGGCAATGGCCCTGGCAAAGGCCGCCCCGAGCGTGGCAGCACCGCCTACCTCCACCCCTACACTGGCCAGGTGCTAGGGCTCCAAACCGAGAAGCAGCTACCCGTTTTCAAGTTTGCCGAGGACCTGCATCGGCGCTTGCTGGCCGGCGAGGTGGGCAAGGCCCTGAGCGGAATCTCGGCCCTGTTTATTCTGGTTATCACGGCCACGGGCATTGTGTTGTGGTGGCCCAAAACGCGGGCCGCGCTCACGGGCCGCCTGCGCATCAAGTGGGGGGCCAGCGGCAAGCGCCTGACCCACGACTTGCACATTGTGCTGGGCTTTTATACCTCGCTGTTTTTGTTTGGCATCGCGCTCACGGGCGTCATCATGTCGTATGGCTGGGCTACGAAAGGCTTGTTTACGCTCACCAACTCACAACCCACGGTGGGCCTGCTGGTGCCGGTTTCGGCTCAGCCGAGCAGCCCGCGCCAGGTAGCCTACGATGCCGCCCTGCGCACTGGTCAAGCCACGTATCGCAACGCCGAATTTTGGCGGGTGGGCGCACCCAAAGACTCGCTGGCGGCCATTGCAGTGAGTGCCCCTAGCCCGCTGCCATTGCGCTCGGCGGGCCTCGATACGCTGTTTGTCGACCGCAGTACGGGCACGGCACTGGGCCAGCATTTATACGCCCGGCAGTCGGCCGGGGCCCAGCTGCGCCGTCTGGCCAAGCCGCTGCACACCGGCGAAATCGGCGGCGTGTGGACCAAAATACTGGCGCTGGTCGTGACGCTGTGCAGCCTTACTTTTCCGGTTACGGGGGTACTCATGTGGCTGAACCGCACCCGTAAAAAGTCAGACAAGGCTAGCCGCCGCGTCGTAGCTCAGCCGCTGGCTGGCTAGGGCCTGGGGAAAATAATAAGCAAGCAAAAAGCCGCGCAGCTGATACGTCAGCTGCGCGGCTTTTTGCTTGATAAAAAAAGCGTTACTTCTTACCCGCGCCCATTTCCAGCTTGCGTAGCTGGTCGGCTTTCCAACTCGTGATGGCCACCACCAGCATAGTCATGAGGCCGCCAAATACGACGCTCGGCACCGTGCCGATGAGCTTGGCGGCCGTGCCGCTCTCAAAGGCGCCGATTTCATTGCTGGAGCCGATGAAGATGCTGTTCACGGCCGACACGCGGCCCTTCATATATTCGGGTGTGTAGGTGTGCACCAGCGTTTGGCGCACGATAACCGACACCGAATCAAATACGCCGGTCAGGAAAAGCAGGAACATCGACAGGTAGAAGTTGGTAGACAGCGCGAAGGCCACCGTGGCTGCCCCGAAGCCCGCCACGGCCCACAGCATCTTGCGGCCGGCGCCTTTTTTGAGGGGCGAAAAAGTCAGGAACACCGCCATCAAGACCGAGCCCACGGCTGGCGCGGCGCGCAGGTAGCCGAAGGCGTCGGGGCCGCCGTGCAGGATGTTCTCAGCGAAGAAGGGCAATAGGGCCACCGCGCCGCCGAAGAGCACCGCAAACATGTCCAGCGACAAGGCCGCCAGCACCAGCTGATTGTTGAAAATGAACTTGATACCACTGGTGATGCTCTCGCCCATGCTCAGCTTCTCGCCCTCGATGGGCGGCAGCTCGCGGCTGGCAATGCTGATGAAAAACAGCAGCGCTAGCCCCTCCATCACCATATCGACGCCGTAGGCAAACTCGACGCTGAGGTGCAGCAGCAGCCCCCCAATGGCCGGCCCCAGCACCGCCGAACCCTGCCAGGTGGTCGAGCTCCAGGTCACGGCATTAGCCAGAAAGCTGCGGTCGGGCAGCAGCTGCGGCATGAAGGCAAACAGCGCCGGCCCCATGAATCCCCGCGCGATGCCACTCACGAAAATGACCAGGTACAGCGGCCACACGATAGTAGCGTGGGCAAAATCAAGATGCAGACGGCCTTGCTCCAGCAGCGCCTCTTGCAGTGGGTGCGCGAGCCACCACAGCGTGACGGCGCACAAAAACAGCACCACCACGGCCGGCACCACAATGCGCTTGCGCCGCACCGAATCGGCTACGTGCCCAGCGTAGAGCGACACCGTGATGCTCGGAATAGCCTCGGCTAGCCCGATAAGGCCCAGCGCCAGCGGGTCGCCGGTGAGCTTGAAAATCTGCCAGGCTACCACCACCCCTTGTATCTGGGTGGCCACCGAAAACAGGGCGCGGGCCGTGATATAGCGGCGAAAGTCGGGAATGCGCAGGGCAGCGTACGGGTCGTGCGGGGCAGTAGGAGGGGCACTAGGGCTCATAGGCAATGGAGAGGGCGAAAAAAATACTAACTGCCCAACTGCGCAAAAGTATGCCCGGCGCTAGCCGAAAGTGCCTTAACTTGCAAGTGGCCCGCCAGTTGCCGGCGGCTCGCTTCGTATGTCTACCCACCGCCTCGACCTACTGCACCGGCCCGATTTGCCCGCGCTCATCGCGCGCTGGCAGCGCGAAGTAACGTCCGCCGAGTTGCGCGCCGACTACGAGGCCCTGCTAACCGCCGCCGATGCCGCCGCCTGCGCCCGCTGGCTGCTCGACCTGCGCCGCCGCGAAGACCTTACCGAGCCCACCGTCAACACCTGGTTTGGTCAAAGCTTTGCACCCGCCCTGCGTGGGCGCTATCCCGAAGCCGTGCGGCTCGCCTTTCTGGTGTCGCCACTGCGGGCCGGGCAGCCGGTTACGGCCGTAGTCTCGGCCGCCGATACCGATTGCGAAATTGCCACCTTCATCGATGAGGCCGCCGCCCACGACTGGCTAGCCCGAAGGTGAGTTGGTGACGGGTGCCGCCCTACCTCACGCGCACTGTTCCTTGGTAAGCGCCTCGTTGAGGCAGATGGCGGCTTTGTTGCCCTCTGCGGCGGCTATCAAGGCTTGCTGCTGGCCGGGGGTGGTGTCGCCGGCGGCGTAGAGGCCCGGGATGGTGGTCTGCGAGTTTTTATCGACCCACACCGCGCCTTTGCTGGTGACGAGGGCGCCGGTTTCGGCGGCTAGGGTGCTGCGCTGCTCCTGGGGCGCGTGCAGAAAGAGCGCCGTGCGCTCGAGGTAGGTGCCGTCTTCAAACTCCACGCAGCGCAGCATCCCGTCGGGGCCACCTACCAGGCCCTTCACCAGCTCCTGGCGCAGGCCAATGCGGTGCTGACGCAGGCGCTGCCGGCCGTAGTCGGTGAGGTGGCCGGGGCCGTTGGTCACCACCACAATGTCTTTGCTCCAATTGGTGAGCAGCAGGGCTAGCCCCACGGCGGCCTTGCCGCGGCCATACACGGCCAGCGGCTGGTCGCGCACTTCGTAGCCGTGGCAGTAAGGGCAGTGCAGCACGCCCGTGCCCCACAGCTCGCGGAAACCCGGCAGCGCGGGCAGCACATCGTCTACGCCCGTGGCCAGGATTACCCGCCTGGCCGTGCCCGCCCAGGCGTCGCCATCACCGGTGCTGCCTTCGGCCCGGAAGCCGTGGGTCAGCTTATGCAGCTTCTTGATTTTCAGTTCCTGCACCTCCACGGTGGGGTAGGGGCCTAGCTGCGCCCGGCCCAGGTCGAGGAGCTTGGCCGGGCGCACGCCATCGCGCGAGAGAAAGCCGTGCACGGCGGGTGAGGGCGCATTGCGCGGCGCGCCGCCATCGGCCACTAGCACGCGGCGGCGGCAGCGGCCCAGCGTGAGGGCCGCGCTGAGCCCGGCGCTGCCCGCGCCCACAATCAAAACGTCAAAATCCATAACCAGCGATATTATCAGCCGATAGCCGGCCGTTTTTTTTCGCTACTAAGACAAAAGCCGTCAAAAGGTTGCGCCAGCGGCCCGGGCGCCGCGCAGGCACTACTTTTAGCGGGCGGCCCGGGGCTGCGTACTGCTACTTTTTTATTGAGTGTCATGCACGAGCTTTTTGCCGAAAATCAGGCCTTCCGCGCCAACGGCCGCCTGTGGGTCGAAGGCCCCGCCGACCGCTTTCTGGGCATCGGTCGTCTCGAACTGCTGGAGCGGATTCAGGCCACCGGCTCCATCTCGAAGGCGGCCAAAGAGATGGGTATGTCGTACAAAAAGGCCTGGGATTTAGTGAGTTCCATGAATGCCCAGGCCCGGCAGCCGCTGGTGGGCGCGCAGGCCGGCGGCGCCCACGGCGGTGGCGCTAGCCTCACCGAAGCCGGGGCCGCGGCCGTGGCCGAGTTCCGAGCCATGCAGGACCGCTTCACGCAGTTTCTGGCCGATGAGACGGCCCGCCTCTACCAGTAGCTTTTTGCAGTGCTTGGGTCGTCGCGGCAAACTTCTAGGCGCACTCACCGTTATATTTGTCAAAATATAACGACTCTGTCTATTCTACAAATGCTACTTCTCTCCGCCGCCCGCCGCCGCCCGCTGGCGGCCGGTCTGCTACTGGCTAGCCTGGGGTTGCGGCCGCACTCGGGGCTAGCCCAGGCTGGCTCAGTGGCCGCGCCGGCTAGCCCCCCCACTGCACCGCGCCGCCCGGCGCCCACCGACACGCTGCGCACCGAACTCGACGAGGTGGTAGTGTCGGCCTCGCGGGTCGAGGAAAGCATCTTGCGCTCGCCCGTGACGGTCGAAAAGCTCAATGCCCGCGCCATTCGGCTATCGCCGTCGGCCTCGTTTTTCGACGCCATCGAGGGGCTGAAGGGCGTGCAGGTTATTACGCCCAGCATTGGGTTTAAGGTGATAAACGCCCGCGGCTTCACTAATACTACCAACGTGCGCTTTGCCCAGCTCGTGGATGGCGTGGACAACCAGGCGCCGCACATCGGGGCACCCATCGGCAACGTGCTGGGGCCGAGCGACCTCGATATTCTGAGTGTGGAAATAGTGCCCGGCACGGCCGCCGCGCTCTACGGCCTCAATGCCATCAACGGGCTAGCCAACTTCCAGACCAAGAACCCCTTTGCCTACCAGGGCCTGAGCGTGCGCCAGCAAACGGGCGTCAACCACGTGAACGACCCTAGCGTGAAGACATTTGGCGCAAATGGCTCATCGGTGAAAAGCTACTCCGAAACCAGCGTGCGCTACGCTAAAGTGTTGGTGGCCGATAAGCTGGCTTTCAAAGTGAACGGTACCTACCTGCGGGCCTATGATTGGGTGGCCAACGACCAGACTGACATCAACCCCAACGGCAACGCCACCACCGGTCTCTTCGGGGCCGATAACCCGGCCCCGGACCAGGTGAACCGCTACGGCAACGAGTCGTCGGACCGTACCACGCTCACGCTCGGCGGCAAGCAGTATGCGGTGGCCCGCACCGGCTACGACGAGCGCGATTTGGTCGATTACAACGTGCGGACCCTCAAGGCCGACCTGGCGCTGCACTACCGCTTCCGGCCCGAGGTGGAGCTGGCCTACACCTACCGCGTGGCGAGCTTCGACAACGTGTACCAGCGCTCGAACCGCTTCCGGCTGCAAAATTATCTGCTTCAGCAGCACGCGCTTACCTTCACTTCGCCCGTGGTGCAAGCCCGCGCCTACCTCACCCAGGAAAACACTGGCCAGAGCTACAACCTGCGCTCGATGGGCGAGAACATCGACCGCAGCTATAAAACCGACGCCGTTTGGAATAACAACTTTACCAGCGCCTGGAACACCGCCACGGCCGGCGGCCAGCCCGTAGCCCAGGCCCTAGCCACCGCCCGCACCGCCGCCGACGCGGGCCGCCTGCAGCCCGGCACCGACGCCTTCAACCAGCGCCTGAGCCAGCTGCAAGATGTGAACAACTGGGACGTGGGCGCCGCCCTGCGCGTGCGCGCCAATCTGGCCCACGCCGAGGCACAGGTGAACCTGGCCGAGGCGCTGCGGCGCGGTGGGGCTAGCCTGCCCACGGCCTTCGACCTGCTAGCCGGGGCCGACCACCGCACCTACCTTGTGGTGCCCGACGGCAACTACTTTGTGAACCCCAACCCCGGCAAAGACCCGCTCACCGACAACCTGACGTACGCTAAAACCGGCGGCTTTGTGCAGGCTGGCGGGCGGCTGCTAGGGGAGAAGCTGCGCCTTACGGCCACGCTGCGGGTGGACAAGAACGACTACTTCAACGTCAAATTCAACCCACGCTTCACGGCCGTTTTCTCGCCCACGCAGCGCCAGAATTTTCGCCTCAGCTACCAGAGTGGCTACCGCTTTCCGAGCTTGTTCGAGGGTTTCAGCAACGTGAACAGCGGCCAGGTGAAGCGCATCGGCGGGCTGCGCGTGATGTCGAACGGCGTGTTTGAAAACAGCTATTTGCGCACGAGCATCGACGTCTTTAATGCGGCCGTGACGGCGGCCGTCAACTCCCTCATGGCCCCGCAAACGCGGGCGCAGGCCATTGCCGCCAATCAAGGGCTGCTGGTCAAAACCCCCTACACCTACCTCAAGCCCGAGTACATTAAGTCGCTGGAAGTGGGCTACAAGGCGGGTATTGGGCCGGAAGGCCGGCTGCTGGTCGATGTCGATTTTTACTACAACTCGTACCGCGACTTCATCGCGCAGGTCGAGGCCTACGTGCCCATTGCGGCGGCTAGCGGCGGCACCACCATTCAGGACCCGCTGCCCGCCGCCTACGTGCCCGTGAGCGGCGACAACCTGAACGCCGTAGCCACGGCCCTCAGCACCCGCGCCACCCAGGCCCGCTACCGTCTCTGGACCAACTCGCAGAGCCAGGTATACAACTACGGCGGCTCGGCCGGCCTGCGCTACAACGTGGCCGGCGGCTACCTGGCCGGTGCCAACGTGACCTACACCCGCCTCGACCGCACCGAAAACGGCGATGGCCTCGAAGACGGCTTCAACACCCCGCAGTGGATGTACAACCTGAGCCTGGCCAACGAAAATGCCTACCGCAACTTCGGCTTCGGGCTCAATTTTCGCCACCAGGTCAGCTACTACTCCCAGACCTTCCTCGTGAATGGCAGCGTGCCCGCCTTCAGCTCGCTCGATGCGCAGGTTAGTTACGTCGTGCCCGCCGCCCAGGTGCGCCTCAAACTAGGGGCTAGCAACGTGCTGAACCAGTACTACGTGAGCTACCTCGGCGGGCCTAGCGTGGGCGGGCTCTACTACCTCACGGTGAGCTACGGGCTGTAAACTGAATGGGGAAGCAGGCGGTTTAGCGTAGAGAACCCGCTGTCATTGCGAGGAGGAACGACGAAGAAATCGTATCAAAACGAGCCGCGTGAGTTCCGTTCACCTGTCATTGCTTCGTGGTTCCTCCTCGCAATGACAGGTGATATTTTAGCCGATTTGCTATGTCGAATTCTGACTTTTCTGCCGCCGAGCGCCAGCGCTACCGTCGCCACCTTCAGCTCGCCGAAATCGGCGAGGCCGGCCAGCAGCGCCTGCGCCAGGCGCGCGTGCTGGTGGTGGGCGCGGGTGGCCTGGGCTGCCCTATTTTACAATACCTGGCCGCCGCCGGCGTGGGCACGCTGGGCCTGGCCGACGCCGATAAGGTGGAGCTCACCAACCTGCCGCGTCAGATTCTCTACGGTCCTGCCGACGTGGGCCAGCTCAAGGTAGAAGCCGCCGCGAGGGCCTTGCAGCGCCTCAATGAGCTGAATATCTACAACCTGCACCCCGTGCGGGTGAGCCCCGAGAACGTGCGCGAACTGGTGACCGCCTACGATGTGGTGGTGGATGGCTCCGATAATTTCCCGACCCGCTACCTCCTCAACGACGCCTGCGTGAGCCTGGGCCGGCCGCTGGTATCGGGCGCCATCTACAAGTTTGAGGGGCAGGTTTCGGTGTTCAATTACCAGGGCGGACCTACTTACCGCTGCCTGTTTCCCGAGCCCCCCAGCGCGGCCGAGGCGCCCGACTGCAACACCACCGGCGTGCTCAATGTGCTGCCCGGCCTCATCGGCACAGTGCAGGCCACCGAGGCCTTGAAAGTAGTGCTGGGCCTGGGCGATGTGCTCAGCGGCCGCCTCTGGATTTTGGATACGCTCAGCTTCCAGAGCCGCACGCTGCGCTTCAAGCGCGATGCGGGGCAAAGCCAAATCAACCTCGACACCGCTAGCCCCGCCGATTACTTTGACGCCAGCTGCGCTCCCGAAGTGGCGGCTACCAGCCTCACGGCCGATGACCTGCGCCAGCAGCTCGCCTCGGCCACGCCGCCGCTGTTGCTCGATGTGCGCGGTCCGCTCGAGTTTCAGCGGTGCCACCTGCCGGGCGCTGTGCTGCTGCCGTTGCCCGAGCTCGCCGCCCGCGCCGCCGAAGTGCCCCGTACCCGCCCGGTGGTAGTGTACTGCCAAAGCGGCGTGCGCAGCGCCAAAGCCGTGGACCTGCTGCGCCACGAGCTAGGCTACGATAATGTGCTGACTCTGAGCGGCGGACTGGAGGATTACCCTGGCTAGCCTCACCCGCCGCTGGGTGGGGCTAGCGGCCGGTTACTAGCGGCAGATGCAACAATTCTGCGCGCAAAAGACTTCTACAAGCCCGGGGTACACCAACCCGCCCGGCTGTGGCCGCGTAGGCAAGCCTAGCGCTACCCGCGCCGGCCGGCTCCCGCAGTATATTTGGCTAGATGTCTTCTCCTCCCTCCCCCGTGCTATACGACGCCCACGGCCGGCCGCTCGAATACGTGCGCCTAGCCATCACCGACCGCTGCAACCTGCGCTGCTTCTACTGTATGCCCGAGGAGGGTATTAAGTATATGCCTAAGCACGAGCTGCTTAGCTACGAAGAAATGCTGCGTTTGGTCAGCATCCTGTCTGGGCTGGGGGTGCGTAAGGTGCGCCTCACCGGTGGCGAGCCCTTTGTGCGGCGCGACTTGGTGCCCTTTATGGAGCGCCTGGCCGCCCTGCCCGGCATCGATGACCTGAGCCTGACCACCAACGGTGTGCTCACCGCGCCCCACGTGCCGGCCCTGGCCCGCATGGGCGTAAAGGCTGTCAACCTCAGCCTCGATACCCTGGACCGCCAGCGGTTTTTCGAGATAACCCGGCGCGACGAGCTGCCGCAGGTCATGCGCACGTTCTACGCGCTGCTCGATGCGGGTATTCAGGTGAAAATCAACGCTGTAGTAATGGATGGTCGCAACATCCAGGACCTGGTACCCCTAGCTGAGCTCAGCCGCGACCTACCGGTAGAAGTGCGTTTTATCGAAGAAATGCCCTTTAACGGCGGCAGCCACGTAGCCACGCCCGAGTCGCTGCCATGGAACCACCGCCGCATCCGGCAGCATCTCGAAGCCCATTTGGGCGACTTCACGCCGGCCGTGCAGCCGGTGGGCGCCACGGCCAACGAGTATCACTTGGCCGGGCACCAGGGCCGGGTAGGCATCATTGCGGCCTACTCGCGCACCTTCTGCGGCACCTGCAACCGCTTGCGCCTCACGGCCGAGGGCGGTATCAAAACCTGCCTCTACGACCAGGGCGTGCTCGATGTGCGGGCCCTATTGCGCGGCGGTGCCACCGATACTGCCATTGCCGAGGCCCTAGCCAGCGCCTTCTACCATCGCGCCGCCAACGGCTTCGAGGCCGAAAGCCAGCGCCCCGTGCACCAGCTCAACTTCGAGAGCATGGCCACGATTGGCGGCTAAGTATCAAGTATCAGTTATCGATTACCAGTCATCAGGTGAGCGAGAAACTGATAATTGGTAATCGATAACTGATAATTGAAACCATGAATCTTACCGTTGCCCTGTTTGGCATTGCCCGCGAAATCGTGGGGCAGTCGTCGCTGCAAGTAGTCGTACCGACCGGACAGTCGGCCGCCGGCCTGCTCGCCGATTTGCGCATTCAGTACCCCGCACTGGCTGGCCTACGCAGCTTGGCCGTGGCCGTTAATAATGAGTACGCTACCGAAGACGTGCCGCTGCACGAGCGCGACGAGATTGCGCTCATTCCGCCCGTAAGCGGGGGCTAGCCGTCATTCGAGCTTTAGAACCTGACCAATGCTTATCGACCTAGTTGACCACGCCATCGACGTGGCCGCCGTGCTGCAAGCCGCCGAATCGGACGAGGCCGGTGCCGTCAATGCCTTTATTGGCACCGTGCGCAACCGTAGCGACGGCCGCCGCGTGGTGCGCCTGCACTACGAAGCCTACCCGCCCATGGCCGTGCACCAGCTGCGCCGCGTGGCTGAAATGGCTCAGGAAAAATGGCCCATGCTACGCCAGGTAGCCGTGGTGCACCGCCACGGCACCCTCGAAATCGGCGACGTGGCCGTAGTGGTGGCCGTGTCCACGCCCCACCGGGCCGACTCGTTTGCCGCCTGCCAGTACATTATCGACACGCTGAAAGAAGTCGTGCCCATCTGGAAAAAAGAGGAGTACGAAGATGGCACCGTGTGGGTAGCCGCCCACCCCTAACAGAAGCGGCGCGCCCACAGGGAGTTAGCGGCGCGGG
>JBPBQJ010000026.1:0-22505 GCA_050954765.1 Janthinobacterium lividum | reverse complement strand
AGTCGCCTCAAACAGTTCCGCCGTCTAGCCACGCGCTACGACAAAACGGCCAGCAGCTTCCTGGGAATGGTCCATTTCATCTCTGCGCTGTTATGGCTCCGATAATTGTCCGTACAACCTAGCAAAAGCCCCGGGTGAGCGGGGCTTTTAGTACGCGTACACTGCGGACTACTACCCCAACTCTTCCGTCAACTCTGGCTCCCCTGGCTCTGCGGCTAGCGGCGATACTAGCCGCAGGGCGACGAGGCCTGCTACCAAGTGAATGCCTGCCACAAAAGCCATGATGTAGAGCATACTTGACAAAGGCGTAGAGATGTTAGGCGCGTACAGGGTTGAGAGCGTTTCCGTAAGCAGCACCCACCCCCCACCTACCGCACTCACTAGGGCGGGGGTGCGCCAAAAGGGGCCCTGCCAAAGCGTAGCACTTAGCCCGGGCACCCGCCGCAGCAGGCAAAGCACCAGTACCCAGCTGCCCAGCGACAAAAGCACGTTCACCAGGATACCCCATCCGGCCCAGTTGCCCAGGGGCAGCATGGTTAGCAGCGAGTAGCCACCCGTGATGGCGGCTCCCGTCCACAGCAGGCACGTTTGCCAGCGGGTAGCTTGGCGCGCCTGGGCCAGGCCGTTGAGCAGTAAGGCCAGGGGCATAAACGCCTGGAAATAGAAGGAGACGCCCGCCATTGACTGGATACTGTGGTCTTGTCGAAGAAAACTCCAGAGCCACATGAACCCCACCAGGGCAAGGCCCTGCACGAGCTGCAAGCCTCGATTCTGAGGCCGCAGGTAGGCCCACAGCAGCAGGGCCGGCGGCAGCAGGAAGGGCGTCAGTAGGAGGGTAACAAACCAGAAAACCTCGCCGGCCGAGGTGCGACCGCCACCCCCGTACGCCTGGGCTAGGGTGGGCAGCAGAACGAGCAAGGGGAGCAGGCGGTTTTTCATGGAAGCGAAGATAGAAAAAGCCCCGTGATGAGTGGGGCTTCTCTGCTACTTACAAGGCATGGGAGGGGCTAGCGCAAGGGCACCGATTTAATCTTCACCGCAAAATCCCCGGCGGCCATGTCGGTGTAGTGAACAAGCACGTGGCCCGCGTGGGCAGGGTCGCGCGCAATGGCAACGGTATCCTTCTCCCATTGGTCGCAATGGGTGGAAAAGGGCTTTACGCCCAGCTGCCAGCCGCCCGCCCGGTAGGTGAGCACGTAGTAGCTGTTCCAGCAGCCCATGAGCAGTGCCGGGGCAATGCCTACGTAGTCGCGCCGGCCGGCCCCCAGGTGGGAAAAGGTGGTCAGCTCGCCGCCGACGGCCGGCTCCAGGGCGTAGGGCTTCCAGGAAGGGTTGGAACTGGTAAGGTAGCTGATGCACGCGCCCACGCAGTCATAGTCAGTCGAGTCTCTTGCGGGCAGCACGAGCCACACGTATTCAGCCGTGCCATCCCCGTCGAAGTCGCCCTGCACGGCCCCTTCGGGGATAGCTACCGGCTTGGCGGGCTTGGTTGCGGGATGGGGAGCGGGCGGGGCCGTAGCTTGCCGGGGGGCAGCTTGCTGCTCACACCCGGCGCTCAGGCTAAGCAGGCAGCCCAGTAAAAAGACGCGGTTCATGGGGGCGAAGATAGAGAAAGCTCCTCCGTAGGCAGAGGCTTCGCTCCTACTCGCGGGGCCGCCTCAAGCGCACGAGTAGGACCAGCAACAAGATAAGCGCGGTAAAGCCTACCACAAACGGCACCAGCGCATCCAAGGCCCTGGCGTAGCCAAGGGCTGTGAGCGGGTCGGCCTGAGCTAGTTCGGCCATAAGTAGCAGGGCAACAAGCAGACAGTATTTCATAGGAGCGAAGATAGAAAAAGCCCCGTGGGGAGTGGACTTACCACTAGCCAGCAGCAGGAAATCAAGCCACGGAAGAGGCCGGCGGGCCATCCATGTAGCTACAGCGAGGCGTTTAAGCTGCGCATTTATGAAATTTAATTCTTGGTAGTGAGAAATAAACGTATGTTTACAGCTAGATGCTACCTCTGGCACCTACTCATTACTTTTCCGTACCAATGGCTGAGAAAACACTTTACGCCCAAACTGCTACCGGGCAACTCGCTACGCTGCAAGTAGACCTATCCGACCCCGAAGCGCTTTACCTGGCGCTGGTCCAGGCCGGGATACCGGAAGCAGAACGGACGGGCGTGCGGCTGTCCGATTCTCCGTTTGCTTCGCTCCCGGCAGCCCCGACTAATAGTGCGGCTGCCACGGCAGGAATTCCCATCTGGAAGCCAACGAGCGTCTCGGATATTCCGCCCCAGCGCTGGCCCAAGGAAGACGTCATCGTGGATACGGCGCAACCGGTCGAGCTTTTTGTTTCCTTTGGTACTGGCTATGTTGCTCCTCACCTATTAAACACCCCTCCCTTCACCTTGACGCCTGCCTTTCCGACCGGGTGCCGTATACGCTATGGTCGCCATTGGGAACGGGTGTATACGCAGATAGTAGATGGGGGCATTAGCTACGAGCGGTCGGTGACCACAACCTCGGGCAGTTCCATGACCGAGACACAGACGCTGAGCGCTGAGCTGGGAGTTTCGGTGGCCGGCCTATCGGCTTCGCTTTCTGCCTCGCTCTCGCAGGCCGTTACCATTAACAAGGAAACGCAGAATACCAATCGCTACACCATCTCCTGCGAGCCGGGCAAACAGGCTGTCTTCACCATCTGGCAGCTCATGGAGGTGTACACCCTGGTTGATTCGACCGGGAAACCAGTGACTTATTCCGGCTTCGCAGAGCTTAATATGGCCATGGGTAAGACTCGTTATCCGGTGAGCTTGCCCCTGAACCGGCTTTCTAACAGCCCCGAAATCGTGTACGCCGATAACACGCCGTTTTCCTCGTAGCCACTCGTCGCTTACTTGCCACCCTCGAAAGCCCCGCCTACCAGCGGGGCTTTTTGGTGAGCGAGGGGGTGAGCAGTTGCCCTGGCTCCCAGCGCCCCGGCTAGCCGCCCCACCGCCCCATGCCGGCGACCGGCTGCCGCTCTACGTGCCGGGGGTAGCGGGAGAGGCATAGTACGCAGCCTATCGAAAGCTTCTAGTGAGCGGGGCAATCAGCAGCTGATTATTACCAAAATAAGCCTGCTAGCATTAGCAACAATACACCCAACAGCACCCACTTTCCCGCATGAGAAACATCTTCTACGTAGTGTGGGGGTGGTAGCGGCGAGGGTGGCAGCAGCTTCCCTACCCACCTGACTACTAGCCAAAATACGGCGACCACGAACAGTAGTAGTAGGAAGAGAATAGCAAGAAGCGCTATTTCCTCCCCTTCGCTAAACTGCATGAAATTCTCCATGCGCTAAAGGTACTCAGCAGGTCTACCTAACCTCGGTGAGGGGGCTTCTCCCCTACTTGCGGGGCTTGCGGGGTCTATCCCGTGCTGCGCGTACTAGCCCCTACTCATACCTACACACTGCTAGCTCATTGCCAGTAGGGTCAGTGAAGTGAAAGCGCCGCCCTCCTGGGAAGGAGAAGACGGGCGTACTGATAACCCCACCCGCAGCCTCCACCGCAGCCTGCGTAGCTTCGAGGTCGTGGGCAGTGAGCACGAGGAGTGGCGAGCGGCCTTGCACGCCTTCGGCGCGGTAAAAGCCCCCGCAGAGCGGGCCATCGGCAAAGCTCACGTAGTCGGGGCCGTAGTCCTGAAACGCCCAGCCGAACGCCTGCTGGTAGAAGTGCTTGGTGGCCGGCAGGTCAGCGGCGGGAAACTCGACGTAGATGATGGAGTGGTTGAGTAGTTGGCTCATGGCGTGAAAGAAGCAGGTGAACCGCGAAGCTACGGCAACTACTCTAATTAGCAAATACGAATGCCCTACTTGCTAAATAAAAAGGCAAAAATCCCAGGGTGAGTGGGGCCTCTCCTACTCGCGGGGCTTGCGGGTGTAGGGTTTGCGTGGGGGCTTGGTGTGCAGTTTATTTCCTGCCGGCATCTACTAGCTGCTTACCAACTTGGAAGGCGTAATTCCGCTACGACTATGAGACTTATTACTTCCTGCTGGCTACTGGTTGCCCTAGTAGCAACTACGGCTTGGGCCCAAACACACCCCAAGAAAAAGCCCGCTCGCAAGCCAGTGGTGGTGCGCAAACATTCGATTGAAGCGCCTGATTTAGAATCAATTAGGTGGATGAGCGACGGGCGCGCTTATAGTGATACGCCAACCCACGCTGTTCAGCCGGACACTCCTAAGGTCTACACCTACGTGGAGCAGATGCCGCTACTGAACGGGCAAAACGCCTATTCAGCCAGTATCGCCGCTATCACCCACGCCGTCATCGTCCCGGCGAATGCGCCCACTGGCCGGGTATACGTGCAGTTCATCGTGACGAAAGAGGGCCAGGTCAGCCATCCCCATATTGTAAAGAGCCTGCGGGCGGACCTGGATTCGGCCGTAGTGGCGGCCACGCGGCAGCTCCCGCGCTTTACCCCCGGCAAGCAAAGCAACCGCGTGGTAGCCGTTGTTATCACGGTCGGGGTGGCGTTTCCAGTGACCCCGTGAGGGATAGTGGCCGCTCCCCTACTCGCGGGGCTTGCGGTGGTAGGGTTTGCGTGGGGGCTTGGGGGAGTAAATGGTATCTTGGGCCGTGCCCCTGCTCCACGCTACCGACCCACTGCGCAAGAACGACGTACTTGCCTCCAACCTGCTGTTTGCTACCCTAGCACTTTCGGTAGCAGAGCAGCTTTTTTGGGCTGCTTACTATTACTGGGACCAAGTAGTCTATGTTGAGCCAGACACCTTTGGCAGAAACCGGGTTATCTGGCTACTGCTAGAGACACTGCTGAAGGCCGCCTTTTACCTGGCTATTCGCCGTGGCATGTTCCGGGCAAAAGTGGTGGTGCTGCTCGTGTGCGCCTACCTAGCCTATGCCGATACCCATCTCCACCACGGGTATTTCGCTGGCGTTTACGTCAATGACTTCTGGGGCTACTCGCTGCTCGTGCTACTCAAAGACCTGCTGACGCTGGCGGCCCTGGTGCTGATGTTCAAGAAGCCTCGGCCGGCGCTAAGCGACACTTAACACCCAGCGCCTCGGCCTGGGCCAGCAGCCGGGCCGCTAGCTCGTCGGCTACCTCCAGCGTGACCTCTTCCTCATTCAGCACCCGGATGGTGGCCTCGTGGGCTTCTTTTATCCCTAGCCCAGCCTCGTCGCGCAGCAGGAAGGTGAAGGGTACTTTTCGCATCCCTACGTGCCAGCCGTAGCAGGTGATTCTCTGCATAGGGGGAAGATAGAAAAAGCCCCGCTGATGAGCGGGGCTTTTCTAACACTGAGCACTTCTACTTAACTCGACTAGCAAATGAGTAGTCAACAATCCCATTCAACAAGCTTGGAGGTGACCCTTTGAAGTTGGTTCTTGTCTGCATTTCTTCCAGTGTTGGGCGGCCATGCTTCACGCCATGCAAAGCTTCCAAGTAGCGATAGTAAGGCATTTTACGGCCATCCCTTCCACTTGCAATAGAGTAGTTGAAATCCTCTTGTAGCGCAATCCAGTGGATAGCACTAAAAAGCTCTTCTACGCTCAAATCATGTTCATTTCCCTTCCGATTCCCTACCCGATTTAATAATCCACGTGAAGGCGCATTCTGCTGGTAAAGCAATGTATTGGCGAGTTCTACATAATCCAATCTCCCTTCAACAGCGTGCTTCTCAAGGGCAGCCCGCAGCTTATCAACGTCCATGTTTTGATGGGCTGTCTTATTCACCAAGTCCACTATGATATTCATGTGCGACAGTGGGATGGGAACACCATTTTTTACTAATTCTACCCGGTAATCAACGCCTGTTTTTTTGTAGCCTGGGAATACTACTTGTACACTACTTCCATTTGATAACTGCTCGACTGTTATGGTCTTTTTTGGGCTACCGTTTTTTTGTAATCCGGCGTAGTCGTGCTCCTGAAATATCTGTCTTAAACGAGTGGCACTGGCTGGGTAACTCATTATGAAGTAGGTAAGTGGGTCAGCAGTTACATTATCACGGCCAGCTTAAGAGATATAAATACCGCATACTCCAAAATGATACTTATTGTCGGTTGTCCTGCCGACTATAAGTAGCGTGTTTTGGGGATGCGAGAACAGACCCTTAAAGCCTTCGGGAAGGAAGTGCGCCACTGGCGCACTGAGCGGCGGCTTTCTCAGGAAAAATTAGCAGATGAGTGCGGTTTCCACCGCACCTATATCGGTCAGGTAGAGCGCGGTGAGCGCAACCCTACGCTGCTCAACATGCTGACCCTGTGCCGGACGATGGGCGTTTCGCTGGCAGAATTTTTCACCCGTTACGAAACCGCACTTGGCACGCTCGTTTAATACCGTAGGCGGCGGGGCGAATACGAACCGCAACGGGCTGGAATTTGAACGCGGCACTGACCTGCGCGAAGCCTTCAAAGAACACCCTCGCTACAAACTGCTTGGCGATAGCATTATAGACCGCGCTACTGACTTGAAGGTGGGCACACTTTTCGAGAAGAACAAGCTCTATAAGAACTTGCTAGAAGCTCACGATGTGGATTACACGCAGCTTGTGAGCAAAAAGCTTTTGCCCGATGATGCCCTGCTGGTTGGGGGTACTCTGCACATCATCGAGAAGAAGTATCAGGCTGGGGCTGGCTCCGTAGACGAGAAACTACAAACCTGCCATTTCAAGCTACGCCAGTATACCAAATTGCTGGCCCCGCTAGGCATACGGGTGGAATTTCACTTCCTGCTGAGCGACTGGTTTAAGGCACCCTCTTACAAGGATGTGTTGGAGTACATCTGCGAAGTAGGCTGCGACTACTTCTTCCACGAAATTCCGCTAGAAAAGCTGGGGCTTTAGTAGGCGACTTGTAAGTCGGCAACGGGGCTGTAGTTGTTGATTAGCAACTCGCTGATGCTGCCCCGCCCATCGGCCTTTGAGTTAATCATACGCTTGGCCGCAATACGCTGCACGGCAAAGCCAGCGTACAACTCATCAAAATAGGTGTTGCCTGCCTCGGTGTTTTGCAGGTCAGAATTACTCAGCAGCCAGCGGTGGCCCTGGGTATCAAGCGTGCGGCAGACGGCTGCCAGCCGGTGCTGGGAGGTATCGTCAAAGGTTTCGGTAGCGTAGGCGTTGAAGGAGGCCGTTTTGCTCAAGGGCTTGTACGGTGGGTCGAAGTAGAACAAGCTATTGGCGGGCACCAAGGGCAACACCTCAGCAAAGTCGCCATTGAGGATGGTAACGCGGGCCAACAGTGCGCTATCAGCTCGAATAGCCTCAGCGTGGCAAATGGTCGGGCGCTCATGCTTACCGAATGGCACGTTGAAGCCTCCTTTGCTATTGACCCGATAGAGCCCGTTGAAGCACGTACGGTTTAGAAAAATGAGCACTACCGTATTGCGTAGTGGCTCCAGTGGCCGGATGTTAAACTCGGCACGCATTGCTTCATAGTAGGTGCGGCGGGCTTCTTCCGTAGACAAACCGTAGTACTGCTCCTGCACCGCGCTTAGCGCCCGAATAAGCTCTTCGGGCTGCTGCTGCACTACTCGGTAAGCCGTGGTGAGGTCGGGATTAATATCATTGATGATGGCCCGGCGGATGTTGGGATACGCTTGCAGCATCCAGAACAGAACTGCGCCGCCCCCAATAAATGGCTCTACATAAGTAAGGTCAGTCTCCTGAGCAAGGGTACTCGGTAGAACTGCCTGAATAGCAAGAATTAGCTGCCGCTTCCCTCCTGCCCACTTCAAAAATGGTTTCGCTCCTGTTGTCTCACCAAATAAGTCCATGTGCCGAAGATACAATAGAACCTTTTTTTTTGCAGACAGGAAGTATCATTACTACGAAAAAGCCTCGCATCAATGGGGCTTTTTTATTAGCCTTATTTGCGGCATAATAGGATAAAATATCCTAACCCTTAACTAGCTCCATTCTGACTTATTATGTGTCGCAGCGGCCCCCGCTAAGGTCTCTAATCTTCTGCGCTGCTGAGCAGGAACCATTCGCTCATATACTATTTCTGCGGATTCAGGCAAATAATTGTGTATATAATTTGGAGTTATCTCATAGCATTCCTCGTAGGTCATTGCACAAAAGGCTTGTACTTCTTTCGATACAGGATAAAAGGTTTTAACATCTCGACTTAGAATGACATCTACTCCAAGACTCTGGGCAGAAGCCATCAACATTAGATCACGGTTAATCCATTCTCTTGCATCTACTAAGTTATCTCCTTCCCAGTTAGCACGCTGTATCAAATCATTCATTGCGCGCCTACCAAAAAACTGAGTATAATTCAACGACATATACTCTGAGGCACCGGTACCAAAAGACGAAAAAGTAACATTGTTGCCCGATATTGCTGTAACTATTTCCCTCATTTTATCTGCATTATTTACTCTGCGCTGTAACTCAGCCAAAAATCTTCGGCTGGGCAACTCGTATCTATTATTGAAGAAGTTTATAAAAGATTGGCAGGGTAAATATAATAAATTACACATCTGCACAAAACTGTCCTAGCTTACGCGACATATATTATAAATTATGCGTATTTATATATATTTACCTATCTTCTAAAAGTACAATGGATGGGTTTGAGCTTTTAGATGAACTAATCAAAATTGGCTTTCCAAGAAACCAGTTAATAATTTTAACTGGGCACATCAATATTGAGGAAAAAGCAAGGACTAAAGGATTGGGTGACATCTTCGTTGTGACCAAGCCAGTAGATTTTAGAACTTTACACCAAGCGCTAGCAAAATGCCAAGCTTTGCTCGAGAATGGTATTAAACCGCTAATAAAGTAGGTGCGTTTCCTTGATGGCTTAATTCTATGCTCATCCGCCACCGCTACCTCACCCGCTAGCCCCGTCGCCTCGCCTTTACCCTGGCCATCGTGCTGCTGCTGGCCGCCGTGTGGCGTAATTGGCCGAGCCGGCGGCCGGTGCCCATTGCGCCAGTAGAAACTAGGCGCGCTTAAACCACTTCTCAAACTGCTCACTCGTCACCACCATCGGCCCCGCGCCCGGGCTCACGTGCGCGGGGTGGTCGAGCACGATGGCCACGGTATCGCCGCGGTGTTCCACCTGCAGCTAATAGGTCTGGCCGATGCGGAAGCCCGCGTAGCCATCGCCTACTGAGGTAGCCGATTCGCCGATGAATATGCGGTTTTCAGTAGTCATGTGGGTGCTTCGCTGGGTGCGGAACTGGGTGCAAACATTAAAAAACCCCCTCAGTGAGGTACTGAGGGGGTTTTAGCGGAGAAGGGGGGATTCGAACCCCCGGTAACCTTTAGAGCTACGGCAGTTTAGCAAACTACTGGTTTCAGCCACTCACCCACTTCTCCGTGCAGGTGGCTTGCCAGGGCGTTGAGGGCCTTAGCGGCTGCAAATATACAGCGAGGCGCCACATTTTCCGCAAACTTTTCGAAGTTTTTGAGACCGGCAACTGCAACTGCCTGCTACGAAAGCTGCTGCGTACGCGGCTTGCGAGCCGTTGCCCTAGCTTTGCGGACTCGCAGTCGTCCTTTGCGCGCATGTTCACCTGGGCCTACCCTGATTTTATGCTAGCAGCGGCCGGGCTGGCGCTGCTCGGGCTGCTACTAGCGGCCTACACCCGGCGCACAGCCCGGCTGAGCCGACGCCTGGGCCTGGGGGCCGGCCGGCTAGCCTGGAAGCTGCCGTTGCGCCTAGTGGCGGGCGCGCTGCTACTGCTGGCCTGGCTAGGGCCGGCGCTGGGCGTGCGCCAGCAGGCCGTACGCAGCAGCGGCCAAGACGTGTGGCTGCTCGTCGATGTATCGCGCTCAATGGACGCCGCCGACGTGGCTCCCACCCGCTTGCTGCGCACGCAAGCCATGCTCGGTGAGCTAGCCGCCGCGTTTCCGGCCGACAGGCTGGGGCTCATCGTATTTGGCTCGCGGGCCTACGTGCAGTGCCCGCTTACTTACGACCTCGCTTCGCTGCAATTATTTATTAACACACTCAGCACCAAACTCACGGCGCCGGCCCCTACTACCTTGCGCGCCCCACTCGACCTGCTACTGACCCGCCTGGCGCCCGCGGGCGCCAGCACCGCGCCACCGCGCGCCGTAGCAGCCGTGCTAGTGAGCGATGGCGAAGACTTTGGCGAAAACCTGGAGCCAGTGCTACGCACCCTAGGCCGCACCGGGGCGCGGATATACACGGTGGGCGTAGGCACGGCGGCCGGCAGCCCAGTGCCCGCCCCGGGCGCTAAAACCAGCTTGCGCGATGCCCAGGGTCGCCCCGTAATAAGCCGCCTGCGCGAGGGACCCTTGCTGCAAATAGCCGCTCAAACCGGTGGCCAGTACGTGGCGCTCAACGACCGCGAAAACGGCCTGCCGACCTTGCTGACGAGCCTGCGCAACCTACCCCCGGCCGTGGGCGCGGCCATGGCCCGCAGCGTAGCCGTGGCCGACAACCGCTACCGCTATCCGCTGGGCGCCGCCCTGGTGCTACTCTTGCTCGACAGCTTATTAACCGTGCGGGTGCTGCGCTTTGAGCTATGAAAAGCTACCTGCTTTGCTTACTACTGCTGAGCAGCGGCCTGCCGGGCTGGCACTGGCTGACGCAGGTGCGTGAGTACAACACTACCCAGGCCCGGGCCCAGGCCGCCCTACGCGCCCATCGGCCCGCCGAGGCAGCGTATTATTTTCAGCATGCCGTGGCCCTGGCGGGCCGGGGCACCCCTAGCCCCACCTTATTGCTGAGTTTGGGCCAGGCCCAACAGCAGGCTGGCCAGTTGGAGGCCGCCCGTGCTACTTATGGTCGTTTGCTAGCCCCAGCGGTGCCCACGACGATTGGCAGCGCAGCTCGGCAGCAGCTGGCGGCCTTGCTGGTGCCGCAGCGCCAGGTGGCCCAGGCCGTGGGCCTGCTGCGCCAGGCCCTGCGGCTGAACCCCACCAATGCCACCGCCCGCTACAACTACGAGTTGCTGAGCCAGTACCTGGCCGGCCAGCGGCCTGATACCCCCGCCCTGCCGCCCCCGGCCGCCGCTAGCCCAGCGCCGGCCAAGCAACCCCACCCCGACTCCACGCAGCGCGACAAGCAGGGGCGCAGCCCCCAGCCCGCCGAACAAGCCGGCACCAACCGCCCCGGCCAGGCCCCCGACCCTAGCCCGGCTACGCCCACCGGCCCGGCCGGAGCCCCGCAGCCTAGCAGCGCGGGCCAGCCCGACCGCCAGCGGCCCACCCCCGCGGCGGGTACCAATGCGGCCGGCGGCTTTCAGCCGGGCGCCGGCGAGCGCCAGCCAGTGCCCAGCGGCACCATGCCCGGCCGCCAGCGCGGCCTCGATGCCAGCGCCGGGGCTAGCGGCGCCGATGCCCGGGTCGGCCAGGGCCGCCGCCCCGGTGCCGAGGCGGCCACCAATGCCGACCTGCAATTTCAAACCCAGCGCGAGCGCCTAAAGGCCATGAACCTGACGCCCGCCCAGGCCCAGCAGGTGCTGGAAGCCCTGCGCGAAAGTGAGCAGCAGTACTTGCAGCAGCGCCCTCGCCCGCAGCAGGGGCCCGAGCCGGCCCCGGGCCAGCCCACCTGGTAAGCCGACTGCGACGGGCGCCGTACTTTTGGGGTACGAACGAAGGTTTGTTAGTTTTTTGTTGCCTGCGTGCTGGGCGACCCTTCTAGTGGCGGCTTAGCCGTTGGTTTCTTCGCTTTTTCCTCCCACCCTCCCCTCTCATGCAAGTAAAAGAAGTAGTTATCGTAGCGGCCGTGCGCACGCCCATCGGCTCATTTGGCGGCGCGCTAGCCTCCTTGTCGGCCACCGAGCTGGGCGCCATTGCCCTCAAAGGCGCTCTCGACAAGGCCGGCGTAGCCCCCGAGCTGGTTGAGCAGGTGATTATGGGCAACGTGATTTCGGCTAACCTGGGCCAGGCCCCTGCCCGCCAGGCCGCTAAAAAAGCCGGCCTGCCCGACACCGTAGAGTGCACCACCGTGAACAAGGTGTGCGCTTCGGGCTCGAAGGCCATCATGTTTGCCGCACAGGCCATTATGCTGGGCCAGGCCGAGGTGATTTTGGCCGGCGGCATGGAGAGCATGAGCAACGTGCCTTACTACCTCGACAAGGCCCGCTTTGGCGCTAAGTATGGCAACGGCCAGATGATTGATGGCCTGGTGCGCGACGGCCTCTGGGACCCCTACCACGACTACGCCATGGGCAACGCGGCCGATGCCACGGCCAAGCACTACGGCATCACGCGCGAGGAGCAGGATGCCTTCGCGCGCCAGAGCTACGAGCGCAGCGCCGCCGCTGCCCAGGCCGGCAAAAAGAAGGACGAGATTGTACCCGTGACCATTACGGTGCGCGGTAAAGACACCGTGGTGAGCGACGACGAAGAGTACACCAAGGTGCAGTTTGAGAAGTTCGCGGGCCTCAAAGCCGCTTTTACCAAGGAAGGCACCGTGACGGCGGCCAACGCCTCGACCCTCAACGACGGCGCCGCTGCCGTGCTGCTCATGAGCCGCGAAAAGGCCGACGAGCTGGGCATCAAGCCGCTGGCCCGCATCCGGGGCTTTGCCGACGCCGAGCAGGCACCCGAGTGGTTTACGACCACGCCGGCCATTGCCATTCCGAAGGCCTTGAAAAACGCCGGCCTGGAAGCTAAAGATGTTGATTTCTACGAAATTAACGAGGCTTTCTCGGTCGTGTCACTAGCCAATAACAAGCTACTCAACCTCGAAGGCACCAAGGTCAACGTGTATGGCGGCGCCGTGAGCCTGGGCCACCCGCTAGGCGCCTCGGGCGCCCGCATCGTGACCACGCTGCTGAGCGTGCTCGAGCAGGAAGGTGGCAAAATTGGCGTCACCGGCATCTGCAACGGCGGCGGCGGGGCTAGCTCGATTGTACTCGAAAAGCTGTAGACACGAGAGTTTTTGCATTAAAAATTTAAGACCGTCGGGCTCAGCCCGACGGTCTTTTTTCATTCGTATTTCGCTTAGCCCAACCTGCCGTTTTTGGGTACGAACCTTGCAAACTGCGGTAAGACGTTAGCGAAACCTTTCTTAACCTTGCGTCACCTTGCGCTAAAAAAGACGCGGCCGGCGTTGTACTGACTTATGCGATACCTGTTGCTTTTTCTGCTGCTGCCGCTGGCTAGCCAAGCCCAACGCTCACAGCGCGTTACGATTTATTTCGACTCAACCCATATTCACCCGCACGAGGTTTTCCGGGCCCTCGTGGGCCCCGATACCGTGATGAACGGGCCCTACAAGCGGTTTTACCCCAACGGCCGCCTCGAAGCCCAGACGCGCTACACCGACGGCAAGCGCGACTCGCTCTACGTGGAGTTTCACGCCAACCGCGGCCGGCGCCTGGAAGCTACCTACGTGGCCGGCGTGCGCCAGGGCCCGTTCAAAACCTACTATGCCGACGGCAAAGTGGCCCAGGTGGGCACGTTCGTGGATGACGAGCCGAGCGGGCCGCTCACGACCTACTTCCCGACCGGCGAAATCAAGCTGCAAACCACCCTCGTGAAGGGCCAGCCCAACGGCGCCGTGCGCGAGCTCTACGCCAGCGGCCAGTCGGCGGCCGAAGTCACGTATGCCAATGGCCAGCCCAACGGGTCGGTAAAATTCTTCTACCCTAGCGGCAAGGTGCAGAGCGAAGGCACCCTGCGCAACGGCCTGCTGGCCAGCTCCTACAAAACGTACTACGAAACCGGCCAGCTCGAAAGCGAGACGGTGATGGACGACAAAACCGGCAAGGGCAGCTACCGCGCATACTACCCCGGCGGCCAGCTCCAGACCGAGGGCACCTACGCGCCGACCGCCGTGCGCGAGCGCCAGGTCACCAACAAGCTCGGCGACGACCTCACCAAGCGCGTGGCCCCGCGCACCGGCACGGCCGCCCTCGATGGGCTAGCCACCTCCTATTATGAAAGTGGCAAGGTGCGCGGCAAAACCACTTACCGCCTGGGCGTGCCCACCGGCCACGCCGTGGTATACTTCGAAAACGGCCAGCTGAAGGAGGAAACCGACTACGCTGCCCAGGGCCGCGACCGCAAAGTAGTGCGCTACTACGACGCTGCCGGCCAGCCCCGCCAGGCCGAGGAGCAGTATAAAAGCAACCGCCCCGCCGGCACCTGGCGCGAATTTTATCCCGATGGCAAAACCCCGCGCCAGGTCGAGGCCTACGGCCCCAATGGCAAGCTAGCCGGCGAGCGCCTCACGTATTTCGATACCGGCAAGGTCCAGATTCGCCAGGCGTTTGACCTCAATGGCTTGCAAACCGGGCTGGGCCAGGAGTACTACGCCAGCGGCCAGGCCCGCAAAGAGGCTAACTACCTGAAAGGCTTGCTGGCCGGCGATTTTCAAGAGTTTCACGAAGACGGCAGCCCGGCCGTGAAAGGCCAGTATAAAAACGGCAAGCAGAGCGGCGAGTGGACCTACTACAAGGCCGACGGCCACAGCATCGAGCGCCAGGTAACCTACCGCGACGGCCGCCCCCAGGGCACCGGCACCCGCACCAAGCTCAACGGCAAACCTTACGTGCCGAAGAAAAAGTAGCGCAAGCGGCTGAGAGGCAGCGAGGTATAACCCCGGTAGCAAGCCATCTTAAAAGTCAGATTATTAGCCCTTTTTTCGGCTGATAATCTGACTTTTACTTATAATGCACCCTAGCAAGTGGCGTCCTTTGCGGGGCACAATCGCCGGGCGCGGGCCCACCCGGCGCCGCTAGCTTAGCTGGTGCGCTGGCCACTCTGGCGGCGCGTTAGCCGCTAGCCCCATGCCCCCGCTCTACCTGCCGCCCGTTGCGCACGGCGCCTTTTATTACCAGTTGGCCCAATTGGCGGCCTTTGGGCTATTTGTGGGGCTGCTGCTGGGCCAGGGCTACCGGCGCGGCTACCCCTGGCGGCAGTGGCTGCCCTTGGTGGCCGCCGCCACCCTGGCCCTGATGCTGGGCTGCCAGCTGGTTTTTATGCCGCTGGGCGAGTGGCTGGCCTGGCTGCGGGGCGATGTGGCCGTGGCACACGCTCTGGCCCACGGGCCACGCTCGGTGGTGGGCGGCGCGGCGGCTAGCCTGCTGGCCGTGCTGGCACTCAAGCGGGCACTAGGCTTTCGGGACTGGGCGGTGCTCGATGCCTTTGCCGGACCGCTGTGCTGGGCGCTGGCGGTGCAGTGCGTGGGCTGCGGGCTGGTGGGCTGCTGCTGGGGCGAGGTAGCCGCGCCGGGCACCCTGGGCGTGAGCTTTGGGCCGGGCACCCTGCCCTACCTGGCGCAGCAGGCGCAGGGGCTGCTGCCGGTGGGTGCCGTACACGCGCTGCCAGTGGTGCCCACGCAGCTTTACCACCTGCTGCTGTGCGTGGGCACGGGGCTGGTGCTGCATGCGCTGCGCCGCCGGGCGATGGGCTGGCCGGGCGGCAGCCGCTACCTGCTGGCGATGGGCCTGTTGTGCCTGGGGCGCTTTGCCGTAGAGTTTTGGCGCGACCCGGCCGGCGAGCCGTTGCTGAGCGCTTCGCTGACCGTGAGCGGCCTTTCGCTACTGAAAATCCAGTGGCTGCTGCTACTCGAAGGGCTAACCTTGCTGGGCGGCTGGGGCTGGCTGGTGCGCCGCCGGGCGGTAGCTCCGGCAGCACCTCTAGCGACTCAGCGCCACTATTCGGCCTGGGTGGTCCTGGGCCTGCTGGTAGCCACGGCGCGGCTGGGCAGCAGCCTGCTCACGCCTGCCGAAGTACTGACGCTGCAAGCCCTGCTGCTGCTCGTGCTGCTTGCCGAAGCCTGCGCCTTGCTGCCGCGCCTGGGCTGGGCGCTGCCGCGCCTGGCGGGGGTGCCACTGGCCGGGCTACTGGGCGGGGCGCTGCTGCTATCCACCGCCCAGGCGCCCGCCCCGCAGCAGGCAGCGCCTCCCAACTCTTCGCTAACGCTGAGCGGCGGGCTACTGGGCAATTATCACGACGAAGACCTGCAAGTGTACCACGGCGGTAGTTGCAATGGCTTGGGCAGCGGCGGCGGCACCGAGTACTACAACCTGTACCACCGCACGCTGGCGGGCGGGGCCGATATTACTTCTCTTAAAGTACAGCCCAATGGCCGCCAGCGCGAGTTGGGGGGCGGGCTGTGGGTGGGCGAGCAGCGCACCGGCTACCACTTTCTGGGGTATACGCCCGGCCCCTTCGTGGTGCACCCGGACTCTACGACGCGCAGCACTTTGTTCGATATGCACGCCTTCTACGGGCAGCGCATAAGCCGCAAGTGGCTAACGGTGCACTACCGCCTTGGTTTTCACGCAGGCCGGCTGGGGCAGTATGCCTACTTTCCAGAGTCCAGGGGCACTGGCGAAACCAATTTTGCGCCCGAAGCCATGCTGCGGCTCGGGTACTCGCAGCTGCTGTTCGCGCAGTACGATGCGGGCTACGGCGCCGAAAACGCGCTGGGCGCCTACACCACCCGCCTGGCCCTGGGGTCGGCCCTGGGCCACGATGACGGTCGCCAAGTGCTGCTAGGCTACGCCAGCTCGGCTCACTACGGCAACCCCGGCCTGGGCTTTGCCAGCGCCAACCTGCGCCTACCGGCCGGCACCGGCCTGGGAGCCCTCAGCGTCGAGCCGTATTTTGCTACCGATTTTAACCGGCACAACATCTTCAGCCTGAAGTTGCATTACCAACTGGGGCGCTAGGCGGCGCGGCTTTTCAGCACGCGCCGGGGCACCCGGCCGGCCTGACATATTGCAAGATTGAAGCCTGCTCTCCTAGCCAAATACCGGCACCACGCGCCCTTCTTCTACTTTCAGCGCGGCGTCGTACTTCTTGCCGGTTTTGGCCGAGAGAAAACCCTTGATAACGCCCGTTTCGCCGCGGCGCAGCAGCTGGCGTAGCTGCGTGTCGGTCAGCTTTTTGCCGCCCCACTCAAAGGGCACCCGAAACTGGCAGTCTTCGCGGAAGCGTGAGCAGCCGAAGGCGCTGCTACCTTTGAGCATGGTACCGAGCTTGCACACCGGGCACGGAATCTGGCCGGGGTCGGTGGCGGTGGTGGGCTTGCTTTCGGCGGCGGGCACCAGCTCGGGCGTGAGGTTGGCGTCGAGCACCAGTGCCCCGTCGAGCTTCTCGCCCGCGCCCGTCACGAAGCCTTTGATGAGCTGCGTGCGGCCTTTGGCAAACAGGCTTTTGACCTGCGAATCGGTCAGCTTTTTACCCAAAATCTCGGTGGGCAGCCGAAACTGGCAGCCCTCGCGGAAGCGGGCGCAGCCAAAGGCCGTTTTGCCCCGCAAAATCTGGCCGGTTTTGCAGGCCGGGCACGTGCCGAGGCTAGCCGTGGCGGGCGGCCCGCTAGCCTTGGCGCCGTTGGTGGCGGCGGGCTGGCCGCTGGCTTTTGAGGGGCTAGCGGCCGCCGCGGGCGCGGCGCTCACTGCCGAGGTCGAGGTGACGGCCCGGCCGCTCCTATCCGTTTTCACCTCCTGCACCATCTCGCGCACTAGGCCCTTCAGCTCGTCCAGAAACTGGTCGGAGGGCAGCTCGTTGCGCTCAATCTGGCGCAGCTTCTTTTCCCACTGGCCCGTTAGCTCTGCCGATTTCAGAGTCGGATTTCTAATCAATCCGATGAGTTCGACGCCGGTGGGCGTGGGCAGCAGGCGCTTTTTATCGCGCCGGATGTAGTTGCGCTTGAACAGCGTTTCGATGATGGCGGCGCGGGTGCTGGGGCGACCGATGCCGCTTTCCTTCATGGCTAGCCGCAGCTCTTCGTCGTCGATGTTGCGGCCGGCCGTTTCCATGCCGCGCAGCAGGCTCGCCTCGGTGTAGTCTTTGGGGGGCTGGGTCATCTTGCTTTCCAGGCGCGGCTGGTGCGGGCCGCTCTCGCCCTTCACGAAGCTGGGCAGCACGGTGCTCACCACGTCGTCGTTGTCCTCGGCGCCGGTGGCCGCTTTCTCGCCGGCCGGCGCGGCGGGCTTGGGTGCCGCCTGCTGGCTAGGGTCGCCGTAGACCACGCGCCAGCCGGGGCTGAGAATCTGCCGGCCGCGCACCCGGAACAGGAAGCCCGCCGCCTCGGCCAGCACGGTGGTATTGCTCACCTCGCAGTCGGGGTAAAACGCGGCGATGAAGCGGCGCACGATGATGTCGTACACGCTGCTTTCCATGCCGCCGCCCGGCCCACCGCTGCCCGTCGGAATAATGGCGTGGTGGTCGGTTACCTTATTGTTGTTGAATACCTTGGGCGTTTTCGGAATCTTCTTCTCCAGGAGCGGTCCGGTGAGGTTGGCGTAGCCGATTCCCTTCAAAATACCGGGGATTTTGGGGTACACGTCGTCGGGCAAAAACGTGGTATCGACGCGCGGGTAGCTCACGGCTTTCTTCTCGTACAAAGCCTGCACAATCTTGAGCGTATCTTCTGCTGATAAACCCAATTGGTTGTTGCACTGCACTTGCAGCGCCGTGAGGTCAAAGAGGCGCGGCGGCGACTCACGGCCTTTTTTAATCTCTACGTTCGTGACGGTGAGCGGCGCCGGCCGCACCGTTTCGAGGGCTTTTTTGGCCTCGTCTTCCTTCACAAAGTACCCTAGCGCGCGCAGGCGGCTCTGCTCGTCGGGGGCGTCCTGGGCTTCCTTCTGCTCGGCCTCGGTGTTGATGCGCGTGAAGGTGGTGTTGCGGTAGTCGGTCTTCAGGACCCAGTAGGGCTCGGGCTTGAAGTTGGCAATTTCGTGGTGCCGGGCCACGAGCAGGGCCAGCGTGGGCGTTTGCACCCGCCCGATGCTCAGCAGCTGCTTGTCCTGGTACGTCGTGTATTTGAGGGTGAAGAGGCGCGTGGCGTTCAGGCCCAGCAGCCAGTCGCCCACGGCGCGGCTGCGCCCGGCCTGGTAGAGGCTGTCGAACTCCTTGCCATCGCGCAGGTTCTGAAAGCCCTGACGGATAGCCTCTTCGGTGAGCGACGAAATCCAGAGGCGCTTCACCGGCTTGCGGCACTTGGCCTCGTGGATAACCCAGCGCTGAATGACCTCGCCCTCCTGCCCGGCGTCGCCGCAGTTGATGACCTCGGTGGCCGCGTCGAGCAGCCGCTTGATGGTGTTGAACTGCTTGACTACGCCGTCGTCGCGGCGCATGAGCTTGATACCGAACTGGTCGGGAATCATGGGCAGGTCGTGCAGGCTCCAGCGCTTCCACTCGGGGCGGTAGTCGTCGGGCTCCTTGAGCTGGCAGAAGTGGCCGAAGGTCCAGGTGACCTGGTAGCCATTGCCCTCGTAGTAGCCATCCATGCGCCGGTCGGCCCCGATAACCTGGGCGATTTCGCGGGCCACGCTGGGCTTTTCGGCAAGACAAACCTTCATCGCAGATGTAACGGATTTAACTGATTTCGCCCATACGCCCACTAAAGCGGGCGGGCTGTAATCAACAAAAATACGTTGGGAAAAGGTCGCCAGGGCCCGGGTTGGCTGCCCCGCTAGGGGGTTGCTTTTGACGGGCGAAAATATTCCGCCTGCAACTCCTGGCGCTGCTTGGCGGGTAGGCGGCGTTCTCGGAGGGCTAGCAGGGCCAAGGCCTCTCGCTTCTTACTGTACTTTCGCAAAGTCGCCAACTCGGTAGCTGCCAGCACTAATATCGTAGCTCCTGGTAAAACCGAGTATACACTGCCAAACGAGGCTGACCTTGCAACTGCCTGCACAACAAGCCCGGCACCAACAGCTGTCGTCAGGGGCAACACTATCGTCAATATCCGCCGCTTCTTAGCAAAGAGCCGGTGCAGGGCGGCCGCCGTATCGAGGGCCTCGGCGGCCGCAGCGGAGCCCAGCACTACGGGCGTAGCGGCCCGGGCTAGCCGAGCCTGGGCCCGCGCCTGCGCAGCCAGCAGCGAATCGTCCTCGAGCGCTCGCTTCAGTTGGCGGGTCAACTGGTGCTGCTGCCAGGATTGTACGGCGCGCTGCTCGCGTTTTTTGGAATAGTTGACGGTCCGAATAACGCCCATAGCCAGCACCGGCACACTGCTGCCGATACCTAGTATCCCGCCTGCATAAAGCCCTAGATTTTGGTAGCTGTAACTATTCCCAGCGCTAGCCACTAAACCACCGCTCACCGCCAAGAGGGCGCCTCCTACTTTAAAAGCCGTGTAGCCACGTTCCCGCCGCAAGGTAAAGAGGCGGTGCAAGGCGGCAACCGTGTCGGGCACCACCGGAAAGGTAGCCAGCGGCACCGCCGGGGGGCTAGCCGCCGCGGTGGCGGGCTGGGGCTGTTGGGCAACTACCTGCAAGGAGCTCGCGGCTAGCAGCAACACGAAAAACAGCAGCGTAATATGTCGTAGCACTGACCTATGGGTTTGAGGGTAATAGCGGACGCAGAGTGGGCCAGCTTACTGAAAATACTTGGCCTTGAGCTGCCGCCGCAGGTGGCGGGGCAACTGATGCGCCTCGAAGGCGGCTACGGCCCGCTGTTCCTTTTTCTTACCGTAGGCAGTGGAGTAAAAGAGCACTTCGGCGCTCACTACTGCTACCCCCACAATAACGGTGAGTGCCTGGCCAATGACTCGACCATCGATAAGACCTCCGCTATCCACCGTGGAGCCGATGATGGCGACCCCGGCCGCATCGGCTGCTACCGTACCCGCCACGATGGGCAGCAGCTTTTTGCGCTTGGCGGCAAAGAGTCGGTGCAGCGCCGCCACCGTATCGGGGGCCGCCACAGTTGCCGGAGCGGCCGGGGCCACTTGCTGGGCCTGAGCTACGAGCGAGCCAGTGGTTAATAAGCCAATCAGCAGTAGCAGGGTGCGATAGATAGGCATGGGACGAAGCGCAAAAGGGCGGGAAATAAGGTTGATACAGCTAGCCATTCTAGTGAAAGTAAGAGGGCTTTAGCTGGCGCCGCACCGAGCGGGGCAGTTGGTGTTGCTGCTGCCAGGTGGCAATTACCCGTTGCTCGTATTTGTGGCCCCAGCCCCCTAGCAGCAGGGCCTCGGCCAGCACCACTGGCACTGCCACTACGCCCACCATCGCGAGGTCCAGGTTGTTGGGGGCTACCACGCCGAACTCACCGCCGTTGCTGCTGCCCGATTCGGCGGGCCGGTTGGCCACTACCAGCCCGGCGGTGCCGACCGCCGCCACCACCGTGCCGCCCACGATATAGCCCTGGCGCTGCCGCTTGGTGGCAAAGAGCCGGTGCAGGGCCGCCAGCGTATCGGGCGCGGCCAAACGCGCGGTGGGCGCGGCAGCTGTCAGCCCAGCAGAGGCCGCTACGGGTGCAGTTTGGGCGGCGACCGAGCCCCCGGTCAGCAGCAGGCTCGCGAGTAGTAAAAGAGCTTTCATAGCGCAGAAAGGAAAAATGATGGGGCGAAGTACGCCGTCATTTTTTGCGCTACCTAATGGCTACTACATAGCCTAAAGTCAGATTATTTTTGATGCAAGAAGCTAATCGTCAGCTATAAGCAACGCATCAACCTTCCTCCTAAAGTCCTTACCAGCCGACATTATACCTCCTGGCCGCGTGGTCGTTGCCCTGGGGGCTAGCCCCCTTGCTTTTGCGGCGAGGTGATAAGCACCACCGAGCCCACAATAACCACCGCGCCCACCAGCATCTGGCCCGTTAGCTTTTCGCTCAGCATGGCCCAGCCCAGCAGCACCGCCACTACGGGGTTCACGTAGGCATACGTGGCCACGCGCGCCGGCGGGGCGTGCTTCAAGAGCCAGCTATAGGCCGTGAAGGCCACCAGCGAGCCAAACACCACCAGGTAGCCCCAGCCCAGCCACGCCGCCAGCCCAAAGTGGCTAGGGTCCAGGCCACGCCACTCGCCGGTGGCCGTGCCCAGCAAGAGTAGCAGGGTGCCACCGGCCAGCATCTGCATGCCCGAGGCCAGCACTGCCGACTTGGGCACCGGCGAGCGCAACCCGTAGATGGAACCCGCCGCCCAGCAAAACGCCGCCAGCAGCACCAGGCCCACGCCGCCCAGCTGCGCGTGGCTAGCCCCCGCGCCGGCCGTAAGCTGCTCGCCCACCAGCAAATACACGCCCCCGAAACCCAACAGCAGGCCCAGCACCACCCGGCCGCTGGGCCGCGCCTGCCCCAGCCACCACCAGCCCAGCAGCACCACCCAAAACGGCTCGCTGGCCACCAGCAGCGCCGCTAAGCTCGAGGGCAGGCTGCGCTCGGCCAGCACCACCATGCCATTGCCGCCCACCAGCAGCAGCGCGCCCACCACCAGGCTCGTGCGCCACTGCGCCCAGGTGGGCCGCTCGTAGCCAGCCGAGGCGCGGCCAGCCAAGGCCAGGATGCTGCCCGCCAGCACAAACCGGGCGCCCGCCATCAGTAAGGGCGGCATCGTGACGATGGCGTATTTGATAGCCAGGTACGTGGAGCCCCACAGCAGGTACACAGCCGCAAAGGCGGCTAGCAGCAGGAAACGGGAAGGGGTTTTCAATTAAAAATGAGGAGTTAAAAATGCCGGGGGCTAAAAAGAGAAGCAGAAGATAATGACCTAATTCTACTGACAATGAAACGCTTGTTCCGTCATGCTGAGCGGAGCGCAGCGCAGTCGAAGCATCTTGGTCGCCTCGTTGAACGGTTCCTACGTGCCTTGCCAAGATGCTTCGACTGCGCTGCGCT
>JBPBQJ010000025.1:0-23624 GCA_050954765.1 Janthinobacterium lividum | reverse complement strand
ATAGTTTTGAAGCAACTGCGTTTCCATGAGAGAGAGGTAATTAAGGAGTGGGTAGAAAAGGAAAGAAAGAACGCTTGGCGGCTGCCCGCTAAGCTGGGCCTGCTAACGGCTGCGCGCCGCCAGCGTTGCCCAAATCCTCTCTGGCATGACTACCGATTACTTTTTTACAAATTTTTTATGGCTGACTGCTAATTTTTTATCCCCTTTCTACCAGGCTACGGGAGCACTTTTTTAGCGCCCGGTTTGGCTATTCCAAAAAATGCCCCCATCTTTGTATCACCAAACGGCAATCGCCACTCGGTAAAAAGGGAGATTAGCTCAGCTGGTTCAGAGCATCTGCCTTACAAGCAGAGGGTCACTGGTTCGAACCCAGTATCTCCCACACTGATTAACAGCCACTTCGATTCACTTCGGAGTGGCTGTTTTGCTTTTGGTTTACACGTTGGTTTACACAACTACCTATACTCCTTTGCCAAGTCCAAGGGGGATGAGGTCCCGAATTTAGTTAGGTTAGAAACCCGCGCCGCTAAGCCGTGAAACCCTGACCGCTCGGCGTGACGTGGGTGTAACTAGTGATGACTATGCTCACGCCGCCCACGCGGTAGCAGCAGTAGCTTACCTCGTCCTCCGAGATGGTGGCGTCGTTGCTCGACCAACTGGTCACAAGCGCGCAGTAGTCACCCGATTTTTACCTCAACGCCGCACCTAAAAGCAAAGGGCTGAGACAACGAGTTGGGTTTTTCGGAAGAAAGGAATGTATTTCTGGTAAAATAGTTAGATTGCAACGAGTTTTCAAATTTGCAGCAGGCTTCCAGCGATTACTTTCTCTTCCTATCTTCTACCCACATGAGTGCTTCCTTTTCGGCTGCTGCTGGGCCTCAGGCATTAGGCTATCTCTACCAAGCCCAGTACGCGCTATACGCCCTACTTACGGCCGATGGTGAAGAATCAGCCCTCATCTTGGAGGGGTTAGATGACGTGGAGATACAAAGTGCGACGGCAACCGAACTCCAGCAGCTTAAGCACCACCTGAGCACTAAAAGGCAGGCAGTCTTGTCGAACCGCAGCACCGACTGGTGGAAGACGCTCAGAGTCTGGGGCGACTTGTTGCAGAAGCAGCAGTGGGACCCGCTGCGCACCCGGCTAGTCCTCATTACAACGGCCACCGCCGCACCCGGCTCCATTCCCAGCATGTTGCGGGAGGATGCCGCCCGCGACCCCACTGAGGCCCTGAAGCAGTTGGTCGCGTTGGCGGCTACGGTTCCTAGCCAAGCCCTAGAAGCGCCGGTGCAGGTATTCAACGCCCTAACGGCCCTTCAGCAAAAGCAGCTCGTACAGGCCATCGTCGTGCTCGACCAGTCGCCCACGATGCCCGACCTCGAAGGGGCCATTAAAAAGGCGCTGGGCTACATCGCCTCGGCCGACAAAAAGCACCAGGTGTACCTGCACCTGCTCGGGTGGTGGTACCGCCGGGTGGCCGAGCAACTCGTGCAGGCACAGCACGTGCCCATTACCAAGATTGACCTGGAAAACCTGCTGGATGAACTGCGAAGCCAGTTTCATCAGCACAGCCTGCCAGTGGAGTTTGCCAGGGCCGAGCCCGATGAGGCGTACTACCGCTCGCAGGAAGGCCGGCCGTTTGTGCGGCAACTCGACTTCCTAAACCTGCGCACCCAGCGCATCCGCTACGCCGTGAAAGACTATTACCAGGCGTTTAGCCAGCGCACTAAGTGGGGCATTGATGGCCTGCTCTGTGTGGGGGAACTGAGCGCCTACGAGGCCGACCTTAAAGAGCAGTGGGCGCGGTACGTCGACCGGCTGACGTACACAGCGGAGTTTTCTGGCAATCTGGAAGAAGACCTAGCCTGTGTCCAGTTTGGGCGACGGGTGCTGGAGTGGGTCGAAACAGCTAGCTTTCCCATTAGGGCTGCCATGCCGCCCAAGGACGAGTACATTACTCGGGGAACCTTCCACATCCTTGCCAACGAGGACCTGCCGGCCGTGTACTGGCACCCCAAGCTGCTGGATAAGCTGGCAGAAATTGCCGCCCAAGCCACGGTCTAGCCCCTATCGCCATGCTGCCCTGGAGCCAACGACCGCTCGAAGCAAACCTGTTTAACCCTGCCTACTGCGCCCTATTGCTGCGGCAGGCAGTCGATGGCTACCAGAAAACCGCTCTGCGCGGCCTAGACTACGCGGCGGCGTTTATGGTGCTGCCGGTGGTGCTGCACCAGGCCACGCGGAACCTACTACCGGGCACTACTGCCACAAAGCTGCATTTCTGGGCGCAGCGGCACCACGAAGTGCGCATTGGCTTCGCCCAACGGATGCAGGAGCTAGTACCCATCACCAAAGAAGCCTTGCTGTTTGGCCTGCAACACGAAGCCCTCCAGCTGAGTGAGGTGGGTGCTCTAGTAGTCGGCCCCCGCCGATTGCCCGCCTACGAGGTGGCACCTGACTCGGAAGTGGCAGCCTGTTTAAAGAAAGCCCTATTCGTGGGCCGCTGGTTTGCCGATGCGGGCAGCATTGGGACCGTATTAGCCGCGTGGGACGTAACAATTGCCTAATGGATTACCGGTTCTACCCCTTCGCCTATCTGCCGCCGGAGACCTTGCAGGTCCATTCAATCATCCTCTACAACTTCCAGGGAGACACGCGCATCCTGCCATTCAAGCTCGGGCAGGTCAACATCATCACGGGCGAGTCGGAAACGGGCAAATCGTCTATTATCAACATCATCGACTACTGCACAGGGCGCTCGAAGTTCACGATGTTTGAGGCGGAAGGCGTCAATATGGGCGTGGTGGCCTGGTACGCAGTGGTGCTGCAAATCGGGTGGACACAGGTATTCATCGCCAAGCCGCCGCCCCGCTCCGGGGGCGACTCGCAAAGCCGGGCCCACTTCCAGAAAGGCACCTTCATAACCCTGCCTACGCTCGAAGAGCTAAGAGCTATAACCAGCGACGATGGCATCGACGCCGAGCTCTCGAACCTGCTCGGCATCGCCCCCAACAAAACTCTGAGCCCTACCAGCGCCGGCAAAGACCCTGGGCAGGCCACCGTGCAGCACACCAAGTACTTCCTGTTCCAGCATCAGAACCTAGTGTCCAGCCCCAAGCACCTGTTCTGGCGGCAAGACGACTCGACGATTGTGCGGCACCTGCGCGATTCACTCTTCTACTTCCTGGGGGCCGACCAGGACGACCGCTGGGAAAAAGAGAAGACGCTGGAACGCTACCGCAAGGAACTGCAAAAGCTAGAAAACCGCCACCGCTTCCTCGAACTGCGCCAGGGTGAACAAAACCAGGGCTTACGCTCGCTACTACTGCAAGCCCAGCAAGCTGGTCTGGTAGCCGACGATGTGCCCGACGACGCGCTGGTATCCACCTTGCGGGGCCTGATGGCCTGGCAGCCAGCTGGCAATAGCAACGTCACCTTCAACAACAGCCCGCTGGAGCAGGAGCGCCTACGGGCACAGGAGCTAGGCCGGGACTTCCGCAACAAGCTGGAAGAAATTGAGGAAGCTCAGGCGTACCAACGCGAGGCCGACGGCTTCTCGCTAGCCGTAAACGAACACAGCGACCGTCTGCGGGCTGTGTACGTCTTCGGCCCCGCCGAGGCCGCCCACGCCGCGCATTGCCCCCTCTGCGCGCAGGAAATGCAAACTCCACCGCCTTCCGTAGCGGCGCTCACTAATTCGCTTGCCCGCATGGAAGCTAACCTAGGCGGCGTGAAGCGCGAACGACCGCAGTTGGAGCAATACCTCGCCCAACTGCGCAGTCAGCTAGAGGATATTCGCACGGCCCGTAACACGGTGCAAGCGCGGGTGAACGCCCTGCGCAACGAGCAGGAAGGTGCCGTGCGCCTGCACGACCTAGATGTGCGAGCTGCCCGAGTAGTGGGCGGCATCGAGAATTATCTCAACAACCTCGAACTAGTTGATGACGGCTCGGCGCTAAAGCTGCGCATCGAGAAAGGCCGCAAAGTCGTCGCCGACCTGGAAGAGGACCTGAATGAAACCGACGTAACCAACATTGTCGAGTCAAACCTGAGTATCGTGTCGGGATACATGACGCCCTGGGCGAAGGAACTGCAAATGCTCTATCAAGGCTTCCCGCACCGGCTCGATTATCGCCGCCTCACGGTTGTAGCCGACCAAGGCCGGGGCATCGTGATGGAGAAGATGGGCGGCGGGTCAAATGCGCTGGGCTGCCATCTTATCTGTCTAGTAGCCCTGCACCGCTTCTTCATCAAGTACAAGCGCCCAGTGCCGGGCTTCCTCGTCCTCGACCAGCCTTCTCAAATCTATTTCCCCTCCGAAGAGTCGTACAAATCAGGGCTGGACGGCACCATCCGCGATGTGCGCACAGCCGGGGGCGACGAAGCCGCAGTTCAGCGCCTCTTCGACTACCTCTTCAAGCGGGTAAAGGCATTGACGCCCAACTTGCAGATAATCGTGACGGAGCACGCCAACCTGGATACGCCTGAGTATCAGCGCGCCTTAGTAGAGGAGCCGTGGGTGAACGGCAAAGGATTAATTCCAACTGATTGGTTGAACACGTGGCGGCGGGTGGCGGATGAGGATGCTGATTAAAACATAGAGCCTAGCTACTGCGCTTGCGCTCCATTGAATCTACTATACTCTGGGTAGCGTCACGCGCTAAAATGAGCGTGGAGAAGTCCGTCGAGGCGGGCATATTCTCAGCGAGAATGGTCCGCAGTTCAAGAGTGGTATTGCTTCTACTTAGCACATCTCAGAAAACATGCGAAGAGCATTTTTTAGCAAAAACCACCAACTCATAACCGAGGGGTACCAGGTCTGGAAATCGCGTTTCTTTTGGCTTTATCCCCCCCACCCCGCTATTAGGAGCCCCCAGGATGTGGGAAACTCAGCCCGAAACGCCTCAACCCGAAGAAACCTCAGACATTTAGCCGAGGCACACAATAGATTGTCCATCACGCATTATTTTCAGTCCTCTTTTGCTCGCAGGACGACCTCATGACCTATTCCTTTGGAGTAAGTCTAGGTATACCTATCAGGTCGTGCAGGGAGTACTCGCAATTATTTGGGCTAAGAAGAACAACACCTACGAAGTAAAGGCTGTTTGTCCTTTCTCGATGCGCTACACGGTAGAGGGAGAACATCTAGGCGACCATGCCTAGTAATAGAAACAACAAAAAGCCAACGAAGAAGGCCAAGGTGAGCAGTGGGGTTTCGGTTTCCTCATGGGCCTCGGTTAGCAGTTCCTCAGTGACGAGGAAGAGCAGAGCGGCGAGGCCGAAGGAGAGCACGATTTCAAGCAGGTTGCCGCTGGCGCCACGCAGTACGGTGGTGCCAATCCCAGCTCCGAGCAGCAGCATTAGAGACGTGCCGGCCACGATGGCGACCGCTCGGCCTTTGCCGTGACCGCCCTGGCGCAGTTCGACGGCGGTAGCCAGGCCCAGCGAGAGTAGCTCCAACGTCAGGGCGATAGCTAGCAGGGTGCCTTCCTTGGCTCCGGCGGCAAAGCCGATGCCAAGCAGCAGCCCGTCGATAAAAATGTCAATACCGATGGCGACTAGCAGGCCCCAGGGCAAAGCTGCCGCGCCGGAGGTTGTGGCGGAGGTGGCGGCTTCCTGCTTTTCTAGGCGCTGGGTGAAGGTGCGCAGCCCGAGCATAGCAGCCACGCCCAGGCCAAAGCCGAGCGCCACCTCGTAGGGGGCGTGGTGTTGCACGATGTCGGGCAACAACTCGACTGCCACCACGGCGAAGATGACGCCGGCCGCGAAGTGGAGAATGGCGCTACGCAGCTTCGGGCCGGGGGCACGCCACACGGCCAGAGCTGCGCCGGCTATCATCACCATGGCGGGCAGCAACGAGAAGCCCAGCATGGTGGTCCAGGGTGGAGTAACGGCAGTGGAAGTTATCAGTAGCATGGCCTAATAGTTACCGTGTTGCGAAGGCTCAATGTGTACCAGCACGTTATACACGGCCGGCTTGGCTTGCATAATGGTGGCCTTGACAGCGTGGGCAATGTCATGGCCCTCCCGGACGCTGATGCCGCCGTCGACGATGACGTGCAGGTCGGCGAAGAACTCGAAGCCCATCTTGCGCACGTAGCACTTCTCGGTAGCTACAACCCCTGGCACAGCTTCGGCCAGCGCCCGAATATCCTCCGCCCATGTCCCAGCAGGCGCTTCGTCCATGATTTCGCCGAAAGCGGGCCGGAAAATGTGGTAGGCGTTGTAGACAATAAAGCAGCAGGCCACCAGGGCAGCCCAGTCGTCAGCCGCTTCCCAGCCTTGGCCGCCAATGAGCGCAATGCTGATGCCTACAAAAGCGGTGCAAGACGTAATCACGTCGGCCCTGTGGTGCCAAGCATCGGCTTTTACGGCGCTGCTATCGACTTCCTCCCCCACTTTATTTACCCGCCGGTACAGCGTTTCTTTAATGGCAATGACTACCGCCAGTACCGCTAGGGTGAAAGGAGCTGGCAGCTGGTGGGGCGTAATGATGTGCAGCACGCCTTCGGTGGCAATATAAGCAGCCGCACATACCAGGGCGAAGGCTACGGCGATGGCGGCCAGCGGCTCAGCTTTGCCGTGGCCATAGGGGTGGTTTTCGTCGGGCTCGCGAGCAGCGGTGCGCAGGCCCAGCCACACGATAAGCGAACTGAAAATATCGGTGCCCGACTCGATGGCTTCGGCGATGAGAGCGTAGGAATGACCGACCACGCCAGCCGTGCCCTTGCCCAGCACCAGGGCTACGTTGGCCCCGATGCCGAGCAGGGTGGATGTCTGGCCGCGCTCGGCTCGCTCGCGGTTGGTGGGGGCAGCTGCTGGTTGCATCGTAGAGCGTTTATGGTTTGCTGGTGAAGTCCATGCGCTGGATGCGCACGGCGTTGAGGATGGCGAGTAGGGCTACCCCTACGTCGGCGAATACGGCTTCCCACATAGTGGCTAGGCCACCGGCCCCGAGGGCGAGCACCACGGCTTTCACGGCGAAGGCCAGCCAGATATTTTGCCAGACGACAGTATGGGTAGCTACGGCGATGCGGCGGGCAGTGGCAATCTTGCTGGGGTGGTCGGTTTGAATCACCACATCGGCCGTTTCGATGGTGGCATCGGAGCCGAGGCCGCCCATGGCAATGCCGACGTCGGCCAAGGCTACGACGGGCGCGTCGTTCACGCCGTCGCCTACGAAGGCCAGGCGGTGGCCGGCGGCTTTGAGGCGCTCGACGTGAGCCGCTTTGTCTTCGGGCAGTAGCCCGCCGTGGGCCTCGGTGATACCCAGCTCTTTGGCTACGCGCTGCACGATGGCATCTTTATCGCCGGAAAGCATGACGATGGTGGTGACGCCCTGGGCCTTCAACTCCCGCACGGCCTGGGCAGCGTCTTCCTTAATTTCGTCGGCCACGGTGAGGTAGCCGGCGTATTGGCCACCTACAGCAACGACCACGATGCTATCGACCAGCTGGTCGATTTCAGAGGGATAGGCAACATTAAATTTTTTCAGCAGCTTGGTGTTGCCAGCCAGCACGTCTTGGCTATCGACCCGGCCGCGCAGGCCGTGGCCGGCAATTTCCTCCACATTTTCCACGGCCAGCGGTGTACCGTCGGACTTCACGTATTGTACCAGCGCCTGGGCAATGGGATGGGTAGACTTGGCTTCGAGCGCGGCGGCCAGGGACGTGAACCGAACTGGGTTCTGACCGGGCGCAGCCACCACTTGTTGCACGGCGAACACCCCCTTTGTGAGGGTACCAGTTTTGTCCATTACCACCGTGTCTATTTCGCGCATGACGTCGAGGAAGTTGGAGCCCTTGAAGAGCACGCCCACCTTGGAAGCCGCGCCGATGCCGCCGAAGTAACCGAGTGGAATACTGATAACCAGGGCGCAGGGGCAAGAGATGACTAGGAATACTAGCGCCCGGTACAGCCAGTCGCGGAATACGTAGTCGTGCACGAAGAAGTAGGGCAGCAGCGTGAGCAGCAGGGCCAGACCCACCACGATAGGCGTGTAGACGCGGGCAAACTTGGTGATGAACTGCTGAGCCTTGGCCTTGCGGCCTACGGCATCCTGCACCAGCGCCAGAATCTTGCTCAGCTTGGTATCCTTGAACGCGGCCGTGACGGTGATTTGGCTCAGCGTGTCCTGGTTTATCATGCCCGCCAGCACGATTTCGCCCTCGTGCATAGTTTGGGGCACCGACTCGCCAGTGAGGGCGGCAGTATTGAAGGTGCCCCGCGCTGATTGCAGGGTGCCATCGAGGGCCACTTTCTCGCCGGGCTTCACCTCGATGACGTCGCCTACGGCCACTTCCTTGGGGTCAAGCACAAGTCGCTGGCCGCTGCGCAGCACGCCCACTTCTGTGGCCTGAATTTCGAGCAGCGCCTTGATGCTGCGCTTAGCCCGGTTCACGGCCGCATCTTGGAACAGCTCCCCGACGGTGTAGAACAGCATGACGGCCACGCCCTCGGCGTACTCGCCCAGAGCAAACGCCCCAATGGTGGCGATGCCCATGAGCAGAAACTCGTTGAAGATGTTGCCGCTGGGGATGCTTTGGATGGCCGAGCGAATAACTTTCCAGCCCACCAGCAGGTAGGCTACGCCGTACCAGAGGGGCCGCGCATAGCCGGTGAAAAAACTGACATTATAGTAATCCAGGGTGATGCCCACCAACATGAGCACTAGGCTGATGCTGGGAGCTAGGTAGGGGTTATTGCCGGCCGGGCCGTGGTCGTGGTCACCGTGGTCGTGGCTGGCGTGGTCGTGCTCGTCTGATTCGTCGCCGTGGTCATGGCTGGCGTGGTCGTGGCCGGGCACATCGTGGCCCTGAGGCTCGGCGGCGGCTTGGGGCGTCAGCTGGGCGCGGGTAAGGGCGCCCACGTTTTCGGGCTGCACCTGCTTGGCAGTGTTCAGCTCCTCGTTCAGGTTGTTGGATGAAGGGTCAGGCATAAGAAACAGGAAACGAAGTCAGGAATAGAAAAAGCGGCGGGCGCGTCAGCTACCAATCCACGAAAAAGCCGGCGATGCCCACCAGTACTAATAGCGCGCCCGTGAGGTGGCGTTCGTGGTGAGCCAGCCGGTCAAGATTAAAGTAGCGCAGCCCCCGACTGGCCAGTGCCACTAAGGCACACATGGCCGACACAGAGACCAGCAGGTACACGCCCATGAGTAGGGCCAGCGCGGCAGGGCCGTGCGTGCCGGCGGTCAGAAAGAAGGTTTGAATTTCGAGGCAGGGCGCCAGAAACATGGTGGCCGCCAGCCCGAACACCACCCGCCGCCGGGCACGGTGGGGCGGCAAGGGCAACGGGTCGGGGTGCGTGTGACCAGCGCCCGAGAAGGCATAGAGCAGCCCGATACCGATAAGCAGCAGCGGTGCAACCCAGCCGGCCGCCTGTGCGAAGCGGTCGGACAAGCGCCAGCCCAGCAGGCCCAGTACCACGCCAATGAGGACGGTGCTCAGCCCGTGTGCCAGCCCCGCTACAGCCGTGACGCCCACGGCCCGCCTAATCGGCCAGGCTTCGGCCCGCGCCACGGCCAGCACCGGAGCCCAGTGGTTGGGAATGGTGGCGTGGAGCAGGCTGAGCAGCAGGGTGCCGGTGAACAGTTCGAGCATGAGTGGTGGGTTATGAACGGGGCCAGAACAGAATGATGCCGATGCCCATGAAGCAGATAATTCCGCCGATGATGTCAAAGCGGTCGGGCCGGAAGGCGTCGAAGTACCAGGCCCATGCAATAGACATAACGATGAAGATGCCCCCGTATACAGCGTAAGTTTTGCCGAACGAGGTGGGCTGCCAGGTGGCCACCCAGCCGTAGAGCATCAGCAGGGCAGCACCTGCCGCTCCCATCCAGCCGGGCCGGTCGGACTTGAGCCACTGCCACATGAGGTAGCCGCCCCCGATTTCGCAGAGGCCGGCCAGAAAAATACTAGCAGAGGTTTTAGGATGAAGAACATCAGCAAGGCGTTTTATTCTTCCTCCTCGGCGTTTTTGAGCTTGCCGAGCAGGGCATACGCGCCTTCGATGACAAAGCGGCGCAGGGGCTTGCCCTGTTCGGCGGCAGGCAGGTGCACTTCCGTGTAGCCGTCCTCGCTGACGCCTCGCGTGACGGGCACCATTCGGTAGACGGCGGTGCCGGCTTTAGCGGCCGAATCGGCGGCGACGAAGACAAAGGCTTGGGACCCGTACTGCACCACGGCTTTTTCGGGCAGGGTGGGCACAGTGACGCGGTTGGTTTCGATGACAGCCCGCACGAAGGTGCCGGGGAGCAGCTGTTCGTCTTCCTGGTCCTGGTGTGCGTGGACGCGCACAGTACGCTCGGGGCTGATAGCCTTGCTAATGAGGTAGACGTGGGCGGTGCGCTCGCGGCTGATGGAGTCGTTGCCGAGGGAGAAACGCACGAGCTGGCCTTCTTTCACCTGGGGAATATCTTTTTCAAACACCGTCAACTCGACATGCAAGTGCTGCGGGTTGACGATTTCGAACAGCACGTCGGTCGGCGTCACGCTCTGGCCGATGCTCACGTTCACGGCTTTCACGAAGCCACCTTTAGGGGCGCGTAGCGTGGCCGTGCTCACGAAAGCCCCGCCGACGGGCAGGCCCGCCAGGCGCAGGCGGGCGGCCTGGGCGTTGGTTTTTACTTGCAGGGCCTCGTACTCGGCCTGGGCGCGCTGGTAGTTTTTCTGGGGGGCCACCTCCTGCCGGTACAGCTCGCCCTGCCGCTCGTACTCGGCGCGGGCATACTTGAGCTGGCTGCGGGCCTCCTGGTAGTCCTGCTGAAGCTGCACGAAGTCGGGGTTGCGGATGACTGCCAGCACCTGGCCGGCGCGCACCCGCGAGCCTTGCAGTAGGTCAGTACGGTCCACAAATCCGCCGAGGGGGGCGCTGACGGAAACGAGGTTTTCGGGGGGCACGTCGAGCACGCCGTTGACTTTGAGGCCGCCGCTCATGGGGCGTTGGGTGAGAGAGCCAAGGCGCACGCCGCCCACCTGCTGCTCGGCCGTGGTGAGGGTTATGCGGTCAGGGGCGGCTTCCTGTTTGGGTGAGGCGGTGTTGCTTTCAGTCGCTGGGGCATCGCTCGTTTCTTCGGCTTCTTTCTTTCCGCAGCCGGCTAGTAAGGCTAGCAGCAGTAAATAAGTGGTTAGGTAACGCATGGTGAAGATGAAGAGGTAGAGGCGGTCTTACTGACTGCCTAAGAGGTATTCCAGCTCGATAACGGTCTGGTTGTGTTGCAGCAGCGCGTCGAGGTAGTCGAGGCGCAGGCGGCGGGCGCGCTCCAGATTGAGCAGGTATTCAGAGTAGCCGGTTTCGCCCGCCTTGTAGCCCAGGGTGGATAGGCGAGTAATGACGGCCGCCTGGGGCAAGGCCGTGGCCTCGAAGTAGGCTAGGCGCTGCTGCTGCTCGCGGCGGCGAGCTAGCAGCTCATCGACCTGGCCGGCCAGGTCGGCCCGGTAACGGTCGTAGCCGGCCTGGGCCACCTGCTCTTGCAGGCGGGCGGCCTGTACCCGTGCCTTTTGGGGCCTACGCCACAGCGGCACGGCCACGCCAGCCTGCACGCCCTGGAAGCGGGCGCCGGGGCCGAAATAGCTTTCAGTACCGGCCGCGTCGAGGCGTTGGTAGCCAATGATGGTTTGATTGAAGTAGCCCACAGTGAACTCCGGCAGGCCAGCAGCCTGGGCCACGCGGGTTTCGGCGCGGCGCTCGGCCACTTGCTGGGCTAGCACCCGGGCCTGGGGGTTGGTGCGTGTCAGCAGCGTATCGGCTAGAGCGGGAGCGGTAGTATCAGCTAGCGGGGCGGCACCCAGCAGGGCTAGCGGATGCAGCAGGCTATCGGCCACGACCACGGCCGTGGGTACTTGCAGCAGGGCTTGCAGCTGGCGCTGCGCCACCCGGAAGTCGGTGCGAGCGGCCAGCAATTGAGTACGGATTTCGCCCTGCTGCACCAAGGCCGTTGCGGGTTCGAGGCGGGCGGCCTCGCCAGTTTTGAAGCGTAGGGTGGCCGAGCGCAGAAACTCGGTGTACACGCTATCCTGCCCCCGCAGCACCCGCAGACGGTGGCGGGCGTGCACGGCCTGCTCGTAGCTTAAGCGCACCTGGCGGCGTAGCTCGGCCTGCACCTGGCTGAGTTGGGCCTGCTGACCGGCAATGCGGGCATCGGCCAAGCCGGCCGCGCTACGGTATACGCCGGGCAGGGCTAGTGACTGGGTGATGGTGAATTGATTATCGCGGTTCTGAGAGTTGTACTGCCCGTAGCTGCCCGTGAGCGTCGTGCGGCCGTAGTCGTAGGCCGTGTGGCGAATGGCCTGCTGGGCTTCGAGGGCGCGCTGACCAGCCAGCACCGTGCCGTTGGTTTGCAGCGCCTGCGTCACGGCCTGGGGCGCGGTGAGCGGTTTCTGCGCCTGGCCTATGAAGGGGAGCAGTAACAGTAGTAGCGTCGCCACGGGCAGGCTTTTGGCTGGAGTCGGGCGGGGTCCGTTGGTAGGGTCTACGACCTTTTTTCGTTCCGAGAGGGCGTACAGCACAGGTAGCACCAACAGGGTAAGTAGTGTAGCTGATACCAGCCCACCAATAACGACGGTGGCTAGCGGGCGCTGCACTTCGGCCCCGGCCGAGGTAGCCAGCGCCATCGGCAGGAAGCCCAGGGAGGCCACGGTAGCCGTCATCAGCACGGGCCGCAGGCGTACTTCGGTGCCCCGCAGGATGCGCTCGCTTAGGTCGGTAATGCCGTCGGCTTTGAGCTGGTTGAAGTAGCCAATCAGCACGATGCCGTTGAGCACGGCCACCCCGAACAGGGCGATGAAGCCTACCCCGGCCGAGATGCTGAACGGCATCCCTCGCAGCCACAATGCAGCGATGCCGCCGATGGCGGAGAGCGGAATGGCCGTGAAAATCATCACCGACTGCTTGAGCGAGCCGAACGTGAAGAACAGTAACACGAAAATGAGCACTAGCGCCACCGGCACGGCGATGCTGAGGCGGTCGGTGGCCTGGCGCAGGTTCTCGAACTGGCCGCCGTAGGTGGTGTAGTATCCGGGGGCGAACTTCACCTGCCGGTCTATCTTGCCTTGCAACTCCTTGACGACGGTTTCCACATCGCGGCCCCGCACGTTGAAGGCTACCGTGATGCGCCGCTTGGCGTCGTCGCGCTGAATCTGGTTTGGACCCTCGCGCAGCTCAACGCTGGCTACCTGCTCTAGGGGCACCTGGCGGCCGTTGGGCGCGGCGATGAAGAGCCGGCGCACGCTGTTGATGTCCTTGCGAAGGTCCTGGCGCAGGCGTAGCACGAGGTCAAAGCGGCGTTCCTGCTCGAAGACTTGGCCGGCAGTTTCGCCGGCAAAGGCCGTTTGCACGGTACGGTTGACGTCCGAGACGTTCAGGCCGAACTGGGCGAGGCGGTTGCGGTCGAGTTGCACCACGATTTGGGGTAGTCCTGTCACCTGCTCGATGTACACGTCTTCGGCTCCCGGCACCTGACGCACCAGACGGCCAGCCTGCTGGGCGTAATCGGCTAGCTGCTGCAAGTCTTCGCCGTATATTTTGAGCACCACGTCCTGCTTGGCCCCGGAAATCAGCTCGTTGAAGCGCATCTGGATGGGTTGCTGGAAGCCGAAAGTGACGCCGGGCATGACGCTCAGGGCCTTGGCCATCTTATCGGCTAGGTCCTCGCGGTTATCGGCCGATGTCCATTCCTTCTGGTCTTTGAGAATCACCATCACGTCGGCAGCCTCCACCGGCATGGGGTCTGTAGGAATTTCACCGGCTCCGATTTTGGCCACGACTTCCTTGACTTCGGGGAACTGCTTTTTGAGGATGCCCCCGGCCAGTTGGGCTTGCTCGATGGTGTAGCTCAGTGAGGAGCCGGTGAGGGTGCGCATCTCCACGGCAAAGTCGCCCTCACTGAGTGTTGGTATGAACTCGCCACCCAGCGTGCGAAACAGGGAAAATCCGCCAACCAGCAAGCCGCTGGCCGTGAGCAGCACTACGGCCTGGTGGCGCAGGGCGCCCTTAAGCAGCGGATGATAAAGCCGAGTAAAGAAGGCCATCATCTTGTCGGAGAGCGTCTTAGTATTTTCCGTAGACCGACTCAGGGCTAGCGCCGACATCATAGGCACGTAGGTCAGACTTAGGATGAAGGCCCCGAGAATGGCGAAGGCCACCGTTTCGGCCATCGGCCGGAACATCTTGCCCTCAATGCCCGCCAGGGCCAGCAGCGGCAGGTACACGATGAGAATGATAATTTCACCAAAGGCTGCCGAAGAGCGGATTTTACTGGCCGCATGGTAAGTTTCGTCGTCCATCTGCTCATTGCTGAGGCGATTGCCGGGCACTTGCAGGTGCCCGCCGTGCAGGCGGTGGCTGATGGCCTCGACGATGATGACGGCTCCGTCCACAATCAGCCCGAAGTCGATAGCCCCAAGGCTCATAAGATTACCCGACACACCGAACAGGCGCATTAAACTCACGGCAAACAGCATGGCCAGCGGAATGACGGAGGCCACTACCAATCCGGCGCGCCAGTTGCCCAGGAAGAGCACCAGAACGAACACCACGATGAGCGCGCCTTCCAGCAGGTTCTTGGTGACGGTGTGAATGGCGCGGCCCACCAGATGGGAACGGTCCAGAAAGGGCTCTACGGTGACGCCCTCGGGCAGTGTCTTGCGGATGGTGGTCATGCGCGTCTGCACGTCCTGGATGACCTCAGCGGCATTAGCTCCCTTGAGCATCAGAACGAGCCCGCCGGTTACTTCGCCTTGGTTATTGAGCGTCATGGCCCCGTAGCGCACGGCTGCCCCGTAGCGCACCTCCGCGACATCGCGCACCAGCACGGGCAGGCCGGTGCTGGTACTACGAATGACGATGTTGCCGATGTCGGCCGGAGAGGTGGCCAGTCCCTCGGTGCGGATAAAGGCGGCCGTGGGATTTTGGTCGAGGTAGGCCCCGCCAGCGTTCTGGTTGTTGCTGGCTACTGCCTGATATACCTCGCCCACGGTAACGCCCAGCGAGCGCAGGCGCTCGGGGTCGAGGGCCACCTCGTACTGCTTGAGCAGGCCACCGAAGCTGCTTACGTCGGCCACGCCGGGCGTGCCCAGCAGTTGGCGACGCACAATCCAGTCCTGAATGGTACGCAGGTCGGTGGCGTTGTATTTCTTTTCGTAGCCGGGCTTGGCGCGCACTAGGTACTGGTACACCTCGCCCAGTCCGGTGCTTAGCGGGGCTAGCTCGGGGCGGCCGGTGCCAGCCGGAATCTGGCTTTCGGCTTCTTTGAGTCGCTCCGATACCTGGGTCCTAGCCCAGTAGATGTCGGTCTTATCTTCAAAAACGACGGTTACTACCGAGAGGCCGAAGCGCGAGAAGGAGCGTACTTCAACCCGGCCGGGGATGGTAGACATGGCCTGCTCGATGGGGAAGGTCACTAGGCGCTCAATCTCTTGGGCGGCCAGCGAGGGGGCCACAGTGTAGACCACCACTTGGTTGCTAGTGATGTCGGGTAGCGCATCAATCGGGAGCCGACTCAGTGAGTAGCCGCCCCAGGCCACCAAGGCCAAGGTAAGTAGCCCGATAATGAGCTTGTTATGAATAGAAAAATGAATCAGCCGGTCGAACATCCGTTGCTGGGGTTAGGTCTAACGCTTCCGTAAAACCCTGCTTCGCAACGACTTATACCCAATGGGAATAAGCTGCGGCGATATGACCCGACCCATGCGAAAAGCATGATGGAGATGGCCAGCGCGCACGTAGCGCCCGACTACCCGATGAGGTCAGCAGGAAAAGAGAGAATCGTTAAGCCTGCGGCGGCTGCCATACAGCCACCGCTAGCCGCGTCGGGGCCGCCACTACGAGCGAGGCATGGCGCGTTGCGGTAGCCCAATCGGGTGCCTTTGGGAAGGCCAACGTGGCCGTGCCCAGCAGGTTTACCACGGCTCCAGCGCAACAATGGCACTGGCATAAAGGCGAGCACCAGTCGCCCATGCCGTGGCTACAGTCGGAGTGCGAGGCGGCGCTGATGCTCTGCTGCGTCTGCTCCACACACACTTGCACCTCATCGGCACAAGGCAGGCATGAGAGGCAGGTAAGGTATAAGGAAAACAGCAGGGCAAACAGGCGCATCGGGGCAAAGGTACGATAGACGCCACTCAGGGGTTGGAGCTAGGAATATCAGAAAATGACTTTGCTTTACTACTCGCAGCAAGGTTCGTCTCACGGAGGCCCAGAGCTTTGAACGCTGTCGATTCAAGGGCCCATTTCCTTAAAGATTGTTAAGGGGTCATTCTGGCTAAGGAGCTGCTACGTGCATGTGTGCAAGTCACGGCTAATTTTTTACCCTCTTATTCTTCGGGTGGTTGCTGCATTTTAAAGGTAGCAGCTAGGGTTAGCTCCTTGCATCTAGCCGTCGAAAGACGAGCGCACTAGCGTGCTCGTCAGAGCAAAAAGTGCTCATTATAGGCATTAGAGGCATTTTTGGGTATTCTTTTCAAGAATGGCCGCTCAGTTCAAAGGTGGTTTTCATTCCCGTTTGCCCTGCCTTGCAGGTAGCACATCTGCTCTTTTTAACAAGAAATGACTCTACCAGTGCAAGGGGTACCGGGTCTAGAAATCGCGTTTCTTCGGGTTTTACCTCCCCCCGCCCCGCTATTAGGAGCCCCTATCGTGTAAGAAACTCGGCCCAAAACGGCTCAATCTGAAGAAATCTCAGACATTTAACCGAGGCATCAAATCGCTTGTTGACCGCGCCCCATTTTCAGCCCCTTTCAGCCCACTAGATAACCATATGACTTACTCCTGGGGGGCAATGCCCGGCGCATCTATTAGGTCACGCAGGGGCACCTGGAGTACTTGAGCCAGGGAAAGTAGTACTTCCAGGGTGGGCGCAGTCTGCCCTTTCTCCATACGCTGCACAGTAGGCCGAGAAATCTCCGCGTAGTCCGCCAGCGCCTCCTGGGTGAGCTTACGCGCTCTTCGTAGCCGCCGCAAATGGTGGCCAAAAGCCAAAATTCCGGCTGCGTGTTTCACGGCGGCAAGCTCCGCTACGACCTTTGGGTAAAAAGCATCTGTAGTGATGCATTTTTGGATTCGCTGCCTTATTTTTGGCTATTACTCCATCGCCCCATGAAAAAATACTTACTCACTTTGCTCTGCTTACTGGCGCTCCGCTTGCAGGCTACCCCTACCGAACCCGCCGAACCCATCGGCCAGCGCCTCGGCCTGTCTTTGCTCGAAGTGCTGGATAGCATCCACAAGGAGGGCGTTTACCACTATACTGGTTCATCAGGTAAGCCGGCTACCCCAGAGGCAGCAGTACACGTTTACTTTCAGGATAATACCGGTAACCACGTGCTCACCTACAGCCTCATCAAGGACAAGTGCGACCTGGCCATGATGATGCTCCCGCTGACTGACTTGGATGCCACCGTGCGGCACTACGACCAGCAATTCCCCAGTATTGGCAAGCAGATGTGGCGCACTCCCTACGGGCGGGTAAAGGTGTCGGTGTTCATCGGCGCGGAGTCGATGCGCAGCGACCATAAGCCGCACCTGTGCGTCATTTTCGACCCTCTTGGTTAATACGTCATGCCTACGACTCAAGCAGCTTTCTACCTGGCTCCCGACCTAGCCATCCATCTCATTTGGTCAGCACACATAGCCTCCTTTACACAAGAGTGGCGACACCGCCTTCAGGTCGCCGAGGTATCCTGCACGCAAGCCGAAGAGCACATGATAGAGGCGGCCTCGATGGTACTGAGCACCGTCGAGCAGTTGGATGAGCGTACCGCCCAGGTCCTGACCGACCTCTACCGCCTTAGCGGCCAGTTACCCGCGCCAACCGATAAGCTCTTGGTGGGCCCGCTGGAACTGCGGGTAGAGGAGCGGCAATTCGCAACGAGCCGCCAGGGGGGCAGTGAGCAGGTGGCAGTCACCTACTACCTCAAAATCGAGCGGTACCGATACGAAGTTCGGCGGATGTTGGAGGAACAACTAGCAACTTCTTTTGCCTTTAACCCCTCGTTATAGAAATGGAAGAACTATCTCTTGGCCCGAAACTCAGCCTCCAGTTGGTGTGGAGTGACCGCATGTGGAATACTGTGCTTAGTCATTATGGCCCGATAATGGGGCCCTACGTCGAAGGGGCCTTCGAGTATGAGCGCGCTCACTGGTTCAAGGCCCTAAAGGATGCCGGCCAACAGATTGAGCGTTTTTACCGGCTAACCGCAATCCTACCCGCGGTAGGGGACTCTTTGCAAACGCTCGATGAGGAGCTAAGCTATAAGAGCCTTCGCCTTTATATAGAGAAGCGAAAATTGTTTTCAGTAAACGGCGTCGATGCTATAACAATCACTTACGAAATGTGTGCTGAGCACATAATTTCCTCGACCTCTGAGCAGTTGGCTAACCTGCCAGCACTTGAACACTAGTATCTATCAAATCCGGGCGGTGATATTGACCAGCGAGTAGAACATCTGCCAAATCCAGGCCCGCCTTACGCTCAGCCAGAGTAGCTAGTCGCTCGACGGTATCAGAAACCGCTATATTGAACCCCTTAGCACGCAAGCTAGTCGCTTTGCGTTGCCATTGCTCCAGAGCCCCTGCATCCGGGAACAGGGTGATACGTCGCCCCAGCAGGGGGGCCAGGCGCTCGGCGGTTAAGTAACTCAAGCCCATTGTGGCTAGCCAGACAAACTCCGGTAGGTAAGGAGTAGCGACAATGGCAGTCTTGGCACTCTCGACTAAGGCAATGGGCTTGTCCGCGGCCTCGGTAGCGAGTTGTGGTAGGCCAAACAGGCAAGGGCTCTTCTGCCCGTAAGTAGCATACTCGGTAAGCCAAGCGGGCTGAGCTTCACCGCGCTGCCGATACGCCCGTGCCAGGGCAATGTGGGGCCAGGTAGTGTGCCGATGGGGCTGTTTGACCGTATGACCGGTTTCATCGTAAAGTACGACCTGGCCCCCTAAAACCTGCTCTTGGGTATCGAGTAGCCAGAACACACACGCCCCGGACCAATGGTCAGACGTGCCCAAGCGAAAGCGTGTACATAGCTCCGTCGCCGTAGTGGCCCCGAAGTGGTCGCGTAGCAGCCGGGCAAGTTGGTTACGCTCGTAGTGGCGTAGGCTGGCCTGACAGACCTTCTGCGGCAAAGCGAGTAGGCGCTGAGTGGGCGCCAGTGCTACGCTAAGTTGCTTGAAACCGACACCAGTATAATGATGCCGCTGGGTGCGCAGGCCATCAATAGAGCCGTAGGGAGGGCGGAAGTGGCCGCACTTTACTAGTCGGTCGCACCGGCCAAAGCGGTCAGGCAGCAACTCTCCGGTGTGTGTGTCCACATAGCGCGTAAAGCTGCGGGCGGTTCCGCAGGCTGGGCAGGTCGCACGTGATGATGACCCAGCATAGGGTTGAAATTCGTAGCGGTAGGGCGAAGTGGACATGAGATGGCGAGTAGTCGAGCAGCAGATAGTGGAAACTGGAAAGCTGGAAAAGTTCTCGGGGAGCCGTTTTCCAGCTTTCCAGTTTCCACTACTTTTGCTGAACGTGGTGGCGCTAATAGCAGGGCGGTTGTTTAGGCGGCCTGCGGCAGGGGACATAGCGAATACCAGACCTCCCGCTTGTCCTGCTCGCCCGGTATTTTTAGCAGGCTACAGGGCTGACCGTCTAGGTCAAGCAACGGCTCTGCACTGGGCAGCATAAACTTGCTCAAGCAATTGCGAACGGTGCGCGGATTGACCTCTAACAATGCTGCCATGTTCGCGGCCAACTCGCTCGCTAGTCGCGGTTCCTGTAGGAGTTGGGGCAGGTTCGCCCGTACGGCCGCTTCCGAGACGTTTACCGTGGGCTCCTGCTTTTCGCTCCCTTTCATTGCCAGGTGGTCTACCTCCTCGCTAACCCCCAAGTACGTAAAGGAGAGGTAGCCAGCCTCGTCTCCGATTTCACAAGCGACAACTCCGGGTAGCTCTTCGTCGGTGCGGTTCTTAAGCTGCTTGAGGTAGCGCACGTGCGGGCCTTGTGTAGAGCGGGCAATGAAGAATACACTATCGGCAAAGTTCGATAAATGCTTGCTCCCGGCTAGGTCGTTAAGAGATAAGGGCTGGTGGGGGGGCAACTTGGGCGTATGGGCCAGCACTAGGCTGGAGATACCCCGCTCCACTTGTAGGCGCTTTAGCCCCTTCATAATTCCCATGCTCACGTCTGCGTCAGCCGTTGTTTTCAAGGCTAGCGCCGTGATATTATCTAGGATGAGGATGCGGGCGCCGGTACGGTCCAGGTCGGCCGTAATCTGCTCAAACGTGAAGGCCACCACGTCATCGGCCTCGGGATTGGTATCGCCCAGCAGCAGGTCCTCGGTGAAGGGCAGGTTTTCGAACCGCTTGCTGAACTGGCGGTCCGACAACTCAAAATCATAGTACAGCACCTTCTCCTGCACAGGGCAGTCCTGCCCTAGTAGCTCCATAACCGGCGAGGTGATGGCATGAGCAATGTGTACTGCGAGGATACTCTTGCCTACACCAGTATCACCAGCCAGGATGGCAATGCCTGGCGTTTCCCAGAGGCGGCCAAAGAGAGGTACTAGCTCGGGTTGGTTTCGGGCATCTGCCAGGCGTTCAGCCGCCGTACGGACGCGGGTAGATAGCACCAGCTTGGGTGCCGCTTCGGGCTCAGCGAACTTTCGTGCCTGCGCCAGCAAGTCGTCTTTTCGTTCGTTGGCCAGAGAGGATTGGTTTAAGCTAGCTTCGCCAGCATCAAGTGATAGCGGGGTAGGATTCGGCGTCGAATCGAACTCCAGCACCGGACTGCCTTCGGGGGAAGGGGTGCCCCCGAAGGTGTCCTGGTCGATAGCGGGTAAGGTAGGCGCCATCTTACTTTTTCTCTTGACGTTTCCCTTCCTCAACCCAGGCCAGCAGTTCGGCCCGGTTGAAGTATAGTTTGTTGCCCCGCTTGCTGTGCGGGATACCCCGCTGCTGTACGAGAGCATAGACGCGCGACTTGCTGAGGCGCGTAATTTCTACTGCGAGCTTGAGACCGCCAACCTCGTCCGTAGACGAGGCGTGGGGGGCTTGCAGAAGTGCGAGTTCCTGGCGTACGATGTTGCGGAACTCGTCTAGGATGTGGGCGAAGCCCACGTTGAGGGTAAGTGATGTGTTTATGGTTAGTTATGCTTGTTGGAAAACTCGTTCGACAGTGAACGAAAGGGGCCGCTGAGCAATACCCAAAGGTAAAAATGACCTCAGCGCATATTTCTTTGATATTTACGGCTCCGAAAAAGTTTTTTTAGGCTTGCGCAACAGCCCTTCCAAAGCCAAATCGACCTGAGCAGAAGCGAAGGAATCGAGGTAGGTGGCGGTCACGGCCGCTGTCTTGTGCCCCATTGCCTGCGATACCATTCCGATATTGTCGCTCTCCTGGTGCAGCGTAGTCGCAAAAGAATGGCGAGCCACATAAGTCGTAAGGGGCGTCGAGATGCCAACCTGGGCTGCCAGCACTTTTAAATCCTGGTTGACCATCCCCAGCACCTTATGTAGGCGATTTTTGACTTGGGTGGGGCTGGCATGGCGCACGGGGTCCAGGATAGGAAATACGTAGCTCTTCGGGGAGGCCCGCGTCAGAAGTTCGTACGCTATCAGGATGGCAGCAGCAGGTTCCAAAAGCCGGAAGGCGAACTTGCCCCCTGTTTTCTGGCGCACGTAATGAATGCGCTCGGGCTGGCCATTTGCGTCGAAGCTCACGTCCTGCCAGCGCAATTGGGCAAGGTCCACGAAGTTGATTCCCCCGACGTAAAAGGAGAACAGGAATACTTCCTTAGCCAGGCGCTGCCGGTCGGTCGCCGGCTCCAAGTCTTCAATGCGCTCCACGGCATCGCGGGGGAGAGCCCGCTTGGCAGTGCTCACGTCAAACTTACCCACACTGAACTTGTGCTTCTCGGCCACGGTGCGGGCGAAGGGGTAGTGCTCGGGCTTAGCCACGCCGGCCGCGATGGCTTTATTGAATACTGCCCGTAGGGTTCGATAGCGATTGGACAGGGTTGTATCGACTGCCCCAGTGGCGCGCAACGTGTTCTCCCATTCTTGGCAGAAGGCTACGGTGATGCGCTCAAAGGGCAGGTCAGCCACATCATATTCGGCCTTCATGAATTTTCGCAGTTGACTGGCCAAATCACGGTACACGATAGCATTGCTGAGCTTTTTCGCCAGCACCATGCCTTGCGCTAGCTCTTCGATATAAGCCAACAGCAGCACACGGCGCGTGGCCTTACGGCCCTCCACTGCCTTCGCAGCAACAGCAGGCGCGTCATGCTGCTCGTCGGCCCTAGCGAGTTCTGTAGCCGCCTTGCTGTACTTACGCTCCTCTTTCTCCAATTCCGTCAGTAAGTCCTCGCGGTGGGGCTCGGGATAGCTCTTACGGATGGCGTCGCGGTAGTTGCTCTTCTCGGCGTTCCAGTACTTGGGCAGTAGCGAGAGGCCGGTTGCCAGGTATTTGCGCTTGCGGTCCTTTGTGATGCACACCATGAAGGGATGGGTGCCATCGGCCAGCGTTTTACTGGTGTAGTAGACAATGCGGACCGTAGCCCGCCCCTCTTTGTATTCCGTGGTTTTGCTCATGGTGTAAACCGCGCTGGTTTACACGCCGGTTTACACAAATGTAGTGAAAATACCAGTAATGGCCACGAACCCTGGCTAAGCAACATGGCCTTTAAAGCTATTTAAAGCAAGTTATAAGCTGTATTAGTTAATGACAGTTAGTATTATCCCCCTGCCTTACAAGCAGAGGGTCACTGGTTCGAACCCAGTATCTCCCACACCATAAAACAGCCACTTCGATTTGCTTCGGAGTGGCTGTTTTGCTTTTGACGCTGTTTTGCGGGGCGGCTTGGGCACACCCTAGCGCCGACCCACTACCGGCACCTTCTGGGTGGCTTTGGGAGCTAGCGCGGCGCTGCTTACCTGCTGAAACGTGAGGCCCTGGGCCGAGCGCAGCCGTAGCGAGGTCAAAGGCTGGCTAGGGAAATAAATGGCGGTCATGGCCGTGAGGCCGTGGTCGGCGAAAAGCTCGACCGAAGCGGCGTCGAAGAAAAGCGTGAGGTCGGCGCCGGCCGCAATGGCGAGCCGCGGGGCCGTGTGCCGGCCCGTAAACTTGGGGCTGAAGGCCGTTTGCCCTGCTTTGCTGCGGTCGATGAAGTACGCGTTTTTGGCTTTGTCGAAGCCTAGCACCAACTCTTCGCCGGCCGCATTGCCTAGCACCAGCTCGAAGCCAGCGAGCTGGCTCGTGGTCAGGTTCAGGCGAAACTTGCCGCTGGGCACGCACAGACGCGCCAGGTCCACGGGCGCCTTCACGGCCACATTTTGCAGGGTGGTGGGCGCAGCGGCCAGGCTGGCCAGCTCGCGGGCGGGCGTCGAGGTCAGGTAGATTTCGCCGCCCACCGCACGCAAGCCCAGCTCGCGCGGAATGGTCATGGCGCTGCGCCAAGGCGAGGTGGGCACCTGGTTGGCGTATTCCCAGTTGCTCATCCAACCCAGAAACAGGCGCCGAGGCGCGGTGTTGGCAAACGTGACGCCGGCGTACTCGTCGGGGCCATAGTCGGCCCACTTCGTCTTGTCGTTCAGGGCCTTAAAGGTGTGGCCGTCAAAATCACCCACGAAATACTGGGTGGCCGAGC
>JBPBQJ010000024.1:0-27126 GCA_050954765.1 Janthinobacterium lividum | reverse complement strand
GTTAGCCGCCCATGAGCGTTCTCGTCAACAAAGATTCCAAGGTCATCGTGCAGGGCTTCACCGGCTCCGAAGGCTCGTTCCACGCGCAGCAAATGATGGATTACGGCACCCAGGTAGTGGGCGGCGTAACGCCCGGCAAGGGCGGCACCGAGCACCTCGGCCGGCCCGTGTTCAACACCGTGGCTGATGCCGTGGCCGCTACCCAGGCCGATACCAGCATCATCTTCGTGCCCCCGGCTTTTGCCGCCGACGCGATTCTGGAAGCTGCCCAGGCCGGCATTAAAGTAATCGTGACTATCACGGAAGGCATTCCGACCAAGGACATGATTGCCGTGAAGCATTACTTAAAGGACCGCCCGGGCATCACGATGGTGGGCCCTAACTGCCCCGGCGTTATCACGGCCGGCGAGTGCAAAGTGGGCATTATGCCCGGCTTTATCTTCACGAAAGGCCGCGTGGGCATCGTGTCGAAATCGGGTACGCTGACCTACGAAGCCGTGGACCAGCTCACCAAGGCTGGCCTGGGCCAGACTACGGCCATCGGTATCGGCGGCGACCCTATCATTGGCACCACCACCAAGCAGGCGGTAGAGCTGCTGATGAACGACCCCGAAACCGAGGGCATCGTAATGATTGGCGAAATCGGTGGCGGCATGGAAGCCGAAGCCGCCCGCTGGATTAAAGAAACCGGCAACAAGAAGCCCGTTGTGGGCTTCATCGCCGGCCAAACCGCGCCTCCCGGCCGCCGCATGGGCCACGCCGGCGCCATCGTAGGCGGCGCCGACGACACGGCCGCCGCCAAAATGGCCATCATGCGCGAGTGCGGCATCCACGTCGTGGATTCGCCCGCCGAGATTGGCGATACCATGCTGCGCGTATTGGGCGGCAAGTAAGTCGCCTTAGCTAAAACAATGTAAAATAGAGAAGCCCCGGCACTTGCTGGGGCTTCTCTATTTTACATTTGTTGCTCGGCCAAGTTCACAATGAGTACTATTTCAGCGAATAAACCTGTTGCTTTTTCCGTAGTAATCCCAGTTTATGGCTGTGCGGCGGCGTTGCAAGAGCTACACCGTCAGTTAACAGTAGCCTTGGGAAGTATTACGGACGATTACCAGATTATTCTGGTGAATGACAATAGCCCCGATGTAAGCTGGGCGCTGATTGAGGAACTAGCCACCACAGACGTACGCTTACTAGGGTTAAACCTGAGCCGCAACTTCGGGCAGCACGCGGCCATTACAGCGGGCCTCGACCGGGCAACGGGCGAGTGGGTAGCCGTGATGGACTGCGACTTGCAAGATATACCTGCCGAGATTCCCAAGCTGTACGCCCACGCCCGGCAACACGGATTGGATGTCGTTTTTGGACGCCGGGCCAACCGACAGGATGCCACCGCTAAGCAATGGCTAGGCCGTGTATTTCACTGGCTACTAACGTGGCTCGGAGGCCCGATAAGCGACCCCACAACAAGCAATTTTGGGGTATTTCACCAACGGGTAGTGGCAGCCCTGCGGCAGTTACGCGAGCCCACGCGGGCTTTTCCGCTGCAAGTGCGCTGGCTTGGCTTTCGGCAGGGCATCCTGGATGTGCAGCACGCTGCCCGTGAGCACGGCAAAAGCAGCTATCGCTTTAGCCAGCTGGTGCGGCTAGCCTTTACGGTGGTGCTGGCCTACAGCGACAAGCCGCTGCGGCTACTGGTGAAGCTGGGGGCTACTATAGTGGTGGGAGCGCTGGTGGCGACAATGTGGCTGGCCGGGCGGGCTTTGCTGGGTCACTCAAACCTGCTCCTGGTATGCTTGCTGGTCAGCGTATGGCTCATAGGTGGCTTGGGCCTAACGGCGCTAGGTATTGTGGGCCTCTACGTATCGCGCGTTTTTGATGGTGTTAAGAACCGCCCTCTGTACGTGGTACGCAATGAGGTCAGTAAAGAATCTCCGTACTTATTCTCCTCTAGCTAGTGCCAAGCTGGCACTAGCTAGAGGAGAATAATCATGGTAGTCGACTCAGTGTTGCATACTCGACAGCGTTCCCAAAACCCAGACCGCTCGCCGGGCAGTCGTTGGTCAACGTCTCACGGGGGAGTTTAACGGTAGGGCGTTTTGTTTATAGCTTCACACGCGACCCTCTTAGCGAATAATGTGGGCGGATTAGCGGATAATGTAGGCGGAACAAAACACGACTTTGGCAAAATGCAATTTTCTCTTGATTCTCTCATCGCATCAATATGCGATACCGCCGCATTAGTTTAGTGCTGTTCTTTGCAGAATATTTCACCCTCTTTTCTATTTCTACTATTTTGAATGAACTGGCCTTCTAACGGCGTAAATAATTAGGATGATTCACGTGATACGCAAGGAACACAGCCCTAGCACGCCATCCTAACCCTTGCTATTCCTACCTATCATCTCAAATTCAGACTCACCTCTTTTTCAAACCTATGAATTCACTTTCACCACCTAATCTGTTTTACAGCGCCTCCGAAAGCGCTCGCTTTGATTTACGCATTTTTCGGGGCTCGCTAGCCCAGTGGGAATCCCACGAACTGCGGCAAGCTATCGAGGATGAGTGTATTGACGTGGCTATTTTACGCATTCCGACCAGTGAACAATATCGGCTGTCGGAACTGAGCAACTTACCGTATCCGGTGCTGGTAGCCGATACGCTCGTAACGTTTGATGGTGACTTACGCCGGTCGCCACTCAACCCCTTGTATAATTCGCGCCTCGCCTACCACCAGGCCACAATGGCCGACCAAGCGGCCCTAGAGGAGTTGGTGGACCTTTCGTTTAAGGAGTACCGCACCCATTACCACAGTAACCCGCTGTTTGACCCCAAGCTTGTGCTGGAAGGTTATAAAGAGTGGGCCATGAGTTGCCTGAATCCGGACGACAAGCGTGTGTGTTTTCTATATTATGTCGATGGGCAGGCCGTAGCCTTTACCACTAATATGGTGCACGCCGACTACGGCGAAGGCATTATTTTTGGAGCGCGGCCCAATGTACCTAGTAGGGGGCTTTATACTGACCTCATTCGCCATACCAAGCAGTACATGCACGAGCAGGGGTTGCGGCGGGTCCGCGCTACTACGCAGATACAGAACCATGGCGTGCAGCGGGTGTGGGCGCGCGAAGGCCTGCTGCCAACCCAGTCGCACTGCACGGTACACATCAATGCGCTGCTTCACCAGAAGCAGAAACTGGCTAGCAGCGTGGGGTTAAGAACCGTAATTAGTGCATAGGTATAGCCAGCCGCCACTGCCTCGGAACGGGTGGCAGTGGCGGCTGGCTTTGCGGCCTCTAGCAAATTGGTTATACCTTATTGGTTGGCTGCGGGCGCAGCCTGCTACTCGCTGTTCCCAGCAGTAGCGTGGCGGGCACCAGCAGCACAGCATCAGCTTGCAGCAGGTAGCGCATCTCCACTTTGCGAGCTAGTACACAAATAAAAAGGTACATAAACCCCGCAAACAGCGCTATGGGCCACATCTGCCGCCGCCGGTAGTAGCGCACTAGGCCAGCAAAGCCTAGCACGACCAGCAGGCTGCGCCACGCGAACACGGCTCGCAACAGTAGCATCTTGCCCCTTGGAACCACTGACTGATTGGTCGCTGGGCTCTTGGTTGATTTAAAAAACGCCTTGGCTAGATTTTGCGTGGGCACATCCAGCCAATAGCGCACGGGGTGGCGGGCTATGTAGCTAGCTTTAAGTTGCGCGAAGAGGGCTGCGACTTCAGCGTTGCAATTTGGTTGCTGGGCACCGGCCTGGGTGGTGGGAGCACCCGCTGCTGCCGTCGGCTGGAGCGGGTGCTGGCTATACATGCGGTTCAAAAGGAAGCTAGAGCCACAATCGCGGGCGAGCCGGGTGGCCCGCTGAGCTTGCCGGACTTCTTGAGCCGAGGCAAATATGTCGACTGGAAATGCGACGCTACGCGAGGTGGCGGCTTTTTCCAACCAAGCTTGCTCGTCGGGCGTCCAGCACAGCAGCCAGTCGCGGAAGCTGACCATGTCCACATCATAGTTGGCATAGCCTGCCGCCACGGGCTTGAGCAGAATAATGCGCCGTGCCACGGTATAATTGCGAATAGGCCACAGTACATAGAGCGCTCCGAACGTGCCGCCCACCAGCAGCAGCGCAGCAACCAGCCCCCGGCCGGCGCGAGCCGGCGCGGCTGGCCACACAGCCAGCAAGTATACCCCACTGATGGGCACCAGAATACCCAAGTATTCACGCACGTAGAAGGTAGCAGCGAGCAGCATGCCTAGCCCCACCAAGTGCCCGGTGGTTCGGGCAGGCCGTAGCAGCCACGCCAACCATGCTAGGACGAGAAAGGTGGCCAGGGTTTCGGTGCCGATAATAGGTACCCACACGATGGTAAACGGATAGGTAGCATATAGAAGCGCTCCAGCATAGGGCACCCATGCCTCTGGTTTCGCGGCCCAACAAGCTGGCCCCATCAGCCGCCGTAAAATACTGAACACGAGTAGCACCGCGCAGCTATCGAGCAGTACCTGGGTACAGGCCACGGCTAGGCTAGCCCCGACTGGGCCGGCCAGCAGGTAGTGCAGGCCATAGAAAAAGGGGTAGCCCGGCAAACGCCCGAAGGCTGCTTCAGGCTGTTGCAAATCGAAGGTATATTGCCCTAACTGCCACCAGTTGCGAAACGCCCAGATATAGGAACGCGAGTCACCATTATAGAAAATCAGGTCTTGCTCAACGCCGTAGTATAATCGCGCGCCCCAGCCCAAAAAAAGCGCCCGTAGCAGCAGAGCAAGACAAAAAATAAGGAGTAGCTTTCTGTCTTTTATCAGGGTGTGCATGGGTAAGTAAGCTGGTTTAGAGCTAAATGGGCACTACTACCCGCAATAGATGCAAAGGATAGATGGGCAGTTTGTAATTGCTTGGCCTATGGCTTATCGCTTACCTCATCGCTTTACTGCCACAATAATTAATATATTATTAGGCAGACCGCTGCGCTTTCTGGTACGCGGCATCCCTATTTTTTCAGATGCACACCCAAGTGAGCAGCTTACTGGGCACATTCAAAGTTTGGCCAGATAACCACTCAGCGACCTTGGTAAAATCTGCCGATGGCGTCCAGCACGCGCTGCTGCTCGGGGTCGCTTAGCTCGTAGTAGAGCGGCAGGCGCAGCAGGCAATCGGTGTAGTGGTCGGTCCAGGGCAGGGAGCGGCCGTCGTGCTGCGCGGCATAGAAAGGACTGCGGTGCAGTGAAAGGTAATGAAAAACCGCGTGAATGTTTTCCTTTTTAAGCTGGCTGATGAGCGCGGTGCGCTCGGCTAGGTTGCGGCACACCAGGTAAAAAAGATGGCCGTTGTTGGTGGCATACGCGGGCAATTGCGGTAAACCTATGCCGTATGGACGCAGCCAGGCCAGACCTTGCTCATACTGCTGCCAGATGGTGCGACGCCGAGCCTGAATGACTTTCAGGTGCTCAACCTGCGCCCATAAAAACGCCGCAATAATGTCAGAGGGCAGGTATGACGACCCCACGTCCACCCAATTATACTTATCGACTTCGCCCCGAAAGAAGGCCGAGCGGTTGGTCCCTTTCTCCCGGATAATTTCGGCCCGCTCAACAAACTGCGGGTTATTGATAGCCAGCATTCCCCCTTCCCCGGAAATAATATTCTTCGTCTCGTGAAATGAGAAAGCTGCTAGTTCCCCCAATGACCCTAGCGGGCGGCCTTTGTAGTAAGAATCGATGGCTTGGGCCGCATCCTCCACTACTGCTAGGCCATACTGGTCGGCTACGGTCCGGATAACGTCCATATCGCAGGCAATACCAGCATAATGTACTGGCACAATGGCCCGGGTACGTGAAGTTACCAGGCTCTCCAAGGCTGTTACATCCAGGTTAGGATTAAGGGCTGTGCTATCTGCAAAAACAATCTTTGCACCTCGCAACACAAACGCGTTGGGAGTGGAGACGAAGGTGTAGGAAGGCACAATGACCTCATCGCCAGGCTGCAGATTTAGCAGCAACGCCGCCATCTCCAGCGCGGCGGTGCAGGAGGTGGTTAGCAGTGCTTTCTTGAAACCAAATGTTTGCTCAAAAAAGGCATGGCATCTTTTAGTAAAGATACCATCCCCCGAAATCTTACCCGAACGAACAGCGTCTTGAATATAGCAGGTTTCAGGACCTGCCAAGTAAGGCTTATTAAATGGAATAATGCTTTTATTCATTTGACATACAGATTATTACGTTATTACGAAATCATTACATAATTAATTCAGAGCGATTTATTCAACACTAGTTTGCCTAACACCCTTTGTGCCCAGCGCAGCATCAAGTTATTGCAAAGCGCTTTTGCGCTCACTAGGCCAAAAAAGACGTGACACAACTAGTCAACTCCGTATCCTGACCGTGAAACCGCTCTGGCACTGCCAACACCAGGGGTGAGGAGGTTAATCTCCATACCAAGAACATGTCTCACCAAAAGAAAGAGAAATATTATGCAAAGAACGGCGCCAGGTAAACACGGCGGTATCGCATATTCATGCGATAAGAAAACCAAGAAAAAAATGTATTTTAACAAGTTCACCCCTAATCCTCTTTTAATTCCCAGCCAAAAAAATTAGACAAATATGTACTTCAACCTTGGCCGTATGCTTTGGCAAGTGCGAATAAAATACACCTTACTTGGCCGGTGGGCCAAAGGTGGCGAAATAAGGGGTATCGGGCGTACCCAACTGGTTGGTTAGTAGTTGCCGTTGGTGAAGGTCGGCTTTAAATAAAAAAAGTTGTGCCCTACCATATAAAAAAGTGTGCTGACGGTCGGTATAGGCGTAGCTGCCGCCCACTAGGGTACTCAGCAGCCAAGTGGGCCCCAGTGGCCAATAGCCCCCTACCCTAGCCTCGGCTTGCCGGGTAATGAGGTAGTTGTGCTGGACCGTGTGCACCGCTAGGGTGCCCGCCCCGGCCACAGTGCGCTAGGGGCGAGTAGGCGGCCGTGGCTTTGAGCAGAAGGCGGGCACCCGCCTCCAGCCCAGCACTGCGGCACCAGCGGCATCATTGGCGGCATGGGCACACACACGGTGCACCCGGTAGCCCCCAGGAGGCCACCACAGCAGCCGGCCCTAAGAAAATAAAAGGTTGACATACAAACTCAAGCCTAGGCAGTGATTACCTCGAATCACCTAATCAGGAGCCAGTCGGGCAAGCCGATAGGTATTGCTTCCTGACTTTTCAGCCGCCCGCACACCTAGCATGTAGTCACTGGTTACCGGTCGGCGCTTTTGAGGCCTAGCCAACAGAAGTTGGACGCGCAGTTATTTTCTGGTTTGACCACCACGGTTACGAGGAGTAGCATACTAGTCGCCAACGATTTATCATCCACAGACTACTTACTGAAGAACAACTACTTGCTATGGCCTACGCAGTAGTAAAACCCTGTTTTGGGAGCTAGCTTGTCCGTTCGCCGCTTCATTTTCTGCGTATGGAACTGCGCCACTGCCACTCGTGGCATTTATACGTTTTTATGCCCGATTATTCCTGCGATGCGCTCATCATCGGCTCCGGCCAAGCCGGCAACCCCCTTGCCACGGCCCTAGCCGAAGCTGGCCGCACCGTCATTCTGGTCGAAGAAGCTCACCTGGGCGGTTCCTGCGTCAATTACGGTTGCGTGCCCACCAAAACCATTCTGGCCTCGGCCGAGCGCCTGCATCAGGTGCGCACGGCCGGGGCGCTGGGTGTCCGGCTGAGTGGTGAAGCCACGGTGGATATGCCCGCTGTGATTGCCCGCAAGGATGCCATCCTGGCCCAATCTCGTAAAAATCTGGCCAAGGCCTTTGACCAAACGCACGAGAATGTGACCTTGCTGCGGGGCCACGCGTCGTTTCGGGGGCCGCACGAGGTGCTGGTGCAAGAAACGAAGGAGCGCAGTAGCACCATTAAAGCCAAGCAAGTCTTCCTCAATACCGGCACCCGCCCGGCTGTGCCGGAGATACCTGGGCTAGCCGCTGCCAACTACCTGACTACTACTAGCCTACTTGATATTCAGGAAGTGCCCGAACACCTGATTATCCTGGGAGGTGGCTATATCGGGTTGGAGTTTGGGCAGATGTTCCGGCGCTTTGGCAGCCGCGTTACCATCATCGAAACCGGCCACCAACTACTGGAGCGCGAAGATGACGACGTGTGCGAATGCCTGCAAAAGGTCTTCGTCGATGAGGGCATTGACCTGGTATTCAGTGCCAAAACTCGGCACGTATCGCGCAATGCGGCTGGCGAACTCACCATTACCCTCGACACGCCCCACGGCGAGCGCCGCCTGCACGGCAGCCACCTGCTGGTGGCCACCGGCCGCCGCCCCAATTCGGATAGCCTGAACCTGGAAGCCGCCGGCGTGAAGACCGATGAGAAAGGTTACATTCAAGTAAATAGTAAGTTGCAGACGGCAGCGCGCCACATCTACGCCTTGGGCGACGTGCACGGCGGGCCGCAGTTTACGCACATTAGCTACGACGATTTTCGGGTCGTACGTGATAACCTGCTGCACAAAGGGCGCCGCTCGGCCAAGCAGCGCCCCCTGCCCTATTGCGTGTTCACCGACCCGCAGCTAGGCCGCATTGGCCTCAACGAGCAGCAGGCGAAGGAAGCCAATGTTGACTACCGTGTATCGAAGCTGCCGGTACGCAAAATTGGGCGCGCCGAGCAAACCGGCCAGCAAACTGGCTTCTGGAAAGTGCTCGTGGGCCCCGACGACCGCATTCTGGGCGCCGCCATTCTGGGCCCTGAAGCCGGTGATATAATGACTATTCTGCAAGTAGCCATGACGGGCCGCCTGCGCTACCAGCAGCTGCAAAACATGGTTATTGCCCATCCCATCTGGGCTGAAGGGCTCAATGTAGTTTGGAAGGAACTGGAAGATTAATACGTAGCTAGCCAGCAGATACCGAAAAAGAGCGTCCTGCTATGCTTGCCAGAGTACCGTTGCCACTTCATTAACGAGGTGGTAGCGGTACTTCGGCAAGCATAGCAGGACGCTCTTTTTGTTACTTTTAGTTAATTATTTGTCGCCCACTTTTGCCACCCGCACGCCCACGGCCATGATGCCGGGCAACTGGTTTTGGCGCATATACTGCTCTAGCGTCAGCTTGTAGGTGCCGGGCTTGGCAAAGTGCTGGTGCGGCAGAGCCAGAAACTGATGGTCGAAGATATCGCCCGCTCCGGCGCCGAGCGGCTGGCCAGTTTTGGCGTCCATTAGCACCATTTGGTGCAGCAGAGCCGGGCCGGCGGGCCGGCCGTTGGGGCCGGTTAGCGTGTGCTTCAGGTACAGGTTGTAGAAGCCATAGTCGGCGGCGTTGCGCACGTTAAAGTACACATTGTAGCGAGCCGTAGTATCGGCAATAGTGAAGGTGAAGGTGGGCCGCTGCTGCACATCCCATACGTAGGCGTCGCCGGAAGGCGATTTGAGGTCCGTATTCTCCTCGTACACGCGGTTGGGGTCGCAGCCAGCCAGCGCCGCCACCCCGGCCAGCGCTACCAGGGCTAGCCCTACCTGGCGGCCCAAACCCTCACTAAGCTTAAGATAACGAAGCATATACTACGAAGCACTGGGAGTAGAACTGGCCGGGCTGGCACCCTCGCCGCCGCCCCGGCGGCCGCTGCCACCCCGGCGACCGCGGTTGCGGCCGCTAGGGCCCTGACCACCCTCGGTGCGGGGCTGGTCGCCGCCTTCGCGGGGTGGGCGGGGCGTGCCCGCAGTAGGCTCGTTGCGGCGGGGGCGCGCCTCCTGGTCGGGGCGCGGTGTGGTGCCGTCGCCGCCTTCGCGCTGGCTGCGGCCACCCCGGCGGTTGAGCGGCCGGGCCGCCGCGCCGCGGCGGCCGCGCTGCTCGGCAGTGTTTTCGGCGGGGGCCGCGTCGGGGCTAGGGGTGCTTTCGGCGCGGGGCGCAGCGGGTGAGTTTTCGGCGCGGGTAGGGCGCGGGGTACCCTCGGGGCGGGGGGGGCGGCTACCCTCTATCCGCTCGCGGCGGCGGGGCTCGCGCGCTTCGGGGGGGCTAGCGGGGCTGGCGCTGGCCTCGGGGCGGTCGGGGCGCTCCTTGCGCTTGCGCTTGCCACGCTTGCTGCCGGCTTTTATCTGGTCGTCGAGGCGGTCGAGGTCGCCCTCCATGAGGGTCGACACGGCGGGAGCTACCTCCTCCTCTTGGCGGGGGGCTAGCAGGGTATCGGGCTTTTCACCGCGCTTGTTCATTTCGAGCACTTCGCGCACGCGCTCAGCACTGAGCATCACCCAGTTATTATCCCCTTTAAAGGCAAACCACATGCGCTTGCGAAAGATGTCCGTCTTCTGCAAGAACGCCTCACCCGTGGTTACTTGCAGCGGGCGTTGCACCTGCGGAATGTCTTTGAGAGCATCGAGGTAGGCGTCGAGCTCGTAGTTGAGGCAGCACTTGAGGCGGCCGCACTGGCCAGCCAGCTTCTGGGGGTTGAGGCTCAGATTTTGGTAGCGAGCGGCGGTGGTGCTCACGGCCTTAAAATCGGTGAGCCAGGTAGAGCAGCACAGCTCGCGGCCGCACACGCCGATGCCGCCGATGCGACCGGCTTCCTGACGCAAGGAAATCTGGCGCATCTCGACGCGCACCCGAAACTCGTCGGCCAGCCGCCGGATGAGCTCCCGAAAATCGACCCGGTCCTCGGCCGAGTAGTAGAAAAGCGCCCGCGTGCGGTCGGCCTGGTACTCCACGTCGGAGAGTTTCATTTTGAGGCGCAGCTCGTCCACGACGGCCCTGGCCCGGAACATGGTGCCGTTTTCAAGGTCACGCACGGCTTGCCAGCGCTCCTCATCGTCGGGCGTGGCCACGCGCAGAATGGGGCGAATGTCGCGCGAGTCGGTGGGCACCTTCTTTTTGCGCATTTGCAGGCGCACCAGTTCGCCCTTCAGGCTCACGTGGCCCAGGTGCCAGCCCGAGCCAGCAGCCTCTACCACTACGGCGTCGCCGGTCACGAGCGGCAGGTTTTTATCGTTGCGGAAAAACTCCTTACGGCCGCCTTTAAAGCGGATTTCGACGCAGTCGAACCCCCGAAAATCGGAGGGCATATCGACGTCGGCGAGCCAGTCGAAGACGTTGAGTCGGGTGCAGCCGCCCGATGAGCAGCCACCCTTGGAGCCGCAGCCGCCGACTTTCGAAGTCGAGCAGCCGCCGCCGGATGAACAAGTAGTACAAGCCATGAGGCTGAAAAATCTATAGATGAGGCAGCCGCTGAACAGGGCCGCACGAAAGATGGAATCTAGCAAAGATAACCGATTCGACAAGCCGAAAGGTCTGGCTCTGGGTGAGTTTTACTAGGCCCGCCTGGCTAGGCTCAGAGGGGCGAGTTACTCGCTTGTTTAGGTCAGTAAAATCAATTGGCTTCACTTTTAAGAGGCAGTCTAGCGCGGAAGCATAGTGGAGAAGCAACCAGCCTCAGCTTGGTTACCCGCCAATAATGCGGGGTTTCACCTAATGTTGAGGTTTTCTATCCTGCTTTTCCATTTCCTACTGAACTTCAACTGCTTCGAAAGATAAATCAAAAATTATCGGTCGATTTTGTAGAAGAAAAACACAATTTAAACTTGCCACAGTACTTCAGCAACAATGTTACATAAATGTGTAACATTTAGGCATTTATGATATTTGCCGTTGCCGGGCAAAATATTCTCATCACATTTGGCTCACAGTTTTCATCACTCTTTCATCCTTTTCCAAACCAAACCAATGTTCAAGTTTTCTTCCCTTTTGGTGCTGGGCGCCAGCGCCGTTCTCTCCTTGGCGGGCTGCCAGAAATCGCAGGATACCGCCACCCAGCCTACCGCCGTTTCCAACGACGTGAAGGCGCAGGTAAAAGCCCTGGGCTTCGGCACCGGCGACCTCAAAGCCGTGGATGGCGGCTACGTAGTAGAAGGTGACATCTTCCTGACGCCTGAGTTGCTAAGCAGCCAGAGCGATTACAAGATGCTGCGCGTAGGTGCCGATGAGCAGTACCGCACCACCAACCTCGTAACGGGCCTGCCCCGCGTACTTACCGTGAGCCTGTCGACCCAGTTTGGCTCGGCCTACGTGTCGGCTATCGATGAGGCCATCCGCCGCTATAACGCCGCTGGTCTTCAGCTAACCTTCCGCCGCATCACGTCGGGCACCGCCGATTTGCCCGTGAAATACTCGTCCAACCTCGGCTCGGGCGTACTGGGTCAGTCGGGCGGCTTCCCGAGCGGTGGCAACCCTGCTCCTGGCTTCACGCTGGTACCCAACGTGATTAACAGCTCGAATGTCAACTACATCGCCACCATCATGGCGCACGAGATGGGCCACTGCATTGGCTTCCGCCACACCGACTACATGAACCGCGCTTACAGCTGCGGCGGCTCGGCCAGCAACGAAGGGGCTAGCACCGTGGGCGCCATCCTGGTTCCAGGCACGCCTTCGGCCGCCGACCCCAACTCCTGGATGCTGGCTTGCGTGGGCAACGGCGTAAACCGGCCGTTCAATTCCAACGATGTAACGGCGCTCAACTACCTCTACTAGAGGCAGAAAGCATAAAAAAAGCGCCCCGGCTTATTGTAAGCCGGGGCGCTTTTTTGCGTATTGGCAGCTGGTGTCCTGAATGAATCTATCAAATTAACTCAGAAATGCGTCAGAAAATGTGTAAAATTCTGATAATTAAGACTAAATTCATCGATTTCACAATAATTAACGGCACATTTGGAAAAGGTTAGTTTTCTCACACTCTTTTTCCAAACCAATTCAATGCGTAAGGTCTCTACGCTGCTAGCCCTCGCTGCTGGCGCCGTTTTTTCGCTGGCTAGCTGCCAGAAAAGCCAGGATACTGCCGCTACCCCCGCTAGCATTACGCCGGAGGTAGCGGCCCAAGTGGCGGCCCTCGGGTTTGACACCAGTGACCTGAGGGCTACGGCGGGCGGCTACCTGGCCGAAGGTGATATGCTCATCACGCCGGAGCTACTGGCCAGCACGCCCGAGCGCAAGTTTTTGCGCGTGGGTGAAGATGAGCAGTACCGCACCACCAACCTCGTAACGGGCCTGCCCCGCACCCTCACTGTGAGCTTGTCGAGCGAGTTTCCGGCTTCGTACGTGACGGCCATCGACGAGGCCATCCGCCGCTACAACGCGGCCGGCTTGCAGCTCAGCTTCACGCGCATCACGTCGGGCACCGCCGACCTGCCCGTGAAATACTCGGCCAATCTTGGGTCGGGCGTGCTGGGTCAGTCGGGCGGCTTCCCAATCAATGGTAACCCGGCCCCCGGTTTTACCCTGGTGCCGAGCGTGATTGGCAACCAGACTACCAACGCCATCGCCACCATCATGGCGCACGAGATGGGGCACTGCATCGGCTTCCGCCACACCGACTACATGAACCGCGCCTACAGCTGCGGCCGCAAGGGCCAGGGCAACAACGAAGGCACGGCCGGGGTGGGCGCCATCCTGATTCCGGGCACGCCGTCGGCTCCCGACCCCAACTCCTGGATGCTGGCTTGCGTGGGTACCAACGTTGACCGGCCGTTCAACTCAAACGACGTAATCGCGCTCAACTACCTGTATTAATTGGTGAGATGATGCTCAAAAAGCCCCAGTCTGCAAGGCAGCCTGGGGCTTTTTGCTGCCTTGCGCAGGCTTAATCGACCAAAAGCACGCGGCGCGTGCGGGCAGGGCCGCCGCCCGTGGCAGGCGTAGCTCGCAGCAAGTACACGCCAGGGCGCAAGCCACTGGTATCAAATGGATTGAGTGCGCCTTCTACCTGCGTGGTACGCACCAGGCGGCCTAGCGCATCGTAGAGGCCTAGCTGCAAGGCTACGCCCGGCTCGCCGGCTACCTGCAGCGCTTGGCCCACCACCACGGGCACCGGAAACACGAGCAGCTCGCCCCGGCGCACCAGCTGCACGGCCACGGTATCGCTGAGGAAAGTGCGTCCCGTGGTGGTTTGGCCCAGCACCCGGTACTGGTTCAGGCCGATGGTAGCATCGGGGTCGGTGAAGGTGGTAGTGAGCTGCGTGACGGGGCTCAAGGTTTGGATGGTTTGAAAACCCGCCGGGCCGAGGCGCTGCAACTGCACGGACCGTAGCTCATAGAGCGTGCCCAGCAACAATAACAACTGAGCCGTGTCGGCGATGGGAAAACGGGGCAAAAAGGAGCGCACGTAGCAGCGCACGCCCGCCTGGGCGATGTTGCTGGTGGCGCCGCGCTCGGCTAGCTTGCTGCCTAGCACCGGGGCCACGGCAAAATACAGCTCGGCGCTCTGGGCCGGCGTTAGCTGCAGCAGCGTATCGGCCACCAGCTTGAGGGGCTCGAGCGCGGTGGCCCCTAGCCGATACACCTGGTACTGGGTGGCGCCGGGCGTGGCGGGCCAACTAAGCAGGGTGCCGTCGGCACAAACGTAGCCTACGTGCACCGGCAAGGGCCTAGCCAGCGCAAAAGTATCGGACACATACGCCTGACTACCAATGACGCAGCGCACCTGGGCTAGGGTGGTCGTATCGGGGGCAGCCCAGGCAAAAGTGCGCTGCGTGGGGTCGAGGCTAGCCGCGATGGTGCGCCAAGCGGCGCGGCCCACTGGCCGGTACTCGAGCCGGGCGGCGGTGGTGGGGCCGGCGTAGTTCCAGCGCAGCCGGGTAGTTTGGGCCGGGCGCACGTTGCGGATGGCGCTGGGCACCAGCCATTCGAAGCCGGGCACCACCACTGCATAGGCCAAGCTGAATGCCTGCGGGCCGCTCGGCACCGCGTAGCCGCGCACCCGCACCTGATACGTGCCCGCCGTGGGCAGCGCAATGGTTACCTGCTCCACGTTGTTGAGGTGGTCGGCGGCGCGCCGCGCCGGGCGGGCCAGCGAGTCGAGGTTGGGGTAGGCGCTGAGCGTCCAGGGCAGCCAGCGGCTACCATCGGGGCCTAGCACTTCCACGTCGAGGTCGTTTACCAAGGCTTGCGCGGCATTGGCGGCGGCCTCGGGGTCGGTCCAGGTCAGGGTGATTTTCAGTTGCTGGGTGCCGGCCGGCACAACCAAGTCAACCAGCTGCTCCTGGCCCTGCGCCACGGAGCCAGTGCGATAACGCTTTTCCAGCACCGTGCGCACGGCCCCCAGCGCATCGAGTTGGCCGAAGCCAGCCACAAAATCGACTTCGGCCCGACCCACGTCGCGGGCACTATTGATAAGCGCCGCCTTTACCAAAGCAGCCGCGGGCAGCGCACCAACTTGGTCACGGTAAGTCTGCTGCACCAGCAGCGCCGCGCCCGAGCCCAGCGCCGAGGCATCGGAAGAGCCCGCGTCGCCGAAGGCTACCAGTTCGGGTTTCACGCGGCCGTCGTAAGCAGGCCCCCGCGAGCTGAGCGCCGCCACCTGCCCTAGCGCATCAGTAGCACCCACGGCCAGCGAATTTTTTGACATCTTAAACTGGCCCGTGAGATTGGCCACGTTGGCCAAGCCTTTATAGGTACCATCGGGGCTAGCGCTCGTGCCTGAATTGCCCGACGAAAATACGTGCAGCAGCGTGGGTAGCTGCCGCGTTTGCTGGTCGTAGCCCAGGGCTTCGAGGCCGTAGTAATTCTCAATGCCCGTGCCGTAGGAGTGATTTTGCACGCTCACGCCCAATCTAGTTAGGTCGGCGTTGGCATCGGGCAGCAGGTTGGCGTAGGATGAAGATGCGATACCGGCCTGCCGCGCGGCGCCCTCGCCCGCCGGCCCCGAGTTGCCGGCCCCCGCAATGAGCGTGGCCATAATACTAGCGTGGGCCGACTCGATAACTGTGCCGGCCGGCGTGTTCAGCAGCCGCCCCCGAAAGTCGAGGTCGGTAGGGTCGAGGGGATTTTCCTTGATGCTCACCACCAGTCCCTGGCCAGTTAAGCTAGGGTAGCGGCGCTGCACCGCCCGAATGGTATTCACCGCGAGGTCGGCGCTGTTGAGCAGGCGCTCATCGTGAGCCGGCCGGTTGGGCGCATCCACAAACTGCACCAGCGGCGACGTAACCAAGATGGCCAGCTGCGCGGCATCTACTCGGTTGATAGTAAGCAGATTCATATCGCTACTTGCACCCGTCACCTTTGCAGCGGGCAAGGCTTGGCTAGCCCACTGGCGGAACGCCGTCGCATCGCGCACCTGCACGCGCACCTGTTGGCCGGGGCCCATGCGGCGAGCCGCCTGCGCCACGCCAGGGGCTAGTTTGGCCGCTGTACTCACCTGCGCTCGCAAAGGCGCAGCAAGTAGCCATAGGCTAGCCAGCAGCCCGGCCACCCGTAAATAAGCGTATTTTTTGCGCATCAAATCAATCAAGATAGTTCTTCCAAGCCCGGCAGTTGCCCCGACTGGCAAGGTAAGCAGCAAGCCAAAAGCCCGACCGCCCACTCCCCTACTCGGGGCGGACGGCCGGGCTAAAACGGCGGTGGGCCAATTGAAGTTACTCGCCGGGCTTCAGCACTACTTTCAGGCAGTTATCCTTTTTGTGGCGGAAAATATCGTAGCCGTGGGCCGCCTGGCTCAGCGGCAGGCGGTGCGAGATGATGTCATCAAGCACCACTTCGCCCTTAATAATATGCTGCAACAGCTTATCGATGTGCTTGTGGGCCGGTGCCTGGCCACCCACCAGCTTGATGCCCTTGTCGAAAAACTGCCCTACGGGGAAGTTATCGTTGGTGGTGGCGTACACCCCTAGCACCGATACCACGCCGCCGCGCCGCACGGCGCTCATGCAGGCCTCGATGATTTTGGGCGAGCCTTTTTCGAGGTTTACCACGGCCTTGGCCCGGTCGAGCAGGTTACGGTCGGGCTCGAAGCCTACGCAATCGACGCACACGTCGGCCCCGCGGCCCTCGCTCATATCCCGGATTTGCTGAATCACCTGGTCGTGGCTCTCCCACAAAATGGTTTCGCAACGGGTGGTTTCCTTGGCCTTATCGAGGCGATACTTTTGGGTATCCACAATCACGACCCTAGCCGCGCCACGCAGCCAGGCACTTTTGGCAGCCATAATGCCGACCGGCCCAGCCCCGAAAATGGCGATAAATTCGCCGCCCTTCACCTCGGCCCAGTCGATACCGGAGTAGCCAGTCGGAAAGATATCAGTCAGAAATAGCACCTGCTCATCAGTCAGGAAGTCAGGCACTTTACGCGGGCCAAAGTCGGCGTAAGGCACGCGCACGTACTCGGCCTGGCCGCCGTCGTAGCCGCCGTAAAGGTCGGTGTAGCCAAAGAGCGCGCCACCTTTTTGGGTCAGCAAGCCACCCTCGGGGCCGTAGTGGTCGGGGTTCGAGTTTTCGCAGTGGCCGGGTAGCTCGTGGTTGCACATAAAGCAGTGGCCGCAAGCAATGGGGAACGGCACCACCACGCGGTCGCCGCGCTTGAGGTTACCCACGCCGCGACCTACTTCCTCCACAATGCCCATAAACTCGTGGCCGAGCACCATGGGCGTGGTCGGCAGCGAGCCGTTATAAATGTGCAGGTCGGAGCCGCAGATGGCCGTGCTGGTGACGCGGATAATGGCGTCGCGCGAGTCTTTCAGCGTGGGGTCGTCAACGGTGTCGACGCTCACATTGCGCGGGCCGTGAAACACTAATGCTTTCATGGAAAAGGGAAAAAAGGAGTGAGTAACGTATTCCGGCTAACGGCCTTTGGGCCTATCGGTTACGTCCAACTCCATCTTTCCAACCGGCTGCAACTACGTTACAACCAATTCTTTTACCTTGCCTATCCAGCTTACAAGCTGCACAGTATGCCAAGTCATATCAGTCATTCTCAATTCCTGGCTAGCCCTACTACAGCTGGTAAATGCTGATACCTTTGGTGGTGACGAAGTAGGCTTGCTGGTCACCGAGCAGCACCTGGCGCACGGTCGTTGCATCGAGGCCCACGGGCAGCGGCTGGATGCGCTCGGTGAGGTTGTAGAGGTGAAAGAAGTGCAGTTGCCCCCCGCTGAGGTACGCCAGCTCATCGCCCCGGAAGGTAATAAAATCGAGGCCGACAAAAGGCAGCTTTTTGCGGTAATTACCCAGATTATCAAAGACAAAGATGCCGCTGGTGTGGTCGACCAGGTACACATTGTTCTGGTACTGGCGCAGGAAGCGGAAGTCGGGCCGGCTGCGGCCGATGATGAGGTCGAGCGGCGTATTTTGCACCACGCGCAGGGCCTGGGGGTCAAATTCGCGCAGCGTGAGGGCGCTCTCATCAAGCAGCCACAGCAGGCCATCGGGGGCTAGCGTGGCCGTGCGCACGGTACCATCGATATAATCGGCGAGCCTGATTTCGCTCAGCGGCGCCAAAAAGCGGTCGAGCAGCAGCACCTGCTGGCGGTCGTCGTAAAAAACAAGCAGGCTGTTCTGATTCCAGGCTTCCACTACCGCCACGTGGCCGGGCTGCGCGGGCGAGTAGGTATTAAGCGGCTGGCCATCGCGGGCTAGCTGGCGCAAGTTATTGTCCTGGTCGGCGAGGTAAAGCGTGCCGCGCCGGTCGAGCGACGCCGCGCCGGTATTGGGCAACACGAGCGTTTTTACGAGCGTCCAGGTGCCGGCGGCCGGAGCTGGCACGTTAGGATTGGCGGCCTTTTCGGCCGGGGCCGCCTCCACCGGGGCTACCCGGGCGGCGGGCGCCACCGAAGCCGCGCTGGGCACGGTAGTCTGGGCCAGGGCAACGGCGGGCGCCAACAGCGCAATAAGCGCGCTACTTCTCAAACTCGCGCAAAACCAGCTCATTACCATCATACACGCCGTAGGAACAATAATTGACCCATTCCCCCAGGTTGACATAGCGACTACCGGGGGTCACGGCCACATCGAGCGGCAAATGGCGGTGCCCAAATACGTAGTAATCATGGTGTTGTTGCTTTTCTAACTCGCGGCAGTACACCAGCAGCCATTCATCCTCACCAAAGTACGTAGCATCGGCGACGCCGTTTTGCAGGCGCGAGTGGCGGCTCCAGCGATTGGCAATGCCAATACCCAAGTTAGGGTGCAGGCGCGCAAACAGCCACTGCGTGAAGCGCGAATTAAACACCGGCTTCATAAAGCGCTTATAAGCAAAATCGCCCGGCCCCAGCCCGTCGCCGTGGCCAATGTGAAAAAGCTTGTCGCCCATGCGCTGCGACACCGGATTCCGCAGAATAGGGATACCCATTTCCTGGGTAAAATAGCCAAACATCCACATATCGTGGTTGCCAGTGAAGAGCGTAATCGGCAGGCCCGCATCGGTAAGCTCAGCTAGTTTTCCCTGCAAGCGGCTGAAACCGCGCGGAATAGCGTGCTTGTACTCAAACCAGAAATCGAATACATCGCCGAGCAGGTAAATAGCCGCAGCATCCTTGGCCACCATATCGAGCCAGCGCACGATGCGGCGCTCACGCTCGCGCGAGGTCACGGCATCGGGTGCGCCGAGGTGGAAATCGGAAGCAAAATACACGCGCTGGCCCGGCGCCAGGGCTAGCGGCGGCAACTCAGGCAGCTGGTTGGGCGTCATCTTCAAGTAAAAACAGGCTGAGTCGGCGCGGACCGTGGGCACCCAGCACGAGAGTTTTTTCAATATCGGCCGTGCGGCTAGGGCCGGTAGTAAGCGAGAGCATCGACGGCAGCTGCGCGCCGTAGCGAGCCTGCGCCACGCGCAGGGCATCGCCGATTTCGGCTACCACCTGGCTAGGGTGGGCTAGCACAATGTGCTGGTCGGGGTAAATGCTGAGCCGCCGCCCGCTGGCCGTGGCCGGCGCCACCAAAATGCTACCCGTACGCGCCACCAGGACCTCGCAACTCGTAAGGCCCACGGCTGCCTGCAGCCGAAAATCGGCTTCCGTGGCCTGAAAGGGTACCTCCGCTGCCGTTAGCAAGGCTTGCAGGGCGGGCTCCCACACGTAGAACCGCTGGCCGGCAGGCAGGCGCTCGGCTAGCCAAGCGCGCAGCTCGACCCCTAGCTGCGCTAACTTTTCGCAATAAAAAAACTCGCCGCCGATGCGCCGAAAATTCTCCGCAAACAGTACGGCCAAGTCGGCGTGGGGCAGGGGCGGGTGCACCGGCGCCCCCCAGTCGGGCACGGGCGGCGCGGGTGCCGGCCCGGCCGCCAGCGCCGTGCGAATGCGGCCCAGCAGTTGTTCGCGGGAAGAGAGCATAGGGCAAAGGTAACGGACAACAAAAAGGCCAGCCTCGCGGCTGGCCTCTTCGGTAGCGCGGACCCAGGGGCCCTGGCTAGGGTAGCTAAACAGTTTCGGGCTGGCCGGGCAGGTGCAGCGCAGGCAGGTCGCCATCGAGTGGAGCCTCGGGGTGCTCAGCGTGACGCTCGCTGGCGGTTTCCGAGCGGTCGGTACCGGCCATGTGCGCCTGGTAGTTGGTCTGGCCACCGAAGGGGCGTTTGCCCACTAGTCGTTCCAAATCGTCTTGCAGCAGCACTTCCTTCTCCAGCAACTCCTTCGCGATTACCTCCAATTCATGGCGACGCTCGGTCAGCAATTCTTTGGTGCGGATATACGCTTGCTCGATGATGGTACGAACTTCCTCGTCAATCATCTGCGAAGTGGCTTCCGAATAAGGCTTCGAAAAACCGTACTCGTTCTGGCCTTTCGAGTCATAAAATGACACGTTACCTAGCTTGGTGTTCATGCCGTACATCGTCACGATACTGTACGCCATCTTGGTGATGCGCTCAAGGTCGCTAAGGGCGCCAGTCGAGATTTTACCGAATACCAACTCTTCCGCAGCGCGGCCACCAAGGGCCATGCACATCTCGTCAATCAGCTGCTCAGTGTTATACAGAAACTGCTCCTTGGGCAAGTACTGGGCGTAGCCAAGGGCGGCTACGCCGCGCGGCACAATGGATACTTTCACCAACGGGTCGGTGTGCTCCAAAAACCAGCCGGCGATGGCGTGGCCTGCCTCGTGATAAGCCACAATGCGCTTTTCGCCGGGGCTGATGATTTTATTCTTCTTCTCCAAGCCACCAATGACACGGTCGATAGCATCGGTGAAGTCTTGATTGGTGATGAACTTCTTGTCGCGGCGAGCCGCGATAAGGGCGGCTTCGTTGCAGACGTTAGCAATCTCAGCACCGGCGAAGCCTGGCGTTTGGGCCGATAGCTTTTTGGCATCTACATCGGGACCTAGCGTCAGCGGCTTAAGATGCACCTGAAAAATCTGAGTACGGCCGTTGATGTCGGGCTTGTCGATGCTAATCTGACGGTCGAAACGACCGGGGCGCAGCAGTGCCGAGTCGAGCGTATCGGGGCGGTTGGTAGCGGCGAGGATGATAACGCCAGAGTCGGTACCGAAGCCGTCCATCTCCACCAGCAGCGAGTTCAGTGTATTCTCGCGCTCGTCGTTGCCGCCGGGCATCGAGCCCTTGCTACGCGAGCGGCCCACAGCGTCAATCTCGTCAATGAAGATGATGCAAGGCGCCTTGGCCTTGGCTTGCTTGAAAAGGTCACGCACGCGGGCGGCACCCACACCAACAAACATCTCCACGAAGTCGGAGCCCGAAAGCGAGAAGAATGGCACATCGGCTTCGCCAGCTACGGCCTTGGCTAGCAAGGTTTTGCCGGTACCGGGAGGACCTACCAACAGCGCACCTTTCGGGATTTTACCACCCAGAATGGTGAATTTGCTCGGGTTCTTCAGGAATTCCACAATCTCCTGCACTTCCTCCTTGGCTTCTTCCAGGCCAGCCACGTCTTTGAACGTGATTTTCACCTTGTCACCGCCTTCGAAGAGGGCCGCGCGGCTTTTGCCGATGTTGAAAATCTGGCCGCCGGGGCCACCCGCGCTGCTCATGCGGCGCATGAGGAACACGAAGAGGATGATGCTAAGAATAATCAGGCCGTAGCTGCTGATTATTTCGCCCAGCGTCACGCGGTCAACTGGCTCCAACTGCAAGCGCTGTTCGCGGGGCTTATCAGCCTGCAGCTTATCCAGCTGCTCCTGAAAATACTTGGCGTCGAAAATGGGGAAGTAGTACTGTGCGCCGTGGTCGGCAAACGGCCCGCGGCGAGCCGCCAAGTCGCGAGCGTACTCAGGCTTTTGCAGCGCGGCCGGGGTCAGGCCCACTTCCACGGTGCGCGTGCTGTTTACCAGCGACACGTCGTGCACGTCGCCGGCGGCCAGCATTTGTTCAAATTTCTGTTGGTTAATTTTAATGGCAGTGTCCTGTTTTTGAAACCAGAACATGCCGATGAATAGCACCAGCAGCCCCGCCATCACCCATAGCTGCACTCCCGGCCGGGGCGTAGGGTTGGGTAGCGTCGGCTTGCGGCGTTTGGTGGGCGTCGTATCAGACATAAAAATTTAACTTAGATGGATTAGGCTTAGGTACAACTGCATGGCGAAAGCGTTGTTGCCAACGCCCTCTGGTATAACGCAGCCGCCGGCCCGATACTTTAACGCTGGACCACGTCGGCGGTGTCTTCAATATGGGTGATTTCGGCGTCGCCCCAGAGCTCCTCCAGCGCATAAAACTGCCGGCGGTCGCGCAGGAAAACGTGCACGACTACGTCCACATAATCCAACAGCACCCACTCGCGATTAGTGCGGCCTTCGCTCTGCCAGGGGGCCTGGCCGGTTACCTTTTCTACTTCTTCCTCTACCGAGCGAGCCAAGGCGTCGAGCTGGGTATCGGAGGAGGCCGAGCAGATGATGAAATAATCGGCCACTGCGTTTTTCAACTCTTTCAAGTTCATCACCACAATGTCCATTCCTTTGCGGTCTTGGAGACCGCGAACGGCTACGTCTGCCAATGTGTCCGAATCCTGTCGAACCAAGGTGCTCTTCATAGAGTAAGTTTGCGTTGTTTACCTAGCTAATATACGACTGCCAACCCCTGTGGTCATCAGCCCAACTACCTTATTTACCGGCCAGCAGCTCATTTGGCTGCCGGCCTGCCCTTCTACTAACTCGGAAGCGCAGCAACTGTTGCGCGAAAACCGCGCCAGCGAAGGCTGTACCGTCATAACGGACGACCAATTTGCCGGCCGCGGCCAGCGTGGCAACCAATGGCTGGCCGCGCCGGGCGAAAACCTGACGCTTTCCGTAGTATGGCTACCCACGTTTTTGGAGGCTAGCCAGCAGTTTTTGCTGAGCCAGGCCGTGGCGCTGGGCATCCACGACTGGGCCGCCGCGCTGCTCCAACCGTCGGACAAGCTCCGGCTGAAGTGGCCGAATGATTTGTATTTCGGCGCGCAGAAGTTTGGAGGAGTTCTGATTGAGAACAGCCTGAGCGGGTCAAAAATTCAGTCCAGCGTGGTCGGCATTGGCTTAAATGTGAACCAGCGGCACTTTTCGGTGCACACGGCCACCTCGCTGGGGGCCCTCACCGGCCGCTACTTCCAGCGCGAGGCCCTAGCCGCCCGCCTGCTCGAATGCCTCGAAAAGCGCTACCTCCAACTGCGCGCCGGCCGGGTGGGCGAGCTACGGCGCGACTACCTGGCCACCCTCTACCGCTACCAGGAGTGGCACGAGTACGAAGTAGCTGGCCACCGCGTGCGCGGCCAGATTGTGGGCGTGGAGCCCGATGGCAGGCTAGCCGTACAAATTGGTGATGAAGTGCAACGCTTTGCCTTGCAAGAAATTAAATATGTTTAATGCAGCGCGGGGCAACGCGTTGCGCTACTGGCTGCTAGGGTTCGTGCTGCTCTTGCTCGGTGCCCTGGCCGCCGACCGCCTGTGGCCGCTGCCGCCCGCGCCGCAGTACTCGCCGCTGGTGCTGGCCGCCGATGGCTCGGTACTGCACGCCTACCTCAACCCCACCCAGAAGTGGCGGATGAAAACTGAGCTGGCTGAGATTACGCCCGCGCTGCAAACGGCCATTATCGAAAAAGAGGACCGGTATTTTCGCTACCATTTCGGAGTAAATCCCTTGGCGATAGTGCAGGCGGCGGGGCGCAACCTGCTGGGCCACGGCCGCACCACGGGGGCTAGCACCATCACCATGCAAGTGGCTAGGCTGCTGGAGCCTAAGGAGCGCACGCTGGCTAATAAGCTGCGCGAAATGCTGCGCGCCGTGCAACTGGAGGCTCATTTGAGCAAGGCCGAGATTTTGCAGCTATACCTCAATCTGGTGCCCTACGGCTCTAATATTGAGGGCGTAAAGTCAGCGGCGCTACTTTATTTCCAGCAGCCGCCCGACTATTTGTCCCTGGCCCAGACCGTGACCTTAGCCATCATTCCGAACCGGCCGGGTGGGCTAGTTTTGGGCAAGAACAACCCGCAGATTTTGCAGGAGCGCAACCGCTGGCTAGCCTACTTTCAGCGCCGGCGGCTTTTTCCGGCCCAGGATATTGCCGATGCGCTGCTCGAGCCGCTCGACGCCCAGCGGCACGCTGCGCCCACCCTAGCGCCGCACCTGGCGCGGCGGCTGGTGCTGAGTAGCCCGGGCATGGCCCTCATTCACAGCACCCTGCGACCGGCCACCCAGGCCAAGGCCGAGGACCTGGCCCGCAACTACGTGCGCCGGCTAGCCACGCTGAGCATCTCGCAGGCCGCCGTACTGGTCATAAACAATCAGACTCACGCCGTGGAGGCCTATGTGGGCTCGGTCGATTTTCAGGACCCTGGCGCGCAGGGTCAGGTCGATGGTGTGCGGGCCGTGCGCTCGCCGGGCTCCACGCTCAAGCCGCTGCTCTACGGGCTAGCCCTCGACCAAGGCCTCGTGACGCCCAAAACGGTGCTGCCCGATGTGCCCACCAATTTTCAGGGCTTCCGGCCCGAAAACTTCGACAAGCACTGCCAGGGTGAGGTGACGATGGAGCGGGCACTCACGTACTCGCTTAATATTCCGGCCGTGCGGGTGCTCTCGGAAGTGGGCGTTGAGCACTTCACCAGCACGCTGCGGCAGGCGGACTTTCGGCAGGTGACCCGCGATGCGCCCCGGCTGGGGTTGAGTTCTATTTTGGGCGGCTGCGGCGCCACGCTGGAGGAGTTGACGGGCTTGTACAGCGCGCTGGCGAATGGCGGGCAATACAGCCCCGTTGCGCTGACCATGCGTGAAACCTCACCCCCCGGCCCCTTTCCCCTAAAAAAGGGGGAGCCAACTGTAATTAAACGTAAGAACAAAAAATCGTCTGGCTCCCCCTCTTTTGGGGAGAGGAGGCCGGGGGGTGAGGTTCACGCGCAGATAACCTATTTGATTTCCGAAGCCTCGGCCTACCTGCTCACCGATATTCTGGCCCAGCGCACGCGGCCCGATTTGCCCCTCGACGCAGCGGCTAATCGCCACCTGCCGCGCATCGCCTGGAAAACCGGCACTAGCTATGGCCGCCGCGATGCCTGGAGCATCGGTTACAACCGCCAGTACACCATCGGGGTGTGGCTCGGCAACTTCAACGGCCAGGGCAGCCCCGCCCTCACGGGGGCCGATGTGGCCTCGCCGCTGCTCTTCGATTTATTTAACGCGCTGGCTTACAATGGCAAGGACGAATGGTTTGCGCCGCCTGCTAGCCTCGACTTCCGGCTGGTTTGCGCCGAGACCGGCCTGGTGCCCGGCGAAAATTGCCCCAATCAATTGCTCGACTACTACCTGCCCGGCACCTCGGGTGGCCAGCGCTGCCAGCATCTGCGCGAGGCGTTGGTTTCGGCCGATGGCCAACTGAGCTACTGCCGCGCCTGCGTGCCGGCCAGCGGCTACCGGCGCGAGCTATTTCCCAACCTGCGGCCCGAGGTGCTGGCTTTCCGCGAAAGCCAGGGGCTGCCCGCCCGCCGCCTGCCGCCCCACAACCCCGCCTGCCGCCTCGTGCGCGGCGCTGAGGCTAGCGAGACGGCGGGCTCCGACGCGGCCCCGCTGCTCGCCATCACTTCGCCCGCCGCCCACGCCGAATATGTGCTCAACGCGGCGGAGAAGCAGCAATTGCTGCTAAGCTGCGCGGCGGCCGCTGAGGTGCGCCAGGTGTACTGGTACGTAAACGACCAGTTCTTAAAAGCCGCGCCGGCCACGGCTAGGGTCTTCTTTCGCCCGCCACCGGGCGAGGTCAAAATATCGTGTGCCGACGACCACGGCCGCACCATGGACGTGCGCGTGCTGGTGCGGGAGCTGTAGTGCTAGCCGTTGGCCAGTGCTTCCTCGCCATCCATTATTGGCGCCATGTCCTGCTCTTCAGCTTCGGTAAAAAGGCGCGAGCGAATAAGAAACCGCACGCCCAGCGGAATCTCGAGCGAGAAGCTGGCGCCGCGGCCCTTCACCACATCGACCGTGAGCTGGGTGTGTTTCCAGTAGGCAAACTGGCTGGCGCTCATGAAGAAATCGCAGCCGTGAATCTGGCCTAGCCACACGTCGTTGGCACCCACCCGAAACTCGCCTTTGGCAAAGCACATGGGCGAGGAGCCGTCGCAGCAGCCGCCGCTCTGGTGAAACATAAGCGGGCCGTGCTCATCGCGCAGCAGGTCAATGGTAGCTTCGGCGGCAGTAGTGCAGAGAACGCGGGCGGTGGACATAAGGAAGTGGTTAGCATGTAGCAATCAACATAAAAACGTCATGCTGAACGAAGTGAAGCCTCTCTACCGTATCGCCTGGCGATTGGCTCGTATTCGGTAGAGACGCTTCGCTTCGTTCAGCATGACGCTCATTTTACGTCAGCCAGTTAAGTGAAAGCCTAGAAGAAGCCCAGCTTTTGCTGGCTGTAGCTGATGAGCATGTTCTTGTTCTGGCGGTAGTGGCTCAACATCATCTTGTGGTTTTCGCGGCCGAAGCCCGAGGCCTTGTAGCCGCCGAAGGGCGCGCCGGCCGGGTAGTCGTGGTAACAGTTCACCCACACGCGGCCGGCCTGAATGGCGCGCGGCACCTGGTAGAGCTCGTGCGCGTCGCGCGTCCACACGCCCGCGCCGAGGCCGTAGAGCGTGTCGTTGGCAATTTCGATGGCTTCCTCCACGGTTTTGAAGGTCGTGACGGACACCACGGGCCCAAAAATTTCCTCCTGAAAAATGCGCATCTTGTTGTGCCCCCGGAACATGGTGGGCTGGATGTAATAGCCCTCCCCTAGCGTGCCGTCGGCCTGCGAATACGCTTCGCCGCCCACGAGCACCTCGGCGCCTTCGGCCTTACCGATTTCGAGGTAGCTCAGAATTTTCTCGTACTGGTCGTTGCTGGCCTGGGCGCCCATCATGGTTTCCATGTCGAGCGGGTTGCCGAGCCTGATGGCCTTCACGCGCGCAATCACGCGGGCGATGAACTCGTCGTATAT
>JBPBQJ010000023.1:0-31072 GCA_050954765.1 Janthinobacterium lividum | reverse complement strand
CCCAGACCGTGAGCGGCGTGCAAAGCCAGGTGCTGACCGTGAACAACGACAGCCCCATCGTGCGCAACGCCAATAATAACAGTGCCCAGCCAGGCTTCGGCGTGGAGCCGCTGCGGCAGGAAAAATCGGCCAACTACAGCGTGGGCCTGACGGCCCGTGCCGGGGGCTTTACGCTGACCGTGGATGCGTACCAGATTGATATTCGCGACCGCATCGTGCTCTCCTCGCAGTTCACTACCGGCAATGCTACGGTGGCGGCTATCCTCAAAAACCGGCCTGACATTGGCCGGGTGCAGTTCTTTGCAAATGCCGTGAACACGCGCACGCAGGGGATTGACATCGTGGCCAATGAGCGCATTGCGCTCGGCGAAGGCCGCCTGTTGCTGACCGCGGCCGCCAACTTCAACCAAACGACCGTGCGCAGCTTCAACAGCTCGTCGACTACCATCAACGACAACCCAGCGCTGCAAAACACCTTGTTTGACCGCCAGCAGCGCACGCGCCTCGAAAACGGCAACCCGCGCAGTAAAATCAATTTGTCGGCTGCCTACACGCTGAGCAAATTTAATATTGAGGCCCGGTCGGTGCGCTTTGGCGAGGTGCAAACCGCTGACCCCGACCCCACGCGCGCTAGCCTCGACCAGACGTTCTCGGCCAAGTGGATTACCGACGTAACGGTGAGCTATCAGCTTGTTAAACAGCTGGGGCTGACCATTGGCGTCAACAACCTGTTCGACGTGTACCCCGACAAAATTTACGTGAACCCCCGCAACTACGCCACCAATACCTCGGCCGACCCCAACCTGAGCTATAACTCCGGCCTCGACAACTCGAACCGCGGGCGCTACCTCTACAACGCCAACCAGTTTGGCTTCAACGGAGCGTACTACTTCACGCGCCTGAATATTACGCTGTAAGCTAGCCCCTTGCGGTAAGCCAAGAGGCCCGTTCTGCGTAGCAGAGCGGGCCTCTTTTGTATGAACTAAACAGCCAAATTACTGCCGCAGCAGACGGGCTAGCGGGCGGCCATCGGCCCCGCGGGCCAGGTAGAGGCCGGCGGGTAGGCTAGCGGCGGGCTGCCATTGCACGCGGCCATCGGCCCCGGCGCGCAGCTGCGCGATGGTGCGGCCCAGCTCATCGACAATGAGCACGAGCTGCCCGCCCGTGGTAGCCTGAAACTGCACCTGCTCGTGGAAAGGCATGGGGAAAGCGGTCGTAGGCGCGTCGGTGCCCGGGCGGGTGGCTAGGGTCTGGTTGGTTACCAGGAAAGAAATAGTCTGCTCGGTGCTGGCGTTGAGGGGGCAGCCATTGTCTTGCACCGCGATGGTAGCCGTGTAGCGGCCCGGCGGCAGGCTAGCGGGCACTTGCCAGGTGAGGCGCGCCTGGGTGCCGCTCACGGTAGCTAGGCTCAGGCCTGGGATGACGCCAGTGGCCTCGCTGCTGAAGCGCAGCATTTGGCCAGCGTCGGGGTCGGCGGCGCTGAAAAGCAGGCTCGTTGTCTGGCTCGGGCGCACCACCACGGGCTGGTCGAGGGCCAGCGCCGCGCCGCTGCCCAGCGTGAGGCCCGTGAAGCCCGGCGGCAGGTTAGTGCCACTGTAGGCCAGGTAGGTGACATCGCGCATGATGTAGCCGATGGGCTGCCACGTGCCGCCGATGCGCCGGTATTCCGACACGCGCGCGGCCATGGCGTAGGTGCCCTGCTGCACGGAGCCGGCCGGCGACGTTAGCGCCCCAGTGGCGGTATTAATCTGAAAGTGAGGCGAAAAGCTGCCCGCTATCGGAAAGCCGCACAGGTTATTCACATCAGCCGGCACAAGTTTCTCCTGCGAAAAAGTAAACTGATACGCCAGTGAGTCGCCGTCGCTGTCGAAGGAGCTGAAGCTGTAGCGCTGCGCTGCGCTGCCGCACAGATAGGGCAGCAGGGTGGTCAGAAACTGCGGGGACGAGTTCTGCGGAGCTAGCTGATTATCTAAAAAAGCGTTGAGGTAGAAAGAACGGGTGCCGGAATTTGAGATATTCAGAATGCCGCTGCTCCGGTTTTCCAGCGATACACTTAGCGTCCACTGGCCGCGGGGCAGGTCCACATCGGTCTCAAAAAGATAGGTGTCGTAGATGCGGAAAGGGGCGGCAGTTGCGCAGCCCAACCCAGTACGCCGGATGACGGCCGAGCGGGCCACATTGTATACCAAAAAGTAATCGGCGGTGGTGGCGTTGCAGCTGCTCCGGTTGCAGGTGAGGTTGATAGTAGGCTGGTCAACGCCATTGATATCCCGAAACAACCGCACTACCACGTGGTAGCGTGGTACCCCGGCTGTGGTAGCTGCCACGGGCGCGTACGTGATGTCGCCCCCCAAAATGTGAGACGCGTAGGCGGCTGGTAAGCTGGCCAGTCCAACTACCAGCATCAGTAGCCCCCGTAAGTGGCAAAGTATGCGCATGAAAAACAGAGTAAAAGGTTGGTCAATACTATATTGTGTAGATTATAGTGGCCCTGCTAGCCATAAACTAGCGCTGGCCACTGTAGGTGGCCAAGATACTTAATACTATATGAAAAGACCCGCTTCCGTCAGGAATCGGGTCTCTACTAAGGTGCTGGATATGTGCAGGCTACTTGCCGCCCGCCGCGCTGTTGCCGTCGAGGATTTTAAACAGCTCGTCGAGCTTGGGCGTGAGGATGATGTCGGTGCGGCGGTTGAGGGCCTTGTTCGGGGCCGTATCGTTGGCTGCTACGGGCACGTACTGCGAGCGGCCCGAGGCCGTGATGCGGCTCGGCTCGACGCCGCTGCTGGTAAGCAGGCGGGCAATGTCGGTGGCGCGCAGCGCGCTCAAATCCCAGTTGTCCTGAATGGCGCCGGTGCCGCGCATGGGTACGTTGTCGGTGTGACCTTCCACTACCACGTTCACGTCTTTTTGCTCTTGCAGCACGGTGGCTAACTTCTTGAGCGCCTCCTGGCCCTTGGGGTCCACTTTGGTCGAGCCCGATTTGAAGAGCAGCTGCTCGGAGAGCGACACGTAAACTTTGCCGTCCTTGAGCTTCACCTGCAAGTCGCTGCTGTTGAAGCTCAGCAGCGCCTTGCTCACGCGAGCCTTCAGGTCGTTCACGGCCTTGTCCTTGTCGGCCAGGGCCTGGGTCAGCTCGGTGAGCTTGGCTTCGCGGGCGGTGAGGTCCGACTTGGCTTTTTGCAGGTTTTGGTCGAGCTGGCCCAGCTCGCTTTCGCGGGTGGCGAGGTCCTTGGCTAGCTTGCCGTAGTCGGCATTGCGGTCGGCGAGGGCGCGGTCGCTGTTCTTGAGCAGCTTATCGTAGCTGTCAGTGAGTTGGGTATAGAGCGTGCGGGTGCGGCGCAGGGCATTGCCGGTCTGGGTCGAGTCGGTGATGAGGCGCTTCTGGTCGAGGCGCAGCTCGGCGAGCTGGTCGTTGGCCTTTTGCAGGTCGGCTTTAGTTTGGCGGGCCTGCGCTTCGGCGGTGGTGCGGGCCTGGGTTTCGGCGGTGGTGCGGGCCTGCAGGTCTTCGTAGCGCTTGGCCGTGACGCAGCTGTTCAACACAAACGGGGCGCTGAGCAAGCCCAGGGCCAGCAGGGAGGCAGGAAGTTTCAAGACAGAAAAAGGCTGAGTGAGGTAGTAGGGAAGGGGGCAAGTTACAACCAGCCCTGCGCGTTTGGCCCGCATTCCGGCCCTCTCTGCCACCGAGGCAAGGGCTAGCGGGGGCGTTTTGATGAGGCCGAAGAAAGTGGTTCGCCACGCCGCTAGGGGCTGCGGGCAGCCCTAGCCAGCCAGGTTTGGCAGCGGCCCGCCCAACCTAGCCGCCGATAGCCTATTTTTGTTGTCTAACTTCTACTTATCCAAAAGCCGGCGGCGCGTTGCCCGCTGCTTTCAACTGCTCCCACATGGCTTGGTTCCGGCGCGAAGAAAAAGGTATTATTACCCCTACCGAACAAAAAAAAGAGACCCCGGATGGCCTCTGGTATAAATGCCCCGAGTGCAAAACCGTTGTGACGATGGCCGAGCACAAGCGCCTGCACTACGTGTGCGGCAATTGCAGCCACCACGACCGCATCGACGCGGCCGTGTACTTCGATTTTCTATTTGACGAAGGCAAGTTTGAGGAGCTCAATGCCAACCTGACCTCCGGCGACCCGCTGCACTTTGTCGACACCAAAGCCTACCCGCAGCGCGTGCAGGCCACCGAAAAAAGCACCGGCCTCAAAGACGCCGTGCGCACGGCCCACGGCCTCAGCGCCGGGCAGCCCCTGGTGGTAGCCGCCATGGATTTCCGCTTCATCGGCGGCTCGATGGGCTCGGTGGTGGGCGAAAAAATAGCCCGCGCCATCGACTACGCCCGCGAGCATAAAATTCCCTTCCTCATGATTTCGCGCTCGGGCGGCGCCCGCATGATGGAAGCCGGCTACTCGCTCATGCAGATGGCCAAAACCTCGGCCCGGCTAGCCCTGCTCGCCGAAGCCAAGGTGCCCTACGTGAGCCTACTCACCGACCCCACCACGGGTGGCGTCACGGCTAGCTTCGCCATGCTCGGCGACTTCAATATTGCCGAGCCGGGTGCACTCATCGGCTTCGCCGGCCCGCGCGTTATCAAGGAAACCATTGGCAAGGACCTGCCTAAGGGTTTTCAAAGTGCCGAGTTTGTGCTCGAGCACGGCTTCCTCGATTTTATTGTGGACCGCCGCGAGCTGAAGCAACGCCTAGCCGACCTGTTCGGTATGCTCGCCTGCCGCTAAGCTTAGTTGGCACGACTTTAGAAAAGCCCGCTTTGGTAACCAGAGCGGGCTTTTGCGTATAAGCCCAGCTGGTGGACCCAGTATTTTCACCAAATTCACTCAGAAATGATGACTTCTTCCAAGTCTTTTGTGGCCACTTTGCTGGCCTTCGTAATGCTGCTTGGCTCGTGTGCCTCTACCCGCCAGCCCTCCACGCAGCCCGATTTGTCGAGCAACAACGGCACCGGTGTGCGCAAGGATGGCATGAATAAAACTACCAAAGGCGGCCTGTTTGGCGCCGGCGGCGGGGCCGTGGTAGGCGGCGTGATAGGCGGCCTACTGGGCGGGGGCAAGGGCACGGCTGCCGGAGCCATCCTGGGTGCCGCCGTGGGCGGTGGCGCCGGCGCGCTCATTGGCCGCAAAATGGACAAGCAGGCGCAGGAGTTACAGCGCGATATGGCCAACGCCAAGGTTGAGCGCGTGGGCGAGGGCATCAAAATCACCTTCGACTCGGGTATTCTATTCGATACCAACAGCAGCGCCCTGCGCGCCACCTCGCAGTCCGACATTTCGAAGCTAGCCGCTACGCTGCAAAAATACCCCGACACCAACGTGCTGGTAGAAGGCCACACCGATAACACCGGTACCGATGCCATCAACCAGCCTTTGAGTGAGCAGCGCGCCCAGTCGGTAGCTACCGCCCTCACGGCCCAGAGCGTGGCTAGCAGCCGCATCAGCACCAAAGGCTACGGCTCGACCCAGCCGGTGGCCGACAACTCGACGGTGGAAGGCAAGCAAGCTAACCGCCGCGTGGAAGTGGCTATCTACGCCAACGAGAAAATGAAAAAGGCTGCCGAAAACGGCACGCTGTAGGTTTTTGCTTAGTTAGCTAAGTGTTAAGAAGCTCGGGGCATATAGCCTCGGGCTTTTTTTGGGTGCGGGCACAACCTCCGGATTTTAGTTTGCGTTAAAACCTCGTCGGTTACTCAACCGCTTCTCTCTCCTTTATTTGCTTTGTATCCAGATGAAATCCTTCTCGAAAGTTTTCGTGTTTTTGCTGGCTTTCTTTATGCTCGCCGGCTCAGTAGCCCAAGCCCAGGACAAGCCTAAGGGCTGGAGCCGCAAGGCTAAGGGCGCGGCAGTAGGCGGCGCTGGTGGGGCTGTGTTAGGGGGCCTAGTTGGGGGCGGTAAAGGCGCTCTGATTGGTGCCGGTGCTGGCGTAGTAGGTGGTGGCCTGGTAGGCCGCAACCAGGATAAAAAGAAAGACCCTGCTCGCTACAACCGTTACCGCAACAAGTAGGCGCTCGCTGCTATTCAGCTTCGCAAAAAGTAAAAGCTTGGCTCGCCGCCAGGCTTTTTTTGTGGCTAGCCAAGACCCCGCGGCATTAAACAGAGAAAGCGCCGCGTTAGACCAAGTAAGTTTGGCAAGGTGGTTGCGAATAGCGAAATTGCCGCTGCATTGCCAGTGTACTGCCGGCAAGTGCTTTCTTTTATTTCTTTTCTCATGAAAACCCTGAAATTTTCTTTCTCCTACCTGCTAGCGGTTCTGCTGTTGCTAGGCCACTTTGCGCAGGCACAGTCGACCACCGTTTCGACGGACAAGCCCAAGGGCATGAGCAAAACGCTGAAGGGTGGCCTCATTGGGGGCCTTGGCGGCGCGGCGGGCGGCGCCATCTTGGGCCGCGTGATTGGCGGTAAGTCGGGCACGGCCAAAGGGGCTATTCTGGGCGCCGCCGTAGGGGGCGCTGGTGGGGCGCTCATCGGCCGCCGCATGGATAAGCAGGCTGCCGAGCTGCGCCGCGACCTCGAAGGGGCCAAAGTAGAGCGCGTGGGCGAAGGCATCAAAATCACGTTTGCCTCGGGCATCCTGTTCGCCAGCAACTCGTCGGCCCTAACCTCGGCTGCCGCTGGCAATATCGATGAGCTAGCCGCTACGCTGCAGAAATATGGCGATACCAACGTGACCATCGACGGCCACACCGATGCCTCGGGCACCGATGCCATCAACCAGCCCCTGAGCCAGCGCCGTGCCCAGGCCGTAGCCAACGAGCTGACCGCTAAAGGAGTAGAGGCCAGCCGCATCACGGCCACGGGCTACGGCTCGAGCCAGCCGGTAGCCGACAACACCACCGTGGCTGGCAAAGCCGCCAACCGCCGCGTAGAGGTTGCCATCTTCGCCAACGAAAAAATGCAGAAAGCCGCCAAACGCGGTCAGTTGTAATTCTGAACCACGGATTCGACGGATTTTGTAGTCGATTCCGGTACCGGGAAAGGGAAAAAGGCCACCGTCAGGTGGCCTTTTTTCGTAGTTGCGAGTAGGCTCGACATCATTGTGCCGACCTTGTTGACGATGCCCTAGTAGCATAAAGCGTCGACTACAAAATCCGCTCAATCCAAAAAATCCGTCGAATCCGTGGTTCCGACCTACTCATCCCCGCAGCTCGCCAAAGCTTTGGCCGACCACGCTATTCTAAACGAGTTTTTTGGGCCGGTGCCCACGGCCGCGCGGCGCACGCCCATGCGCGAGCTGATTTCGACGCTGCTCTCGCACCGCACCACCCACGCCGACGAGGAGCTAGCCTACGACCGCATGCTCGAAGCTTTCGGTGATTGGGAAGGTGTGCTGCACGCGCCGCTCGACGACCTTATTCACGCCATTCGCACCACGCGCTGGCCAGCCACGCAGGCCCCGCGCATTCAGGAAATACTGGGGCGCATCAAGACCGAAACGGGCGGCAGCTACGCGCTCGATTTTCTGGCCGACTGGCCCACCGAGCGGGCCATGCAGTGGCTCACCGATATGCCCGGCATCGGCCTGAAAACGGCCTCGCTGGTGCTGCTTTTCAACTTTCGCAAGCCCGTGCTGCCCGTCGATGCCCATGTGCACCGCGTGATGCAGCGGCTAGGGGTCATCGGCCCCAAAGTGTCGGTCGAGAAGGCCCACACCGTCTTGCTCGACCTGCTCAAGCCCGACCTGGATGCCGAAGGTCTTTTCAATTTCCACAAGCATAATTATTGGCTAGGGCAGCAAATTTGCTTTTTTCAGCGACCCAACTGCGCCCGCTGCCCGCTCAAAGGCTTCTGCGAGTACTACCAGGAGCACTTCGGCGAAGCCACGCCCGAGGCGCTGGCCGCTACGCCCAAGCACTGGGACGCCGCGGCCTGGGGCCAGCTGCCGCATTAGGATGTAGCGTAAGCTTTAGCTGGCCGATTAGCGCTAGCCTAGCGCAGAACAAAATGGCCAGCTAAGGTTTACCCTACACGCCTGGGTTACCTTTATAGTATGCGCCTCGTCAAGCATCCCGTTTTGTGCAATTACTACGTCACGTATCGCTGCAATGCGAAGTGCTCGTTTTGCGACATCTGGGAAAAGCCCTCGCCCTACATTACGCTGGCTGATGTCGAGGCTAATCTGCGCGACCTCAAGCGGCTAGGGGTCAACGTGATAGACTTCACGGGCGGCGAGCCGCTGCTGCACCGGCAGTTGCCCGATTTTCTGGCCTTAGCCCGGCAGCTGGGCTTTATTACCACCGTCACGACCAACGGTCTGCTTTACCCCAAGAATGCGGAAAAGCTGCGTGGACTGGTCGATATGCTGCACTTTTCGCTCGACTCGGCCGACCGCGCCACGCATGACTTGGGTCGGGGTGTGGCTTGTTACGACTTTGTGCTCGAAAGCATTCGCGTAGCGAAAGAGCTAGGTGAGCGACCCGATATTCTGTTCACGGTTTTCCGTAAAAACCTGGCCGACCTGGAGGCGGTGTACCGTGACATTACCCAGCCCAACGGCCTGGTACTTATTATCAATCCAGCCTTTGAGTACGGCGATGTTGAAACCGGTGAGCAGCTCACCGAGGCTGAGCTCGACTACCTTTCCGCATTTGGCCGGCGCAAGGGTGTATACCTGAATCAGGGCTTCATTGCGCTGCGGCGCGACGGCGGCAACCACGTGGCCGCGCCCGTGTGCCGGGCGGCCAGCACCACGCTCGTCATCTCGCCCAACAATGAACTGGTGCTGCCCTGCTACCACCTCGGCGAGCAGAAATTTCCTATCAACGGCCAGCTCTTCGAGGTCTACAATGCGCCCGCTACGCAGCGGCTAGCCGCTCTCGAAGGCCGCCTGCCGCAGTGCGAGGGCTGCACCATCAATTGCTATATGCAGCCTAGCTTCGCGGTCGAAACCAGCAAGTACTTCTGGCAAGCCCTCCCCAGCACGTTGAAATACAACTGGGAAAAGGGCACCTGGAAGCGCTTGCTCCCTACCCGCTAGCCCTATGCCCGCTCTTATTCTGCCCGTTCACGGCGTGCTGCCCACCATTGGTCCCGACTGCTTTCTGGCTGATAACGCCACCATCATCGGCGATGTGGTGCTGGGGCGCGGCTGCACGGTGTGGTTCACGGCAGTTGTTCGGGGCGACGTGAACAGCATCCGCATCGGCGACGAAACCAATATTCAGGATGGGGCCGTGCTGCACTGCACCTTCGAGCAGGCCGCGCTCAGCATTGGCTCGCGGGTGAGCATTGGCCACCGGGCGTTGGTACACGGCTGCACCGTGGAAGACGACGTGCTCATCGGCATGGGCGCCATCGTAATGGACCATGCTGTAGTGGGCACCGGTTGCATCATCGCGGCCGGCGCTGTGGTGCTCGAAAACACCGTGTGCGAGCCCGGCTACCTCTACGCCGGCGTGCCCGCCCGCAAAATAAAGCCCGTGAGCGAAGCCCAGGCGGCCGGTCTGCGCCGTACCGCCACCAACTACCAGCGCTACGCTAGTTGGCTAGCTAGCCCACCATCCGGTGCCAGCCACGAGACTGGAGCCGAAGCAGGTTAAAATAAAAAAGCCTCCTGTTTAAGAGGCTTTTTTAATATTGGGCTAGGGTAGGAGCTAAGTCAGCGGGTCTTCTTCGGCGGCGGGCGTGCCGGTGCTGATTACGCGCAGCTGCACCATCTCCACTACGCGGCCGGTGCGGCTGAGCACCCGAAACTCGTAGGGCTCGAGCACGGCCACATCGCCGATTTCGGGAATGTTCCCATAAAGCACGTTCAGCAGGCCACCCACGCTCTCGTAGTCATCGCCCTCAGGCAGGGGGTGGGGGAGGTACTCATTGGCGTCGGGGATGGCCGTGGCGGTGCTCACCCGGTACTCGCTCTCCGAAATCTTCTCTACTACTGGTACCTCGTTGTCGTATTCGTCCTGGATTTCGCCCACCAGCTCCTCCATAATGTCCTCGATGGTGACGATACCCGACACGCCGCCAAACTCGTCGCTCACCACGGCCATCACAATGTGCTTGCGCTGAAACTGACGTAGCAGGCGGTTTATCTTTTTGGTCTCCGGCACGAAGTAGGCCGGGCGCATAATGCGGGCCAGCTCCAGCGGCTCACCCCGCCGGATAATGGGCAGCAAGTCCTTGACGTAGAGCACCCCCACAATATTGTCGATGTTGCCCTCAAACACCGGCATGCGCGAGTAGCCTTCGCTGAATACCGTTTCCAGAATTTTTTCTTCCGGCGCGTTCACGTCGAGGGCGGCTATCTTGGTGCGCGGCACCATTATTTGCTTCACCATCCGGTCGTTGAACTGAAAAACGTTTTCAATCAGCTCGTGCTCGGAATCCTGAATCTCACCGCTTTCCTTGCTCTGGTCCAGCAGCAGGCGCAACTCGTCGGAGGTGTGCGCCTCCGTGCCGTGGCCGCCGCTGTGCAGCCCCACCGCCCCTAACAGCAGCGTGGAGGCCTTCGACAGAAACCAGGTGAGCGGCAGCGTCACGAGGTAGAATACCCGTAGGGGCAGCACCAGCGCCAGGCTCACCGCCTCGGGCCGCTGAATAGCCAGCGCCTTCGGGAACAACTCGCCGAACAGCACGTGCAGAAACGTGAGGATAGTGAGGCCGCCCGCAAACGCAATGCTCTTCACCGTGGCCTCACTCAGCGTGAGATGCAGCCGGGGTAGCAGGTCCTCGATGATTTTAGTGAAAACCTCCTCGCCCACGGCACCCAATAGCAGCGACGCTACCGTGACGCCAAACTGCGTGGCCGACAAATAATCGTAGAGCCGGCGCAGCACGCTCACCGCCTGGCCGGCTAGCCGGCTGCCTTCTTTAGCCTTTATTTCTAGCTGCGAAAGCCGAACCCGGATAAGGGAAAACTCGGCCGCAACGAAGAAAGCGTTTATTAAAATCAGGAAAAACGTGAGGAGTAGCTGGGTGCCCATGAGCTTGGCATACCACCGAAACGAACCGCCGGGGTAGCCTACGAACTACAAAAGTACGCACGTTGCCAGGGCTGGTTGACGCCGGGCCGCATAATGCGTCGATTTGGTGGCGCTTAAATGAAGAAGAGGCGCCCTCCCAGCCGGAAAGCGCCTCTTACAAATGCTGTAGCGGAAGGACTTGAACCTCCACGAAGAAGTTAGGCGCGGGCTCCGAAAAGCCAATGCTTTATCCTCGAATCTTCACCCCCGAGATAGGAGGGCGTGTCTGCCAGTTTCACCACACTACAAGGTTGGTATCGCCACGCCGTTTGCGTTTTGATAGGTCAAAGGTAAGACATGAAATTCGACTCCTGCAAATTTTATTTAAAAAAGGCTTAAAAATTATTTAATCTTCAAAAAAGACGTCAGGTTTGTGCAGACTTATCGTAAATTTGACTTTCTATTACCAGTTCCAAATGTCTCGCTCGTACGAACTTGATGATACCGACCGCCGCATCCTGAGCTTGCTCGTGCAGGATGCCAAGCTGCCCTATTCCGAAATAGCTCGCCAACTGCATGTGTCGGGCGGCACCATCCACAGCCGCATGACTCGGCTCGAAGAGCTAGGCATTGTGCGCGGCGCCACCCTCGACCTCGACCTCACCAAGGTAGGTTTTGGTATTCAGGCCTTTCTAGGAATTTTTTTGTTGAAGAGTTCTTACTGCGACTCGGTTATTGCGCAGCTGCGTGATATTCCGGAGGTTATCAGCGTGCACTTCACCACCGGCAGCTACAACCTGTTTGCCCGGTTAGCCTGCCGCGACACCCAGCACCTACGCAACGTGCTGCACGACATGGTGCAGCAGATAGAAGGCGTGGAGCGCACCGAAACCCTGATTTCGCTTGAAGAAGTTTTCAGCCGCACCGTGCAGCTGGCCGATGTGCCCGTGGCCGCGCAGCCCTAGGCCAGCCAGTAGCGCGGCTAGGGTAGTCGGCCATAAAAAAGGGGGAACTCGCCAACTGGCGGGCTTCCCCTTTTTTTATGGCCGACTTTATTACGCGGCGGGTGTTTCGGGCGCGGTGGGTGTTGCCGGGGGCAGTGGAGTGGGGTGGCTAGCCTGCTGGCCTTGCACGAGCAAGCCTACCAGGGCTTCGACCAGCCCGCCGCCGCTACCGGCGCCGGCACCCCCGCCGTTGGCTTGCACATCGGGCGTGATTTTCACCTGGCGGTCGCCGATTATCTGCATCAGCTGCAAAGCCGTGAACTCGCGGGTGCCGAGGCTAGCCACGCCTACCTGGTATGCCTCGGCCTTGGCGCGGCCAATGGCCCGGATGGCTTCGGCCTCGCCCACGCCGCGCAGGCGGGTGGCCTCCGAGTCGGCGATGGCCCGCAGGCGAGTGCTTTCGGCCTCGCCGCCAGCGCGCAGCTTGGCGGCTTCGGCTTCGCCGCGCACTTTTTTCACTTGCGAGTTGGCGTTTAGCTCGGCGATGTTCACGCCCTGCTCGCTTTTTACCAGCTCGCTTTGGATATCGGCAATGCTGGTTTCGCGCACCAGGGCCTGGCGCTGGGTTTGGGCGGCCTGCTGCACCTCGTAGGTTTTGCGCTGCTCCTCGGCCAGCTTGCGGTCGGTTTGGGTGGTCATGAGCTGGGCCGGCGGCACAATGTCGCCAATGAGCGTGTCCACGGCCTGCACGTTGTAGGTGGCCAGCGCCGTGCGGATAAACATGGCCGCATCGCGCTGGCGCTCAGCCCGGTTGGTGAGGTAGTCGAGCACCGTGTATTCCTGCGAGCTATTGCGGAAGTAGTTGCCCACAATCGGTTCCAGCACGTGGTCGACCAGGTTTTGCATCGAGCCCACCCGCGAGATGACGCGCGGCGCATCCAGCGCCCCCACGTGGATAATCTGGGCCACGTCGAGGTTAAACGAAAAGCCATCGCGCGAGCGCACTGTAATGCTGCTCAAGGAGTTGTCGTAGCCGTGGGCTTCGGTGCGGGTGGCCCAGTTGAGCACGATGTTGGTGGTGGGCACCAGCTCGACGCGCATAATGCGGGTGTTAAGCGGCTGACGTCCGGGATAGAGCGGCGTAATCCAGATGCCCTTGTGGCCTACTTCCACGAGGTTGCCGTGGGTGAAGTCGGCCCCGCTCACATCGTGCGCCGGGCGGCCCACGAAGGAAATGACTACGCCCACGTGGCCAATCGGAATCTCGGTCATGGGCACCTGCTCAACGCGGCAAAACCACGGGTTCAGGTTCCAGGCGCCGCTCAGCAGCACCTGCTCTTGCAGGCCACGCCGGCCGCCGGCGGACAGAAAGCGCTGGGCGTCCTGGAAGTTGTCGTGCTCCGGAATGACGGGGCCGGCAATTTCGCCGGGCTCGATGGGCACGCCGTCGAGGGTCGTGACGATGCCCACCGCGTCGGGCACCACGCGGTACACCACCAGCTCGTTGGGGTTCATGCCCATGCTCTCGGCATTGCGCCGGGTGAGGATGGTAAAGAGCGCCGTATTAATGCGATAGGTGCCCGCCGTGAGAATGCCGAGCTGCCGGCCCTTCTCACCGCCCTTGGTCAAGAAGGCGCGGGCATCTTGGTAATCATCGCACTCTACCACCCGGCCCAGCATGTGCGAGGGCGGAATGACGGTGCCGCCATTGGCCACCACCAGCCCGATTTCGCCCTGCGGAATAACCGTCACGGGCTCTTTCGTAACCGCAAACTGCCAGGGCCACAAAAAGAAGTGCCAGCCGGGCGCCAGCGTATCGGCCTGCAAGCCAGCCTCACCCTCCAGCGCAATGAGCCGGCCCGCCGCTAGGCTGGTGCGGGCAAATTTCTTGGCCACAATACCGACTTCCAGCTCGCCGATAACGACGATGCCGAGCAGCGACTTGGCCAGCAGTACTACCACTAGCAAGCCAACGAGCACGCCTAAAAATGTTAAAAAAACCGTAACTGTAAGGACTAGCAGCATATAAAGCAGAGAAAAAAGGAACAACCGTGGCTAGGGTCCGACTCACAAAAAAGTCCTCCCCGAACCGGTCGGGAAGGACTGTATCGCGCACCGTAGCCGGGCATTACATGCCGACCTTGGTAGTAGTAGTTTTAGTCTTGTTGGTTTTGTAGCGCATATCGGGCGTGCCGTCGGCCTTCATTTTGGTGCTGGTCGAGGTCTTGGTCATGCCTGAGGGCGTAGTCATGGTGCTCGACTTGCTCATGGTAGCCTGGTTCTTCGACGTGGTCGAAGACTTGCTCATGCCTGCCGGGTTGGTCGAAGTAGTGGTGCGGGTAGTGGTGGTAGGGGCTTGCGTCGTTTTGGTGGTCGTCATTTTCGACGAGCTGCTGCTCATCGTGGTAGGGGCAGTTTGGGCTTGGGCCGCTAGGCCACCAGTTACGAGCAAAGCGGCGAGAAATCCGAAAAAGCGTTTCATGGTGTGGGAAGAAAAAGGGTGAAAAAACCTCTGCCGTACCTGGCAGAAAATGTGCCGAAATATAGCCGCTTTATCACTGGAAAACAGGCTAGCCAGCCACGCTATTTTATCTTCACCCGACGCTCACCCATGGCCCCGCGCCAGCAGTAGCCCCCAAATGCCAAAAGCCCCGCGCTACTGCTAGCGCGGGGCTTTCGAATGCTAAAGCCGAAGCTTCACAAAAACTAGGCAGTCACTTGGGCTTCCAGCTTCTGGGCGAGCACATGCTTGGGCACGGCGCCTACTTGCTTGTCCACAATCTGACCGTTCTTAAATACCAGCAGCGTGGGAATGCTACGGATACCGAACTTCATAGAAGTCTGGGGGTTAGCATCTACGTCTACCTTGCCCACGATGGCTTTGCCTTCGTATTCGCCGGCCAGTTCCTCTACCACTGGGCCTACCATGCGGCAGGGGCCGCACCATTCGGCCCAAAAGTCCACGAGAACAGGCTTATCCGAGTTGATAATCTCCTCGAAATTGGCGTCGGTTATTTCAATTGCTTTGTGCGCCATGACGCTAAGGAAAATGTTAGTGAAAAAACGTCCGGCGTGTACGGCCAACGAGGCCGCAAGGTAGCGGAATGGGAGTAAAACAACGTGGGTAGGGGAAAGTTCAGCCGATGTTCAGCTGAGCTATATCAGCGCGCACACATCGAGCTCAAACTCGCGCATTTTTTCGATAAAGGTCTTAGGCTCAATCTGGAAGCGGCGCGAAAACATATCGACGGCTAGCCGCTCGTGGGGTTCCACAAATTGTATCTCCAGGCGCTTCGTGCCCTTGGCGTGCTCGATGGCTTCTTGCAGGCGGTCTATCATGGGCCCGGTCACGGTGCGCAGGTCCAGCTTCACGCGCACGCCCTTGCTGAGCTTGTCGGCAATGTTGCCGAGCTGCTCCATGTGCTTGATTTTCAGTTCCCACTGGTCCTGGGTGCCGTAGCGCAGCTCCATTTTGCCGCGCACAAACATGGGCGGCACCTGGTCGTTGTGGTAGTTTTTGGGGTTGATGAGCGGCCCGTACTTGCTGAAGTCGTCGCGGAACAGCGCCAAGTTCAGGCTTGAATCATAATCCTCGATGTTAAACGACACCATGGGCTGGCCGCTCTTGGTGGTGCGAAACGTGACGCCCGAGATGAGGCCCGCCACGTTCACGTCCTTGCCTTTCTGTGCCTCCAGCTGCTCGAGCGGGCAGGTGCAATAGGCATCGATTTCCATGCGGTAGGTGTCAAGCGGGTGGCCCGAGAGGTAGAAGCCCACCACCTCTTTCTCACGGCGCAGCTTCTCAGTGGGGCTCCAGTCTTCCAGGTCGTTGACCTTGGGCAGCGGCGCGGCTACGGCGCCGAACGCCCCGGCCCCAAACAGACTGTGCTGCGCCGATTCTTTGGCCGCCTGGTGCTGCTGGCCCAGCTTCATCGCCTTCTCAATGAGGTTCTGGTCGCCGGCCGGCGCGTCCATAAACTGGCGGCGGTTGTACTTCTCGAAGCTGTCGAAAGCGCCGGCCTGGGCCAGGCTTTCCCAGGTTTTCTTGTTTACCGAGCGCAGGTTCACGCGCTTGGCAAAGTCGAACACGTCGGAGAATGGCCCGCTTTTCTTGCGCTCGTCCACGAGCTCTAATACGGCGGCTTCGCCCGCGCCCTTCACGGCGGCTAGCCCGAAGCGAATCTGGTTTTCGCGGGGCACGTTGAATTTTTGCTCGCTTTCGTTCACGTCGGGGCCGAGCACGGCCACGCCTTGCTTGCGGGCTTCTTCGATAAAGAAGGTCACCTTCTTGATGTCGCCCATGTTGTTGGTGAGCACGGCGGCCATGTACTCGGCGGGGTAGTTAGCCTTCAGGTAGCCAGTCTGATAGGCCACCACTGAGTAGGCAGCCGAGTGCGAGCGGTTGAAGCCGTACTCCGCAAATTTCTCCATCACGTCGAAGACTTCGTTGGCTTTCTTCGCCGGAATCTTGTGCAACTCGGCCGCGCCCTTGATGAACTTCTCGCGCTCCATCGCCATCTTCTTCATGTCCTTCTTACCCATGGCGCGGCGCAGCAAGTCGGCGCCCCCTAGCGAGTAGCCGGCCAGAATCTGGGCCGTTTGCATAATCTGCTCCTGGTACACCATGATGCCCTGGCTGTATTCCAGGATGGGTTTCAGTAGCTCGTGCGGGTACTCCACCGGCTCGCGGCCGTGCTTGCGGTTGATGAAGTCGGGAATGAACTGCATCGGGCCGGGCCGGTACAGCGCGTTCATGGCAATCAAATCCTCGATGTTAGTCGGCTTCAAGTCCTTGAGGTACATGCGCATACCCTCAGACTCAAACTGGAACGTGCCGATGGTATCGCCGCGCTGATAAAGCGCATAGGTCTTGGGGTCGTCGAGCGGAATGTCGTCGATGTCAATTTTGACATCGTGGTTGCGCTCAATCAAATTCAGCGCATCGACGATGATGGTCAGGGTTTTAAGGCCCAGAAAGTCCATCTTCAGCATCCCCGCCGACTCAATCACCTTGCCGTCGAACTGCGTGATGAGCAGGTCCGAGTCCTTAGAGGTCGAAACCGGGATGTAATTGGTAATGTCATCCGGCGCGATGATGACGCCCGCCGCGTGGATACCCGTGTTGCGCACCGAGCCTTCGAGGCGCTCAGCCAGGGCCAGAATCTGGCCCTTGAGGTCGCTCTGGTCGTTGCGAATGGCTTGCAGCTCGGGCACGTCGCGGAAGGCGCCGGCCAGGGTGGTGCCCGGCTTTTCGGGCACGAGCTTGGCAATTTCGTTGGCGGCCGGCAGCGGCAGCTCCATAGCTCGGGCCACGTCTTTAATAGACGATTTGGCGGCCATCGTGCCGAAGGTGATAATCTGGGCTACTTGCGTTTTGCCGTACTTACCCACCACGTAGTCAATAACTTTCTGGCGGTTCACGTCGTCAAAGTCAATATCGATATCGGGCATCGACACGCGCTCGGGGTTCAGAAAGCGCTCGAACAGCAGCGAGTACTTAATGGGGTCGATGTTGGTGATGCCCACGCAGTAGGCCACCGCCGAGCCGGCGGCCGAGCCCCGGCCGGGGCCCACGGCTACGCCCATGCTGCGGCCCTTGTTGATAAAATCCTGCGTAATCAGGAAGTAGCCCGCAAAACCCATCGTCTGGATGATGCGCAACTCGTAGTTCAGGCGCTCCTCGACCTCGGGCGTGCGCTCGCCGTAGCGGGGCGGCTTGGTCATCGTCACCGAGCCGTTGCCAGCGCTAGCCCCGAACGCGCCTACGAAGGTCAGCTCGCGCAAAAACTCGTCGGCGTTGGCAAACTGGGGCGGCAGCGGAAAGTTAGGGAGCAGGATATCGCGCGCCAGTTTAGGCGGCGTAATCTTATCCACAATCTCGTTGGTGTTATCCACACTTTCGGGCACGTCGCTGAACAATTCGTTCATCTGCGCCTGGTTCTTGAAGAAGAACTGGTCGTTGGCGAAGCCGAAGCGGCGGCGGCGCTGCTTGGGCGGCTTTTGCAGCTCCTCGTCGATGCGCGAAATCATGCGCCGGGCGTTCTCGTCGTAGCCGTGGGCGCCGCGTAGGTTGTCGAGGGTGTCGTAGTGCACGCGCTGGTCGGCGGTGAGTACGGTGTAGTAGTTCGTCTCGTAGTCGCCCACCGGGATGCTGCGCTCCTCGGCCGTGTTCACGCACAGCAGCAGGTCGTGGGCCGCGTAGTCGGTCTGGTCTACGTAGTGCGAGTCGTTGGTGCAGATAACCTTGACGTTGTGCTTCTTGGCTAGCCCCAGCAGCACCTGGTTCACGTCTTCTTGGCTTTTGCCGGTGCCGTCGAAGTTCATCAGCCCGTGCCGCTGAATCTCGATGTAGTAGTCGTCGCCAAACACGCCGAGCCACCACTTCAGCAGCTCTTCGGCCTTGTGCTCGCTCTCAAATAAAATCGCCTGCGGAATCTCGGCTCCGATGCAGCAGCTGGTGGCAATGAGGCCCTCGTGGTACTTGAGCAGCAGCTCCTTATCGATGCGCGGAAACTTGGAGTACACGCCCTCGATAAAGCTCATCGAGCAGAGCTTGCTCAGGTTGTGGTAGCCGGCCTGGTCTTTGGCTAGCAGCAACTGGTGGTAGCGGTTGTCCTTTTCGCCCTTTTCGCGCAGAAAAGTCTTCTTGTGGCGGTCGGCTACCATGTAGAACTCGCAGCCTACTATCGGCTTGACGTTGTACTTGTTGGCCTCGGCCACGAAGTTGAACGCCCCGAACATATTGCCGTGGTCGGTGAGGGCCACGGCGGGCATGCCGTCGGCCTGCGCCTTTTTCATGAGCGCCGAGATGCTGGCCTGGCCGTCGAGCAAGGAGTACTGGGTGTGCGAGTGCAGGTGCGAGAAGACGGGCATAAGGCAAGCGGCTAGTAGTGAGTAAAGAACAGAGAACTATGGCCGGCGAGTTTGCCGCTGGCCCCTAATTTCTGCCCTTTCATCGAAACCTAAAGTTACCGCCGGGGTCCGGTATGGCAGTTGGTTGGGGATTAGCTGTTCAGGTTACTTGTTGAAAATGAGAAAGTTATTTTGAATTGCCGGCGAACTCCCGCCCATTGTTGCCCGTTACCTTCGTCAACTGGGTCGCACTGACCCGCCGCCTAGGGCTGCGTCCAGCTCCCGCCTGCTGCTTGCTAGCGACACTGCTTCCCAGCTGAGGCCCCCATGAAATTGCTGCTTCCCTCCACCGACCCGGTTTACAGTCGGCCGTCGGCGCCTTCCCATCTTCACCAGTGGCTAGCCCCCTACGTGCAGGACGAGCGCGATTTGCCGTTTGCCTACCTCATCCTGAAGATATCGGCCACCATGCTGCCGATGGCGGCGCTGCTTTTTATGCCGAGTTTGCAAGGGTCGTGGTGGTGGGCGGCGTTCGGGCTGTATTTCTACCTGAGTAATGCCCGTTTTAAGGGGCCATTTGGGCTGATGCTGCACTGCACCAGCCATCGGGTGCTATTCAAAAAGAAATATGGTTGGCTGAACAAGTACATTCCGTGGGTGATTGGGCCGCTGTTTGGGCAAACGCCCGAAACGTACTTCACCCACCACATGGGCATGCACCACCCCGAAAACAACCTGCCCGACGACGAGAGCTCGACCATGTTCTACCAGCGTGATTCGCCGCTGGGGTTCCTGCGCTACCTCGGCGATTTTTTGTTGGTCGGTATTCCGCGCCTGGTAGGCTATTTCAACCGCAATAACAAAGCCACGCTGCGCTTCCGCTTGTTGCGCGGCGAAGCCGTGTACGTGCTGCTCACATTGGGGCTAGCCTTTGTAAACCTGCCGGCCACGTTGGCGGTGTTCGTGCTGCCGTTCGTGCTTTCGCGCATTATCATGATGCTCGGCAACTGGGCGCAGCACGCCTTCATCGACGCCGAGGCGCCCGACAACTGTTACCGCAACAGCGTGACGTGCATCAACACGCCCTACAACCACAAGTGCTGGAACGACGGCTACCACATCAGCCACCACCTCAAGCCCGCCCTGCACTGGACCGACCACCCGCACCACTTCCGCCAAAATCTGGCGCAGTATGCCAGCAACGAGGCCATTGTGTTCGATGGCATCCACTTTCTGCACATCTTCTTCTACCTCATGGTCAAGCGCTACGACCTGCTGGCCCGGCACTTTGTGCTGCTCGACGGCACGCCGCGCACCGAGGCCGAGGTAGTGGGCCTGCTGCGCAGCCGCACCCAGCGCATCGGCCGCGAGGTGTTGGTGCCGCAGCTAGCATAATGGCGTATAGGGTGGACTCTGCGAGTCCGCCTGCGAGCATAAATGCCTGGGTACTTACCGAACGCTCGCTGCTCACTCGCGGACCCGCAGGGTCCACGCTACTTCTTGGCTTGCCCCGGCCGCCGCAGGCGCCATTGGTGCCAAGGCTGCGGGTGCTGCTCCAGCCAGGGCAGCAGCCAAGCCAGCACGGCCACGGTGAGGCCGGTGCCCAGCACCGAGCCGGCAAACACGTCCTCCACGAAGTGCTGAGCCAAATACACCCGCGAGTAGGCCGTGAGCGCGGCCAGCGCCACGAAGGCGTAGCCCCAGCGCTTGTCCTTCACGAGCAGCGTGAGCAGCAGAAATACCGAAAACGCCGACGTAGAGTGCCCCGACGGAAAGCTCTTGAGCGTGCCCATTACTACGCCTTCCACCACGTGCAGGGGTGGAAAGCCAGGGTTTTCACTGAAATAACGAAACGGCCGGGGGTGGCCCGTAAAAATGAGCTGCTTGCCTATTTGGGCGGCTAGCGAGGTCACGGCAAAGCACACGAAACTTACGAAGGCCCAGCGGAAGCGTACAAAAAGCAGCCCCAGCGTGATGAGCACGTAAAATAGCCCGTCGCCCACGTTGGTGAAGGGCCGGAAAAACTGGTCGAAAAACGGCGTGTTGTGGCCATTCACCCAGAAAAAAGCCAGGTGTTTGGGGGTAGCCAGCAGCACGGTGCCGAGCAGCACCAGCAGCACGGCGTAGGGAATGAGAAAGGTGCGGGTTTGCCGGAGCAGATAAAGCATAAGGAGAACAGACGTGCCGCGCCGGAAGAGGGGAGGAGGGGCGCAAAATTACCGCTAGCCAACCGGGCGCGGGTTGGGGCTAGCCGTAACTTGCGGCATCTAACCCGTTTTTTTCCGCTTCAGTATGCGCTACGGTCCCATCGCCCCCGAGCTGTTTGTTGAAAATCGCCGCCGCTTCCGCGAGTTGCTGCCGCCGCAGTCGCTGGCCATTTTCAACGCCAACGACATTCTGCCCACCAACGCCGACGGCACCCTAGCCCTCAAGCAGAACACCGACCTGTTTTACCTCTCGGGCGTGGACCAGGAGGAGAGCATTCTCGTCATCTGCCCCGATGCGGCGCTCGAAAAGCACCGCGAAATCCTGTTTCTGCGCGAAACCTCCGAGCATATTCTCGTGTGGGAAGGCTACAAGCTGACCAAGGAGGAAGGTCGCCAGGTATCGGGCGTGAAGACGATAATGTGGCTCGACCAGTTTCCGGCCGTGCTGGCCGCCCTCATGAACGAGGCCGAGTACGTGTACCTGAACGCCAACGAGCACATTCGCTCGGTGGTGGAAGTCGAAACCCGCGACGCCCGCTTTATCAAGGACTTGCAGCGCCGCTACCCGCTGCACCAGTACCGCCGCGCCGCTCGGCTCACGCACCAGCTGCGCGCCATCAAGAGCCCCGAGGAAATCCGCCTCATGCGCCGCGCCTGCGACATTACCGGCAACGCTTTCCGGCGCCTGCTGGGCTTCGTGCAGCCCGGCGTGTGGGAGTATGAAGTGGAGGCTGAGCTTTTGCACGAGTTTGTGAAGAGCGGCTCGCGCGGGCCGGCCTACACCAGCATCATCGGCAGCGGCGAAAGCGCGACCATCTTGCACTACATCTCCAACGACCGCCAGTGCCAGGACGGCGACGTGCTGCTCATGGACTTCGGCGCCGAGTACGCCAACTATGCCGCCGACCTTACGCGCAGCATCCCCGTCAATGGCACCTTCAGCCCGCGCCAGCGCCAGGTGTACGAGGCCGTGCTGCGGGTCTTCAAATTCGCCCAAACCCGGCTCGTGGTCGGTAATTCCATCGAAGACTACCACCGCGAAATCGGCCAGGCGATGGAACAGGAGCTCATTAAGCTGGACCTGCTAAATGCCAGCGACGTGCGAAACCAGGACCCCGACGCGCCGCTCTACAAGAAGTATTTCCCGCACGGCACCAGCCACTACCTCGGCCTCGATGTGCACGACGTGGGCTACAAGTACCGCAAATTTGAGGCGGGCATGGTCTACACCATCGAGCCGGGCATCTATATCCGCGAAGAAAAACTGGGTATACGCCTCGAAAATGACTTCCTGCTCACCGCCACCGGCAACGAGGATTTGATGGCTAACATCCCCATCGAGCTAGCCGACATCGAGCGTTTGATGAAGCGCTAGGGTCTCTAAACAACAAAAAGGGGCGCTGTGGATGTATCCGCAGCGCCCCTTTTTGCTGTTCACTATTTTTTGGGATTATGCGGGCCGTTTGAACAGCAGCAAGTGCTGCTGGGGCAGCGACTCGATGCTGTCGGCCAGCACGAGGCCTACGGCTAGCATCTCTTTGCGGGCCTGAACCACGGTCATCTTATGAATCGGCTTGATGGGTACGTCGGGGTCCTCGGCGCGATACTCGACCAGCGCCAGTCGGCCGGTGCCGGGCCGCAAAGCATTGCGAATGGCTAGCCCCATCTCGCGCGGGTGGTCAAACTCGTGGTAGGCATCCACGATGAGCACTACATCGACGGCATTAGCGGGTAGGTGCGGGTCGATAGTAGTGCCCAGCACGGGCTGCACGTTGCGCAGGCCATTACGGGCTTGGCGCTGCTTGAGCTCGGTTATCATTTCGGGCTGAATATCGACGGCTAGCACGCGCCCTTGGGGCACTAAGGGGGCTAGCCGAAACGAGAAAAACCCGGTGCCCGCCCCAATATCGGCCACCACATCGGTGGGCTTGAGGTACAGCTTTTCGATGAGCAAGTCGGTGCCTTCCTCCTGGCCCCGCTCGTCGCGCTCGAGCCAGTCGGTGCCCTCGTGGCCCATCACGTGGGCTATCTGCCGGCCTTGGTAGTAGCGGCCAATGCCGTTGGGGTCGCGCGCGGGGCGGCTCTCGTAGCCCAACGAGTCGGGTACCTGGGGCGCGATGGTCGCGGCCCGTAGGCCGGTCCGGCCGGCCACGCTCGATTCGATGGGTAGCTGGGTACAGGCCCCACCACCTGCCACTGTCGCCAGGCCTAGCCACAGCAAAACGCCATTCTTCATAAGCAACGAAGTCAGTTCTAATCTCAGCTTTTGCCAGTGCTACAACAACAGTTGCCGCCCTAGCGTTCAGCTAGTGCCGACGAAGCTACGGGCACTTCGCTGGTTAACTATGTAAAAAAGTAAGCCCTGCGGGCAGCCAAATCTGGTTCACTAACGTATTGCCAGCACATTTCTTTCATCACCTTTTGCTTCGCCTTATGCAAAACCTGACTTCTACCCTGGGCCGCTTCGCGGTGGTCTTGGCCGGTACGCTCGCTTTTAGCTCCTGCAGCCGGTCCGATTATGCCTTCCTGCCCAAGTCGGCGTCCTACCTGAGCACCACCACGGCAGCCTCCAAAGTTCACCGCTCGGTAGCTGTAGTGGCCGCCCCAGCCGAGGCAGCTCAAACGCCCGTAGCAGTTCCGGCTCCGGTTGCTGAAGCACCCGCTGTAGCCCCCGAAATCACGGTAGCCACCGCGCCTGCCCCGCGCGTGGCACCTGCGCCAGCAGCTGTTATCCAGGCGCCAGTTCAGGTGGCCCCCGCTACTTCAGCCACGCCCGATGCTACGGTAGCCACTGCCGCCCCCAAGAGCCTTAACCTGGTGCAGCGCATGGCTCTGGCTAAAGTCACCAAGAAACTCAACAAGCTGGCCGACAAGTCTTCGCAGTTTAAGCAGGGTGATAACACGGCGCATACGGCCCGCATCAGCGGCAACCTGCGTACGGGTCTTATCCTGTTGCTGATTGGCTTGATTGTCGGTATTTTCAGCGGCCTGATTGGTACTATTATCGCCCTCATCGGCCTAGTATTTATCGTGCTCTGGCTGCTCGACGAATTGTAAAAACCCCTAGCCTAGTGCTCACAAAAAGCCCCGGTTGCCTCTGGCAGCCGGGGCTTTTTGTTTTCGTCGCAGGTAGCGTTGCCGGGGCTAGCCCTACATCGGGTCCACGTCCGTCACCAGCCGGGCCTGGCGAAACTCCTTCTGGTCGCGCACAGTTTCGAGCGCGGCGCAGATGGCGTGCTTGGCGGCCTTCAGCACGGTGTGTTCGCGGCTGAGCTTAATGACGATTTCCTGCAAAAAGAAATTGCGAATGCGGAAAATGTAGGGTGCCTCGGGCCCCAGCACCGGGCCGCGCCCTAGCCGCTCGACTAGCTCCTGCGTCAGGAAAATGGCGGCTTGCTGGGCCACGGCTTGGTCCATGTGCTTCACCGTCAGCTTTATCATGCGGGCGAAGGGTGGGTACTCGTGCTCGCGACGCTGGGTTATCTCGTACTCATAAAACTCAAGGTAGTCGTTGCGGATAACCTTATCGAAAATGACCTGGGTAGGGTCGCCGGTCTGAATTAACACTTTGCCTTTCTTGCCCTTGCGGCCGGCCCGGCCACTCACCTGCACAAACATCTGGTAGGCGCGCTCGTGAGCCCGGTAATCGGGGTAGTGAATGATGGCGTCGGCGTTGACGATGCCTACGAGGCTCACGTTCTCGAAATCCAGCCCCTTGGTCACCATCTGGGTACCCACGAGCACGTTGGTTTTTTGCTGCTCGAAGTCGCCGATAATCTGCTGGTAGGCGTTTTTGGCGCGGGTCGTATCCAGGTCCATGCGCTGCACGTTGGCCTGCGGCAGCATGATTTTGAGGTCGTCTTCCAGCTTTTCGGTGCCGAAGCCCTGGGTGCGCAGCGCGCGCGAGCCGCAAGCCGGGCACTGCGTGGGCATGCCCTCGTGGTAGCCGCAGTAGTGGCAGCGCAGCTCGTGGGCGTGCTTGTGGTAGCTCAAACTCACGGCGCAGCTCTGGCATTTGGGAATGTAGCCGCAGTCGTTGCACTCCGTTACCGGGGCGTAGCCGCGGCGGTTCTGGAAGAGAATCACCTGCTCGTTCTGCGCGATTTTGCTTTCCATCGCGTTCAGCAAATCGGCCGAGAAGTGGTTGTGCATCTTCTTCTCGGCGCGCAGCTTGCGAGTGTCAATCAGCTCAATCTCGGGCATGCCGGCTTCGCCGAAGCGCTTGCTGAGGGTCACCAGCCCGTAGCGGCCTAGCCGTGCTTGGTAGTAAGTTTCCACGGCCGGCGTGGCCGAGCCCAGCAGCACCTTGGCACCCTGGAAGTTGCTCATCATCAGCGCCACTTCGCGCGCATTGTAGCGCGGGGCGGGGTCGTATTGCTTGTAGGAGCTTTCGTGCTCCTCGTCCACAATTACCAGGCTCAGGTTGTCAAACGGCAAAAACACCGCCGAGCGCACGCCCACCACCACCTGAAAGCGGCCCGAGAGCACGCCATTCCAGACTTCCACCCGCTCATTGTCCGAGAACTTGGAGTGGTAGACTCCTAGCCGCGAGCCGAACACGCGCATCAGGCGCGTCACAATCTGGGCAGTGAGCGCAATTTCGGGCAGCAGGTACAGCACCTGCCCGCCGCCATCCAGGGCATCGCGAATGAGGTCGATGTAAATCTCGGTCTTGCCCGAGCCCGTGACGCCGTGCAGCAGCACGATGTCCTTCTGCCCAAAGAGGCTCATTACCTCATCGCGGGCCACCACCTGGGCCTCGTTGAGCTGGTAGGGCATCTGGGCCAACGGGTTTTCCTCCAGCGGAAAGCGCGACACAATCTGGTCGAACTGCTCCAGCACGCCATTCTTTATCAGCGTGTTCACGGCCGAGGCCGAGAGGTGCGGCGAGCTGGTGAGGTAGGCTTTTTCGAGGCCCAGGTGGTTGAGGTGCTCGTCGCGGTGCACCGGCACGCGCTGCAAATACTTCAGCAGCACATCGACCTGCTTGGGCTTGCTGGCCAGGTCCTCGAAAAGCTTCTCGGCCGCGCCCACGTGCTGGTGGGCTAGCCGCACCTTTTTTAGCACCTTGGGCGAGTACTTGTCAGACATCTGCTCGAAGAGGAAGATAACGTCCTTCTGCATCAAGGACTTGATAACCTTGTGAAACGAGGCGATGCCGAGCACGTCGCCCACTTCGGTAAAGGTTAAGGCCTTGCCATCCTCGGTGCGCAGGTTGTCCACGATGCGCTGCTCTTTCTCGTCGAGCGGGTAGGGGCTGCCGTCGGTGAGGTAGGCCGGGTGCAGCTGAATGCGCGACTCGGACGAGAGCTTGAGCGCGGCCGGCAGCGCGGCGTTGATGACCTCGCCCAGCGTGCAGAGGTAGTAGTCGGCTATCCAGCGAAAAAGCTTGAGCTGCGGCTGGGTCACGACGGGCGCGTCGTCGATAAACTCCAGAATGTACTTGGCCTGGTACTCCTTGGGCGGCGTTTCATGCACGGCCGCCACAATGCAGCTCAGCGTGCGCTTGGCCCCGAACTGCACAATGACCCGGCCGCCGATTACCACGTTGTCGTTCAGCTCGTAGGGCACTCGGTAGGTGTAGAGCTTGGGCAGCGGGAGGGGCAAAATCACGTCCACAAACAGGGTCACGCGGTCGGGCGCGGTCACCGGAACGGGAGCAGGAGAGGCAAATTCAAAAGTAAGCGACACGGGAAACGGCTAGCGGCAGGCGAATAGTAAAGATAACCCCCGCCGGCTCGACATAGTTACCCGAAAACCGACTTACTCGCCGGCTAGCCCCAGCTGCACCAGCGCCTCGGCCACCGAGTGCACTGGCAGTTGGCAGGCCCGGTCGCGGCACACGTAGATGGTTGTTTTATCGCCACCGCTGCGCCCTTGCAGCAGCGGCAACTCGCTGGCTTCCAGCGAACCCGCTAGCACGTCGTGCGGCAGAAAGTACCGGGCTAGCTGCTGCCGAAACGCCTCGGCCTGGGGCCCCCCGATGGCCACTTCGGCGCCCGGCCGCAGCAGCGCCGCATAGAGGCTGGCCCAGTTGGTGAGGTGCTGCGGCTCCTGGGCAGCCAGGACCTGCACCGGAGCCAGCAGGGTGGCAGCCAGGGTTTGGTAATCAGCATTTTCGAGGTGGCGGCCCAGGCGCAGTAGGTTGTGCGCCATCACCGAGTTGGAGCTGGGGATGACGTTGTCGAACAGTTCTTTTTTGCGGGCGATGAGCGGCTCGGCGCTGGCATCGGTGTAGAAAAACTGCTGCTCGCTAGGGTCAAAAAAGTTGTCGAGCACGTAGCGGGTCAGCACCTCGGCCTCGCGCAGCCAGCTTTCGGCAAACGTGGCTTCGTAGAGGCTCACGTAGGCTTCTATCACGAGGGCGTAGTCTTCCAGAAAGCCAGAGATGGTAGCGCGCCCATTCTTCCAGGTGCGGAACAGGCGCGGGCCTGCGCGCAGGTTTTGCTGCAAAAACTCGGCGTTGCGCAGGGCTAGGTCCAGAAATTCAGCCTCGCCGAAAGCTTGGTAGGCGGCTATCAGTCCGCTCAGCATGAGGGCATTCCAACCCGTCAAAACCTTGTCATCAAGTCCGGGGCGCACGCGCTGGGCGCGGGCGGCGAGCAGTGCCTTTTGCCAGCCGTGGATGAGCTTAGCCAGCACGGGCGGCTCTAGGTTGTGCTGCTGGGCAAAATTGGCATCCGACTGTCGGCGATGCAAAATGTTGCGGCCGTGCTCCCAGTTTCCGAGGCCGGTGCACTGGTAGTAAGCGGCGGCTAAGGGCTCTTCCGCGTTCAGGACGCCCTGCAGCTCCTCGCGAGTCCAGACGTAGAATTTACCTTCTTCGCCCTCGCTATCGGCATCGAGCGAGGAATAAAAGCCGCCCTCGGGGTTAGTGAGCTCGCGGCGCACCCAGTTCACCGTTTGAAAAACGACCTCGCGGTATAGCGGGTCTTGTGTTACCTGAAATGCCTCGCTGTAAAGGCTCAGCAACTGGCCGTTGTCATACAGCATTTTTTCGAAGTGGGGCGCCCGCCACTCGGCATCGACCGAGTAGCGGGCCCAGCCGCCGCCCACCTGGTCGTAGATGCCGCCCCAGGCCAGCTCGCGCAGCGTGAGATTGACTTGATTTAGAAGTGCCGAGTTATTTGAAATGTGATGCGCCCGCAGCAAAAACCGCCAGATGCTGGGCATAGCAAACTTGGGTGCGCCACTCGTGCCGCCTCGCTCGCGGTCGAAGCGCTGGGCCAGGTTGTAGACTAGCAACTGGAATTCGTCTTCATTGACACCCGCGCCGGCCGGCTCACTATCCGTGCGGTACTTGGCCAGCTCACTGGTTTGCAGTACCTGCGCAAAGCGCTCGGCCGAGCCCTCCAACTCGGCCCGGTGCTCGCTGCCGTAGGCCTGGGCCACGTTTTCGAGCAACTTGACCCAGTTGGTAGGCGAAAAGTAGGTGCCGCCATAAAAAGGCTTGGCCGCGGGCGTGAGCAGCACATTCAGCGGCCAGCCGCCCCGGATGCCCATGACCTGCACGGCCTCCAGATACAGTTGGTCCACGTCGGGCCGCTCCTCCCGGTCGACCTTGATGCAGACGAAGTACTCGTTCATCACCCTAGCCACCTGCTCGTTTTCGAACGATTCGCGCTCCATCACGTGGCACCAGTGGCAGGCCGCGTAGCCAATGCTTACGATGATGGGCTTTTGTTCGGCCTGGGCCCTAGCCAGCGCCTCGGGCCCCCACGGATACCAAGCTACCGGGTTATGGGCGTGTTGCAGCAGGTAGGGGCTGGTTTCACGGGCTAGCCGGTTGGTGGGCGAGGTAGGGGAGGCAGGCATGGCGTGGCAGGCAAGGACGGGAAAAACAAAACCCAGCCGGCGGGGCTGGGTTTTGAAAAATCAAGTGGTCGGCGTGTCCGTAGCCGGTGGCGCGGCGCGCTTAGCCGGGGTCTTCTTAGCGGCCGGCTTTTTTGCCGCCGCTTTCTTAGGAGCCGTTTTTTTGGCCGCGGCTGGCTTTTTGGCCGCCGTAGTTTTAGTTGCTTTCTTCTTAGGCGCAGCCGATGCAGGTTCGGGCTGCGTGGCGGCCAAAGGCTCGGCAGCAACCGGGGGTTCAACTACAGCCGGCGTAGTTTCGGGCGCGCTCGCAACGGTATCGGTGGTAATGGCTGCGGCTGCTTTGGGGCGGCCCCGGCGCGGCTTGGTCGTCGCCGGGTTAGCGTTCTCGTTAGGCAATTGAGCTGAGCCAGAAGAATCCGGTTCGACTGGGCTAGGCACCATTGTGTCGAGGACGGCCGGTCGTTCCAGCAGTGCCACCGGCATAATTGGGGACGAGATAATGGGTGCGGTAGCAGGAGTGGCCTCAGTCGCCGCGGCTTCTGCCGCCGCTTTCTCGGCCGGAGTAGGGTTGCGGTACAGCGCGTTGCGTTTAGGTCCACGCGCCACGATGCCTGACTTTGTGATAACCTTCGACTTCTTGGGTGTGGGCCCCGTGCCGCGCTTGCGCACAGCGGGCTCGGCAGCTTGGCTAGCCGGCTCCGCAGCTACCGAAACCGAACCACCGTTAAGGTCTACCCCTACCGGCGGGGAACTGATGATTGGCGCCTCGCCTAGCGTTGCTTCGGGCAGCGGCGTCTCATCCGGCAGTATGCCGGCCACTTCGTGCGCGATGTCTTCGGCCAGCGTTTCCGTGGCTAGGTCATCCGTTTCTTCAGTGTCATCCTCCTCAGTTTGGCCGGCGGCCAGGCGAGCGGCATTTTTGCGGGCCGTGCGCTTGGCACCCCCGCGCGAGCGGCGCTTCTTCTTTTTAGCCGGGTAAGCTGCGTTTTCGGCTGGCGCCAGCAAGTTAGTTTCCGGATTGCTGAGTAGCGCATCGGCTTCGGTGGCCGTAGTTTCGTCCGCTAGGGGCGTTATGGACACTACTGTTTCCTGCGCGGCTGGCTCGGCCACCGGGCTAGCGGGCTGCGCCTCATGGCCGTTGCGGCGGTCCTGGCCGTTGCGATTGTTACGGTCATTGCGGCGGCCATCGCGCCGGTTGTCATTGCGGCGCTCGGGCTGTTGGCTAGCTCGCTCCGCAGTATCCGTGGTCACGGTTATGCCGGACGAGTCGTCGCCAATATCAATTCGCTCTACGTCGTCTTCAGGGGCTAGCTCCACTACCCGTACTGGTTTGGGAGGCGGCAGGGCGACGAGTTGCCGCTGCACGTCGCGCTGTTCTTGGCGCACATCTACGCCTTGGTTACTGAGGCGCTCCAGGCGCTCGGCCGTTTGGTCGAGGAAGGTGCGGTGCTCAGGCGCGCCCAAGTGCAGCGGGCGGTGGCCCAGCGATTGTCGCACGGCCGCCCACTCCTTGCGGAAGCGTCCAAAATCAGCATCGAAATACGCCCGGGCAAACTTATCCCAGATATAATCCTCGGCTACTTCCGACGGGTGCAGCATGTCGCTGGCGTAGAAGCGGTAATCGCGCAATTCATCCGTCAGCAACTCGTAGGCCGGAAAATAACTCACCCCCGGCAGCAACTCGCTCAGGTAATGGCACGCCACGCGCAGCACCGACTTACTCACCGCGTTCAGCGGCAGCGTGTCCTTGATGTGCCGCACCGGGCTCACCGTGAGCACGATACTAATATTGGGATTAGCGCGCCGCAGCAGGGCGTGCACTTCGGCTAGCCCATTTACCAGCTCATCAGCCGTCAGCAGCTCCTTCTCGAAGAGGCTAGCGGGCAGCTTGTGCAGGTTGCTTACCAGCTCGCCGGTTTCGCGTAGGCGATAGGCCCAGGCGGTACCAAGCGTCAGTACCACCGTATCAGCCGTGCGCACGAATTCGCCCACGCGCCGCACCGTTTCCTGAATGAGCTGCAGCAACTCGACCGGCGACTCGGCGCCAATGGTACTGTGAAAGTCGTAGCTCTGCCAGCGGCCGCGCGCTTCCACCACGTGCTGCTGCCAGTCTTGCTCTTCGCCGGCGGCGGCGCGCAAGAGTTGCGCTAGGGCCAGTGGTTGAAAAACGGTGCCGAAGGGATTGACCAGGGCATTTACCTTATTCAGCCGTAAGCGCGTGCCGATACTGTCGGCAAAGCACGAGCCTACCGTGAGCACCCGCGCCGTGCGCGCCAATTGCCGCTCCTGCGGCGCAATAGTTAGTTCTGTCCGAAACATGAATTGCAAAGGTAGGCCCAAAAAAAGACGTC
>JBPBQJ010000022.1:0-32308 GCA_050954765.1 Janthinobacterium lividum | reverse complement strand
CGTGTTTGTGCGGGTGCTGCGCTACCGCGCCAGCTACCAGCCGGGCCAGCCGTTTCGGGCCTGGGTCTACCAGATGGCCCGCCACGTGTGGGCCGACCACTACCAGCGCCAGCGCCCCAGCGCCGACTTGGAAGAGGTCGAAAAAACCGCCGCCCACGGCCGCCAGGCCCAGGCCCAGCGCGCCGCCACCGACCAGCACCAGGCCCTGCACGAAGCCCTCGGCCTGCTGCCCGCCGCCCAGCGCGAGGTGCTGCTGCTGCACCGCTTCCAGGGCTTCGACTACGCCGAAATCGGTGAGCAGCTCGGTTGTACCGCCGGCGCGGCCCGGGTCAAAGCCCACCGTGCGCTCGATGCCCTCCGTAAGATTTACCTGAGTTAAAAAATGTCTGCCCTGCGTCTTGTTTCCTTGTTTTTGTGCCTGGCGGCGTTGGTAGCCAGCGGCTTGTCGCTGGCCCAGGCTGGGCGCGGCCCGGCGGCGCGGCCCCGCATTTTTACGCAGGATGTCACCAATTTTTGGCAGGCCTACGATAGTGTGCAGGCTACGCCCGACACCGCCCGGCAGCGGCAGCTGGTGCAGCGTCTCTACCTGGGCCGGGCCACGCCGGGGCTGCAGGCCTTTGCCAAAAGCCGCGAATACCGGGCGCGTACCTACGTGCAGGCCCTGCGCCGCTACCCTAGGTTTTGGGCCTCGGTGCGGCCGGCTACCCTAGCCGTGCAGCAGCAACAGCCGGCCATCGACAAACTCTTGCGCCGCTTTCAGCGGCTGTACCGCGGCTACAAGCCGGTCGAAGTTTTTTTCACCATCGGCGGCCTGAATTCGGGCGGTACGGTGCAGGGGCAGCGGGTCTTGATTGGCACCGAGATAGCCGCCGCCACGCCCGCCACCGATGCCTCAGAGCTGGGTCCCTGGCTGCAGCGGGTGTTTAAGGCGCACCAGAATGGCGTGGTGGAGCTGGTGGCCCACGAGGTAGTGCACACCCAGCAGCCCGATGGCGACGCCGAGCTCGATGGCAAAACCGACCTGCTAGGCTACTGCCTGCAAGAAGGCGCCGCCGATTTTGTGGCCGAGTTGCTGCTGCCTACGCCCTATACCACGCCCTACCTGGCCTATGGCCGCCAGCACGAGCAAGCACTGTGGCAGGAATTCGCGCCCGCACTCAGCGGCCAGGATACCAGCCAGTGGCTCTACAATGGCGACCAGGCGGGCAGCCGCCCCGCCGACCTGGGCTATTTTATGGGCTACGCCATTTGCCGGGCTTATTACCAGCAAGCTAGTAACAAGCAGCAGGCCCTCGCCGATATCATCGAGCTACGCCACGACAGAAGCGCGCCGCACGATTTGTTGGCCCGCTCGGGTTACGCCGCCCGCTGGCACTAAAAAATCGTTCTTCTTTTGCCTTCTATTCCTAGAAAAATGAGTTCCTTAGCTAATAACCACCTAACCGACCCCGCGTGCGCCGAGCTGCGCCTCTGGCTGCCCGAGCTGGCCGATGGCCAGCCGCTGCCCCCCGAAGCCGCCCACCTGGCCGCGCACCTGCCCACCTGCCCCGCCTGCCAGGCCGAGCTGGCCGAGCTGCGCCAGCTCTTCAACGACCTCGACGCCCTGCCGCCCGAGCTGCCGCCGCTCACCATGCGCGATGATTTTCAGGCCATGCTGGCCGAGGAAAAGGCGAAGCAGGCCGCTGCTTTGCCCGCCGGGCTCACGGCTGCGCGCGGCGGCCAGCCGCTAGCCTCCGCGCTGGCCGAGCCGGTAGTTGTTAGGCAGAAAAATACGGCCAATCAGCAGTGGCTGCGCGTGGCGGCCAGCGTGGCGTTGGTAGCGGTGGGTGCCATCCTGGGCTTGCTGCTGCGTGGCGGGCAGCCGGCCAGCCAGCTGGCCCAGTTGACTCAAACTGAGCAGCCGGCGCAGCCCTCGCTGTCGGTGAAGCTGGCAGCGGCGCGCCAGCAGCCGGCCACGGCCAGCCAGCGCCTGCAGCTCGTGAGCCAGGCCCCGGCTGCCATCGTGGAGCCCAATGACCCGGCCGTGCTCACGCTTATTCATACGCTTGATACTGACCCTAACCCCAACGTGCGCCTAGCCGCCTGCGAGGCGCTGTTTCGGCTGCGGAGCGACCCGCGCGTGGGCCCGGCCCTGGTGGAGGCGCTGCCCCTGCAAACCGACCCCAACGTACAGATTACCCTCATCGAAACCCTGGTGACGCTGCGCGAAAAGCGCGCCGTGCCCGGCCTCGAAGAGCTCGCCAAAAAGCCCGAAGTGCTGCCCGCCGTGCGCCTGCAAGCCGAAAGCGGCCTGGGGCAGTTGATTTAGTAATTGATGCTCAAGTGCTTTTGGCTACTATTTAAAACTAGCCTTGGTCGTCATGCTGAGCGAAGCGCAACGTAGTCGAAGCATCTTGTCCGGGTACGAATGAGCTGTTCAACGAGGCGACCAAGATGCTTCGACTGCGCTGCGCTTCGCTCAGCATGACGAGTAAGACTGGCTTCAAAAAATAGCCTAGATAGCTAATAGCTAATAATTTAAAAAAACTACCACGCGGCGTGGCACGCCGCCTCTGGACAAGACCCACCGCGAAGGTTTCGGCAGCGGGTGGGGGAGGGCGGTGCCACCGCGCTCTGGGCTGCCGTCGTATTTTCTTTCGCTTTCCTGATTATGAAAAAGGTTGCTTTCCTCCCCTTGCTAGCCCTCGGGCTGGCCCTGCCGGCCGCCGTGTGCGCCCAGGACTTTAAAATGAAATTCAGCGGCTCGACCAACCGAAAGGTGGTGCTCGACATGCGCGGCAGCGACGTGACGGTGGAAGGCTACAGCGGGGATGAGCTGCAAATCCACGGCACGGGCCACTTTGAGGCGCCGCCCGCCCTGGCCCACGGCCTGCGGCCTATTTACAGCGGCGGGGTCGATAATACGCAGCTTGGCCTGGTTGTGACGGCAGCCGCCGACAACACGCTGCGCATTGCCCGCACGGCCCGCAGCGACGGCCACTACACGGTGCGCGTGCCGCGCCAAACCGACGTGCTCTTCAACTCGGACCCCATGGGCGGCTCCGACGACCTGACCATCCGCGACCTGAGCGGGCGCATTGAGGCTAGGCTGCTTTCGGGCGATATGCGCCTGCTGAACGTGAGCGGCCCGGTGGTGGCCAACACCGTGAGCGGCGACATCAAGGTGCAGTTCAGCGCCACCCCTAGCCAGCCCAGTGCCCTGACCTCGGTGAGTGGCAACGTGGACGTGACCCTGCCCGCCGCCGCTAAGCTGACCCTCTCCATGCGCTCGATTTCGGGCGAAATCTACACCGACTTCGACCTCAACCTCGATGGCAGCAACGGCATGCGCCACGTGGGCGGCCAGACCATAGAGGGCCGCGCCAACGGCGGCGGCAGCAACTTCTCGCTCAAATCGGTGAGCGGCGACGTGTTCCTGCGCAAGGCCAAGTAGCGCCGCGCCGCCCCCAACTACCTAGGGAAAGTCTACCAGCGGAGCCGCTCGCAACGGCTCCGCTAGCCATCGGCTTGCTCAAATACTACCGTTTTATTCTGCTTTCCAACGCTTGTAAGTTCTTCACCATGAACCGTTTTCTGCTTGCCGTGCTGCTTTTGAGCGGCCTGCGCCCGGCCCTGGCCCAGCGCCTCGTGACCCAGACTGCCCCGCTGGCTGCCGGCCAGGGCGTGTTTCTCGATTTGAAGTACGCCCACAGCATCCGGGTGCGGCCAGGGGCTAGCCTGAGCGTGCAGGCCAAGGTGAGCATCAATAATGATGCGCAGAACGACCTCTACAGCCTGAACATTGAAAAGGGCACCGAGCTGAGTGTGGTCGAAAAGCTGGACGAAGACCAGCTGCGCCAGAGCCACTACGACGGCCCCTGCGAGGGCGGCAGCCGCAACAACGCCAGTGGGGGCGTGCACGGCGGCTATACCCGCAGCAGCAAAACGGGCGGCTTGCGGCCCACCCTCAGCTACAACAAAGGCGAGTACAGCTACTGCGCCAAGATAACCTACGAGGTAACCGTGCCCGCCGGCACTCCGCTGCGCATCACCACCCTCACCGGCGACGTGGATTTGAGCGGCCTGCATGGCGCCATCACCGCCAAAACCGTGAGCGGCGACCTGCTGCTGAGCGCCCTCAGCGGCCCCGTAAACGTGCGCAGCGTGAGCGGCGACGTGAAGCTCAACGGCCTGAGCGGCAGCACGGTGGAGGCTGCCACTGTGAGCGGCGACGTGGACCTGACCTGGCCCCCCGCCCGGGCCGCCGAGCTTAGCCTGAAATCGGTCACGGGCGAGGTGTACGCCGACCCAGCCGTGAGCTTCAGCAACCTCAAGGCCAAGAGCTACGTGGGCTACCAGCTGCACGGCAGCTACGGCGCGGGTGGCGGCCCGCTCGTGAAGCTGGAGTCGGTGAGCGGCGACGTGTTTTTTCGCAAGCAGCCCTAGCCGGTTTCGCCCAAAAAATACTTGCGGGGCCAGACAACGGCCGGGCTTATGCTGGCGTCTATGGCGCGGCTCTACGTTTACTTCACCCACCCATCATGTCGTTTTTACAAGCTAAGCGGAGCCTTTGGGGGCTATTGCTGGGCTTACTCTGCCTGGCCGGGGCTAGCCCCGCCGCCGCCCAAAAAAGCCTGCCGGGTGCCCCGGCCGCCGCCGCCGCGCCGCGCCGCCAACTGGCCGCCCAGCGCACGGCCAGCCCCATTAAGCTCGATGGCCTGCTCGACGACGCGGCCTGGGCCAGCGCCCCGGTGGCCGACAAATTTATCGAGCAGCGGCCCCGGCCCGGCCGGCCCGAGCGCCTGCCCACCGAGGTGCGCGTGCTCTACGACGATGCCGCCCTGTATGTGGGCGCTAAGATGGTGGAAGCCAGCGCCGATAGCATCCGGCGCGAGCTGACCCAGCGCGACAATAGCGGCAATACCGACTTCTTCGCCATCTTCCTCGACCCCTACCGCGACCACCTCAATGGCTACGGCTTCATCGTGCAAAGTACCGGCGTTCAGATAGATAGCCGCTACTCGCCCGCCAACGGCGAAGATGGCGCCTGGAACGCCGTGTGGGACAGCCGCGTGGCCCCGCTGCCCGACGGCAAGGGCTGGAGCGTCGAAATCCGGATTCCGTACTCGGCCATCCGCTTTGCCCAGGCGCCGGTGCAAACCTGGGGCGTCAACTTCATGCGCCAGCGCAAAAAAGACAACCAGCAGTTTTTCTGGAGCGAGGTGAAGCCCGCCGTCGATGGCTTCGTGAACCAGTGGGGCGAACTCACGAACCTCGAAAACCTGCACCCGCCGCTGCGCCTCTCACTCACGCCCTACGTGAGCAGCTACGTCAACCACTACCCGTATAATGAGCAGGGCAAGCAGAATACCAGCACCAGCTTCAACGCCGGCGCCGATATCAAGTGGGGCATCAACGAGAGCTTCACCCTCGATGCCACGCTGATACCCGACTTCGGCCAGACCATCAGCGACAACCAGGTGCTCAACCTCTCGCCCTTCGAGGTGCAGTACCAGGAAAACCGGCCGTTTTTCACCGAAGGCACCGAGTTGTTCAACAAGGGCGGCCTGTTTTATTCGCGCCGGGTGGGCGCGCAGCCGCTCGGCTTCGATGGCGCGAGCGGGCAGCTGGGCAAGGGCGAATACCTGTACCACAACCAGGGTGTGACGCGCCTCATCAACGCCACCAAGGTGAGCGGGCGCACCAGTAAGGGCCTGGGTATCGGGGTGTTCAATGCCCTGTCGGCCCCCAGCTACGCCACCCTGCGCGACAGCGTGGGCGGTGGCGAGCGCGACATTATGACCCAGCCGCTGACCAACTACAACATCGTGGTGCTCGACCAGAGCCTGCCGCACAACTCGTACGTGTCGCTCATCAACACCAACGTGACGCGCGCCGGCACCACCTACGACGCCAACGTGACGGCCGGCCTGTTTCGCTTTGCCGACAAGAAAAACCAGTACGCCTTCAGTGGCCAGCTCAACTACTCGCAGCGCCGCGGCCAGAACATGTTTTCGGACGCGCCCGTGAGCGACCGCACCGGCTACAAATACTACCTCAACTACGGCAAAATATCGGGCAACTGGACCTGGAACGTGGACCACGGCATCGAGTCAGACACCTACAACCCCAACGACCTGGGCATCTTGTTTGGCAACAACAACGTGAGCCAGTCGGCCACCGTGAACTACAACAAGTACGACGCCTTTTGGAAGGTTAATAACCTGTATACTACGCTCGGGGTATATCATTCGGCCCTGTTTCAGCCGCTGCTTTATCAGAACACGGGGCTCTACGGCAGTGCCAATACCACGTTTACCAAGAGCTTTATAACGACGGGGTTCAACCTTAACCTGGACCTGTATAAGCACGACTTTTACGAGCCGCGCAAGGCCGAGCTGGGCGAGTACTACGTGCGGGTGCCCACGAGCGTGAACCTGGGCGCGTTCGTGTCGAGCGACTACCGCAAGAAGCTGGCCTACGACGTGAACGTGGGCATCCGGCCCTACGCCCTCGACGACCGTCTCGACCGCCCGCGCCGTCTCGGCTTTGGCTTTACCCTGAGCCCGCGCTACCGCGTGAACGACAAGCTGAATTTCCGCTACACGCTCGACTACAGCCTGAAAAAGAACCAGGTGGGCTACGTCAACGACGGCTTCGACCTGAGCCTGCCCATCGACCAGACGTACAGCGACCTGCTAGGGGCCGACGTGCTGCTGGGCCGCCGCGACGTGTCGACCTTCACCAACACGCTGACGACCAACTACACGTTCACCAACCGCCTCTCGTTTACGATGCGCGTGCGGCACTACGTGAGCACGGTGCACTACCTCGACTTTGCCCGCCTGCGCCCTGGCGGCGCCGAAGAAAACCTGCCCGGCTACCAGCGCAACCACGACACGAGCTTCAACGCCTTCAACGTGGATGCCGCCCTGGTGTGGTGGTTTGCGCCCGGCTCGCAGGTGAGCCTGGTGTGGAAAGACGCCACTGCCAGCTACCTGCAAGGCAACGAATCGACGCCGCTCTACTTCGACAACCTCACCAACGTGGCCAATACCCCGCACAACAACAACGTGTCGGTGAAGGTCTTATATTACCTCGATTACCTGAGCTTGCGGCGCAAGCGAGCGTAGGGGGAGGGGTTGCTAAGCGCAGGTTTGGAAATTGCTAAAAGCATCGTTTCGGGTCATGTTTCGACAAGCTCAGCATGACGAAAATTGAGATTCCAAACACGCCCTAAGTGCCGCCTCGCCGGGCCTAACTTCAGTGGCTAGGGTCCCGGCCGCTACGCAGTGCCGCGCACGCGCCGAGCCACCGTGGCTAGCCCCAGGCTCAGGCCCGCCGCGCCCAGCAGCGCCCCCGGGCCCAGGTGCCGCAACGCCGCCGCGCCGCCCAGCGCCCCGGTCAGAAACGCCAGCCACAGCGTGACGGGCCACAGCCAGTCTTGGGCCGAAGCCTGGCCGCTGAGCCAGTCGGCTAGCCCCGTGCCGAAGCGCACGAGCGTGCCCGTGACGAAGGTGAGGCTGACCTTGACGCGGCCCACCTGGTGCACCGAGGCGTTGAGCACGCCCATAGCCAGCACGAGGCTCTCGATGGCGGCTTCCGGCAGCGCATAGGCCAGTACCAGCAGGTTCAGGATGACGAGCAGGAGCAGGGTATTGCCCCAGCTGCCGGCCCGGCGGTGCAGCAGGCTGCCGCCCACCACGCCGGCCACAAACAGGCCGATAACGCCCGCCAGCTCCAGCAGCTTGTCGGTGTTTTCTTCGGCCACGGCCACGCCCAGCGAGGTGGTGTTGCCGCTCATAAATGACACAAACACGCCCTGAAACCTCAGGTAGCCCACGGCATCGACGTAGCCGGCCAGCGCCACCAGCGCCAGGGTAAAGCTGAGCGCGCCCAGCGGCAGGGCCGCCGGGGCGGCAGGAGTATCGGGCATGGCAGTGGAAAGAGGGCTAGCGGTGGCGCGGGCTGGCAACGTTGCCGACAACGATTGCGCAAAGAAAAGCCTGCGTCCGAGCGCGGGGGCTAGCCGGCCGGAGCATATTTACGGCTTGCTCTTGCTTCCCACCCGTTTGTTTTGAATAGTATGCTGCTAGGTTTCGGGCTGCGCCACGCGCTTTTACTAGCGACCATGACCACCGGCTGGGCCGTGCGCCTGGCGGCGCCCGCCGCGCCGCTGCTCGCCTTCCCGGGCGCCGAGGGCGCCGGGCGTTTCGCCACGGGCGGGCGCGGCACGGCGGCTAGGCCCACCACGGTGCTCGAAGTAATCAACTTACTCGATGATGGCCAGCCCGGCAGCCTGCGCTACGCCGTGCAGTTGAGCAGCGCGAAGGCGCCGGCGCGCACCATCGTGTTTCGGGTGTCGGGCACCATTCATTTGCTCTCGCCGCTCACCTTCAGCAAGCCCAATACGACCATCGCGGGCCAGACTTCGCCCGGCGGCATCTGCCTGGCCGACTACCCGGTGCAGGTGAAGGCCAGCAACGTGGTGGTGCGCTTCGTGCGCTTTCGGATGGGTGATAAAAACCAGAACCAGGGTTTCAAAGACGGCGCGGGCGGCGACGATGCCTTCGGCGGCCTACACAATAACCAGCTCGTCATCGACCACTGCTCGATGAGCTGGAGCACCGACGAGTGCTTTTCGGTGTACGAGGGCGACAGCACTACCCTGAGCTGGAACCTCATCGGGCCGCCGCTCAACTACTCGTACCACTTCGAGCAGGGCGACGCCGACTACGAGCGCCACGGCTACGGCGGCATCTGGGGCGGGCAGCACGCCAGCATGCACCACAACTTATTTGTGCACTGCAACTCGCGCACGCCGCGCTTCAACGGCAGCCGCTACACCCACGCGGCAGGCTACGAAAACTGCGACTTCCGCAACAACGTCATCTACGACTGGGGCGAGAACAACGTGTACGCCGGCGAAGGCGGCAACTACAACATTGTCAACAACTACTACAAGCCCGGCCCCAGCACCAAGCCCGCCGTGCGCGCCCGCCTGCTCAACCCCTACAAGCTCACCAAGGGCAACAACCCGCTGCCCTACGGCCACTTCTACCTGGCCGGCAACTACCAGGACGCCAGCGCCGAGGTAACCGCCCACAACTGGCGCGGCGTGGATATGAACGAGGGTACCCGCGCCGACACGGCCCTAGCCCAGGCTAGCCAGCCCTTCGACCTCGGCCCCGTCACGACCCAGCCCGCCACCCAGGCCTACGCCCTCGTGCTGGCTGGCGCGGGGGCTAGCCGCCCCCTGCGCGATACCCTCGACCAGCGCCTAGTGCGCGAGGTGCGCACCCGCACCGGCCGCCTCATCGACGTGCAGGGCGGCTACCCCCACGGCACGCCCTACGCCACGTCGCAAAGCGCCTGGCCGGTGCTGGCCTCCAAGCCGGCGCCCACCGACACCGACCACGACGGCATGCCCGATGCCTGGGAGCTAGCCCACCAGCTCAACCCCAAGAATGCCGCCGACCGCGGCAAGGCTGGCGCGGGTGGGTACCCGATGTTGGAGGTGTATCTGGCCGAGTTGGCGGGGCGGTAGGGGGACTGCTGCCGTAAGCTAGGAGTTGCCTTCACTTTTGACTGGCCTACTTCTCGGGGGAGCTTACATAGCAGCTAATAAGGAGTCCCGTCATAGAACGAAGATAGAAACTCTCTTTCGTGAGCCTCTACGATGACCCGCACATGTCGGCGGGCGAGATAGCCGACTACTTCGCTACACTGCGCCTGGTAACCTCAGCCATCTGATTAGCGCTGCTGGCCCAATCGACTAGCTGCCCGAACTCGCTCTTTCCGCGCCTCCTCTTCTTCAGCTGCTCGATGGCCACGCTTATACGCGATGGCCCACGCCACGCCAATAAGCAGCAATAGCAGGAATATCACCCAGCCAGTCCCTGGTGGGTACGGCGCGTTCGAAAAGTATATACCCATAATATTCCCAAAAATACGCCTGCCTAGCCGCTAAACAGCTTGCAGACCTGTAGACTTCCACAGAAAGTAAGCCAGTTAAAAGCAGCGGTAGTTTCTATTTGACCTAGTTACTGCTCAGCAGCTGCCCCGCCGCCGCCCACGGCGTAAGCTGCCCCGCCGCCACAGCCGCCCGCACACCGGGTAGTGCCTGCTGCACCGCGGCCCGACCGTAGAACTGCGCCTCCAGCGCCTGGCGCACGGCTTCTTCCAGCCACTGGAGCTGCTGCTGGGCGCGGCGTTGCTGCCAGTAGCCGCTAGCCTGGGTTTGGGCGGCGTAGGTCTCGATGAGTTGCCAGGCCTCGGGCAGGCCCGCGCCGCTGAGGGCCGAGCAGGTGCGCACGGGCACCGCCCAGCCCGAGGCGGCGGGCGGGAAGAGGTGCAGCGCACCCTCGTAGTCGCGGGCGGCGCGGCGGGCGGCCTGCTCATTGCCGGCGTCGGCCTTGGTAATGAGCAGCGCGTCGGCCATTTCCATGATGCCGCGCTTCACGCCCTGGAGCTCGTCGCCGGCGCCGGCTAGCATCAGCAGCAGGAAGAAATCGACCAGGCCGTGCACGGCCACTTCGCTCTGGCCCACGCCCACAGTTTCGACGAAAATGACGTCGTAGCCGGCCGCCTCGCACAGCAGCAGCGCCTCGCGGGTGGCGCGGGCCACGCCGCCCAGGCTGCCGCTGGCCGGCGAAGGCCGAATGAACGCCCGCGGGTGCAGCGTGAGCTGCGGCATCCGGGTTTTATCGCCCAAAATGCTGCCGCCGCCGCGCGGCGAGCTGGGGTCTACGGCCAGCACGGCCAGCTTCTTGCCCAGCTTCTCGACCAGATACAGCCCCAGCGCCTCAATAAAGGTGCTTTTGCCCACGCCCGGCACCCCCGTGATACCCAGGCGTAGCGCGCCGCCGGTGCGCGGCAGCACGGTTTGCAGCACCTCCTGCGCTAGGGCCTGGTGCTGGGGTAAGGTACTCTCGACGAGCGTAATGGCGCGGGCCAGGGTGCCGCGCTGCCCGGCGGCGAGGCCCTGGGCATAATCGGCGGCGGAAAGGAGGGGAGCAGGCACGGCCGCAAAATACGCACGCCACCCGCGCTAGGCGGCTGTGGCCAGGTAAAGGCATTGGGAGAGTAAATAGCGTAATTAAACGAATAATTTGTATTTTCCCTTAGGCGTCAGCGTAGCTTTACCCGCTAACCTTCCGCTGCGCTACTATGAAAATATCCACAACTTGGCTGCCAGCTTTGCTGGCGCTGCTAGCTCCGGTGCCCTTGCTGGCCCAAAATGCGCTGAGCAACTTTTCGGCGACTGGCCGGGGCGGCGTGGTTACCACGTTTGCCACTGATTATCAGGCCCTGGGTATCAACCCCGCCAACCTGGGCCGGCAGGGTACTAGCTTGGTGTCCTTCACAATAGGCGAGGTGGGCGCGGGCGTGGGCTCGCAGTCGCTCACCAATAGCCAGCTCAAGCAGCTGGTGTTTCACAGTGGCGAGGCTCTCACGGCCGCCGAGCGTACCTCGCTGGTAGCCAACCTAAACAACGCGAACGCGCTGAACATCAACGCCGATGCTACGGCCTTTGGCTTGGCCCTTACGCTGCCGCCCGGCCTGGGTGGGCTAGCGGTGTCGATGCACCAGCGCCTGAGCGGCCACGCGGCCTTCAACCAGAACAGCGCGGACATTATCGTGAATGGCCAGCAGGCGGCCCTGGTGCAGCAGTACTACGATGTGGCGGGCAACCCGCGCGGCGGCAGCCCACCGCCGCTGCTCTCGGCCGCGCTCGACGGCACCGAGCTGCAACTGGCGCTCACCAATGAGTTTAACATTGGCTACGGCGTGGCGATAATCGATGTGCCGGGGGCGTTTAAGCTCACGGCGGGGGCGGGCTACCGCTACATTCAGGGCGTGGGCGTGGCCGACGTGCGGGTGAGCGGCGGCAGCCTGCTGGCGTATTCGTCGCTGTCGCCGGTGTTTGATGTTAACTACGGAAGCCTGGCTAGCAGCCCCACGTTTAACTACAAGAGTGGCAGTGGGTTGCAGCCCGTGGGCTCGGGCAATGGGTTCGACCTGGGGCTAGCCGCCGAGGTGGGCAAAGTAGTGCGCCTGGGCGTGGCCGTGACCGACCTGGGCGCCATGACCTGGACCGGCAACGTGGTGACGGCCAACGACCAAAGCCTGCGTTTTCCGCAGTACGGAGAACTTACCAACTACGACGTTATCCAGCAGTTGGTCAAGCAGTTCGGGGCTAGCGGTGAAACCCTGTTTACGTACCAAACGGCCCAGGAGCGCCGCACCAACCTGCCCACCAAGCTGCGGCTGGGCGGCGGCGTGCGCATCTCCGAGTTTCTGGAAGCGGGCCTCGATGTGACGGTACCGCTCAACCAGGTGGCCGGCAATATACCCGCGCCCTTTATCGGGGCGGGCCTCGACTACCGGCCCGTGCGCTGGGTGCGCCTGAGCACCGGCGTGAGCGGCGGGGCGGGCTACAACCTGAGCTTGCCGCTAGGCCTCACGTTTGTGACGCCCGTGTGGGAAGCCGGCTTCAGCACCCGCAGCGTGCTCGGGTATTTCTCCGAAAACAACCCCTACGCGTCGGTGGCGCTGGGTTTTCTGCGCTTCCGCATCGGCAAAAGCTAGTCCGTGGCACTCAACCAAAAAGGGCGACCCGGCACGTGCCGGGTCGCCCTTTTTGGTGGCCGCGAGCGGCGCTATTTCACGTCTACCACCTCAATGTCGAAGATGAGCGGCGTGTTGGGCGCGATGCTGGAGTTGCCGGCCGTGCCGTAGGCCAGGCCCGACGGAATCAGCAGCGTAGCTTTCTCGCCCTTGCGCATCAGGCTCACGCCCTCGTTGAAGCCCGGGATGGTGGCGCCCGAGCCCACAATGAAGGAAAAGGGCGTGTTGCCGCGCTGCGATGTGGCATCGAACACGGTGCCGTTAAGCAGCCTACCGGTGTAGAGTACCGATACGGTGGTGCCCGACTTGGCCTGCACGCCGCTGGGGTTGCTCACGGTCGGAATGAAATATAGGCCGTCGGCCTGCTTCTGCGCCGTGGTGATGCTGTTCTTGGTCAGGTACTTCTTGAAGAGGTTATCGTCGGGCACAGCAAAGGTGGGATTGATGTCCACCAGTTCCACTTCGTAGCGCACCACCGTGTTGGCGGGCACCGTGGGCGACGAGCCCGCCGCACCGAAGGCTAGCCCCGACGGAATCAGAAATACCGCCTTGTCACCCTTGTGCATCAGGCTCACGCCCTCGCCAATGCCCGGCAGCACCTGCCCCGGCTGCAGCAAAAAGCTCACGGGCGTGTTGTCGTTTTGGGAGGTCGAGTAAATAACGGTCCCGTTGAGCAGCGTGCCCGTGTAAAGTATCGAAACCACCTCGCTTACTTTGGGCAGCGCGGCGCTGGCGTTCGTCACCACGGGTATCACGTACAGCCCCGAGGTCTGCTTTTGGGCGTTGGTTATCGAGTTGTCAGCCAGGTACTTCTTGATGGTGGCATCGTCGGTGGCCGAGTAGTCGGTCACTACGTCGTCTTTTTTGCAAGACGAGGTAAGGAGGCTGCCCGTAGCGAGCAGGAGCAGGGCAAGGAGGCGAAACTTGGCCGCGAACAAAGAGGATTTCATAGGCTATTTTTTGTAAAAATACGCCTAAATCCAGCATTTGCCCTAGCCAGGGCTGGCGCCAGAATAGGCGCTAGGGTTCCGTGATAAAAGCCGGCAAGCCCAGTTTGCTGCGGCGGCCGCCGAGCTTCAGGCCATCATCGACGTACTGGCAGGCTGGGCCGCTGGTGTTGGGCTGCTTAATTACGCCCAGAAAGGAGTTATCCTCGCGGGCCACGTAGATTTTGCCGTCGGGCCCGCGCTGCAGGGCGCCCAGCTTGTGATTGGAGGAGTGACCCACCTCGCTGGCTTTGCCGGTTTTCAGGTCGAATTGCACAAGCTGAGTTTCGCTGGCCGCGGCCACTTTCTTGTCTTTGGTGTTGCCGTTGCACGAGCCGTAGAGCAGGCGGCCATCGGGCGAAAACTCGACGCCGTAGGCCTCCTGGTAGGGCCCGAAGCTGCGCGGATTGCTCACTTTGCCAGTGCTGCGGTCAAAATTATACACTTCAAATTTGTTGTTGTCGCGCCACAGCGCCGCGGCTAGCCTGGTGCCGTCGGGCGAAAACTTGAGCGCCCCAATGGCGTTGCCGCCGGGGCCGGCGTTCATGCTGCCCACGTTGCTCAGCAAGGGCTTGCCCGAGCTCACGCCCTCGGCCGTGACGAGGTAAGAGACGAAGGCGTTGGAGTTCCAGCGGTGGGCCACCACCCACACGTCGCGGCCGTTGGCGTGGCGCACGGCGGCCAGCTTCTCGGCTACCGGCGTGATGAGCAGTAGGTTAGCCCGCGGCACGTCGCCCAGTCCCTCGGCGCGGGTCATGTCCACCACCGAGTAGCGCAAGCCATCGGGCGCGCCCTGCGCCGCCACCGTGAAGATGTAGAAAATATTGCCCGAGCCGGGGTCGGGCACGATGAGCGCCGACTGCGTGCTGCTGCCCGAGCCCATGAGGCGGCGCCCGCCCGGCATGGGCTGGTGCTGGCGGTTCCACACGGTTTGGCCGTCGGTGTAGAAGAGCAGCTCGCCGCGCTTGGTGGTGGCAGTGGCGCAGCCCTCGTAGGTGGTCATGGCGCCGTCGAGCAGCGGGGTGGGGGCGCCGCTGCTGAAGTCGAGCCCGGCCTGGCGGCCAAAGTACCACTTGTCGGTAGGGCGCTGGGCCCTAGCGGCTTGCGAAAAGAGAGTTAGTGCAACAAGAGCAAGCAGGAGCCGGCGCATAAGCAAAGCGGAAAAGGTGCTAGCCCGCTAAACGAAAAAACCGTGCCGGCCGGTGCGCCGGGCCAGCGCGCCGCTTGGCTAGCCCGGCCGTATTTTGCCGGCTCACGCCATCTGCAATATGAATAACCGCGCGCTAATCATTGTCATCGGACTGTGCCTGGCGGCGGCGGGCGTAGGCAAGCTACTGACCTACACCCCGGCTAGTGCCAACTCCGGCAACCTGCTGCTCACCTGGGGCATAGGCCTCGGGCAACTGCTGGGTCTGCTACTGCTCGTGCGCAACGGGACGATTTTGGGCACCGCTTACGCCAAAATTATCCTGCTCTTGTATGGGCTGCTGCTGATTGGAGTGACCTTCAAAATCTTACACTGGCTAGGGGCGGACTATCTGCTGGGAAGCGCCCTAGCCGGCATCGCGCTGACGTATACCATCCGGTTTATTCGCAAGCAATCCAAAGGCCAGCTCGATAGCCTGAAGCTGCTCCTGGTGTTGGCCGCCTGCGGTAGCTCGTTGCTGATACTCTCGCACCTGGCACCCCGCGAAGCCGCCTACGTGGCGCCCACGCTGCTCTGGCTAGCGGTGCTGGATTTTATGTACCTGGAGAGTAGAAAGCGAACAATGAGTAGCGAATAAGCGCCTATTAATAAGCTGCTAACGCTGCTGCGTGCCAACGGGTGAAAAGTGGCTAGCCGCCTCACTGCGTACCTTTGCGCACGCTTATGCCCCATTTCCTGCTCATCATTTTCAAGCTGACCCCACCCTGAGGACTGGCCGAAAACCCGAGTGCCGCCGCTTCCTGCCGGAAGCGTGCGGCTTTTCTTTTGCCTTATCCTCAGAGTTTTATGTCGTTTGCCCTTTCCAATTTAACCCAATACCGCGTCAACGCTAAGGACGAAATACTGGCCGGCCTCACCACGGCGCTGGCCCTGGTGCCCGAGGTGGTGGCCTTTGCGCTGCTCGCCCATATCAGCCCACTGGTGGGTATCGGGTCGGCGTTTGTTATCTGCCTGGTTACGAGCGTGCTGGGCGGCCGGCCGGGCATGATATCGGGCGCGGCCGGCTCGGTGGCGGTGGTCATTGTGAGCCTGGTGGCCCAGCAGGGCCTCGACTATTTGTTTCTGGCCGTGGTGCTGATGGGCTTCATCCAGATAGCCGTCGGCTTGCTGCGGCTGGGTAAATTCATCCGGTTGGTGCCGCAGCCGGTGGTGTATGGCTTCGTTAATGGGCTAGCCATCATCATTTTCATGGCCCAGCTCGAGCAGTTTAAGGTGCGCGACGCGGCCGGCGCTGAGCACTGGCTCACCGGCCCGGCCCTGCTGCTGATGGCGGGGCTAGTGGCCCTCACGATGGCCATTGTGTACTTCCTACCCAAGCTTACTAGGGCCGTGCCGGCCTCGCTGGTGGCCATTATCGTGGTGTCGGCGCTGGTGATAGGGGGCGGACTGCCCACCAAATCGGTGGGCGACATTGCCTCCATTGCGGGCGGGCTGCCCACGCCGCACCTGCCGCAGGTGCCCCTGAACTGGCACACGCTGGCCGTGGTGCTGCCCTACGCCATCATTATGGCCCTGGTGGGCCTCACCGAAAGCCTGCTGACCCTGACGGTGGTGGATGAAGTAACCGACAGCCGCGGGCGCAGCAACCAGGACTGCGTGGCCCAGGGGCTAGCCAACGTGGCCTCGGGCCTGACGGGCGGCATGGGCGGCTGCGCCATGATTGGCCAGACGATGGTGAACCTCGAAGCGCGCGGGCGCGGCCGGCTCTCGGGCGTGGTGGCGGCGCTGGCGCTGGCCGGCTTCGTGGTGGCGGGCTCGGGGTTGATTGAGCGGCTGCCGCTGGCCGCGCTGGTGGGCGTAATGTTTATGGTGGTTATCGCCACGTTTGAGTGGGCTAGCCTGCGCATTCTGCGCCGCATGCCGCGCACCGACGTGGCCGTGATGCTGCTCGTGACGGCCATCACGGCCATCTCCCAAAACCTGGCCCTGGCCGTGCTGCTGGGCGTGGTGGTGTCGGCGCTGGCCTTTGCCTGGGAAAACGCCCAGCGCATCCGCGCCCGCCACTATATCGACGCGGCCGGCGTGAAGCACTACGAGCTGTTCGGCCCGCTGTTTTTCGGCTCGGTGCAGGCCTTCAGCGAAAAATTTGACGTGGCCAACGACCCGCAAGAGGTTATTCTCGACTTCCAGGAAAGCCGGGTGGCCGATATGTCGGCCCTCGATGCGCTGCACAAGCTCACCGAGCGCTACCAGCGCGCCGGCAAAACGCTGCGCCTGCGCCACCTCAGCCCCGACTGCCGCCACCTGCTGGGCCGCGCCGGCGCGCTGGTCGAAGTCAACATTCTCGAAGACCCAACCTACCTTGTGGCCGGCGCCGGCGTGGCATACTGAGCCGGCCGCGCGGCGGGGGCCAGCGCCCGGCGCACCTCAAAATAGGCGTAGCCCGGCGCCAGCCCCCGCCAAAAGGTCGCGTGCGGGCTAGCCACTCGCTGGCGCAACTCACTCTCATTCAGCGGAAAAGGGAAGAGGTGCACGCTGATGCTGGCCTGCCCGGCCGCCCGCGCCGCCACGGCCAGCAGGTACACTTCTTCGATGCCCGCATTGGTGAGGGGCAAGCAGCCTTCAGTCACGTCGGCGCCGTGCAGGAAGATGTCGCCGCCAGGGTCGGCTAGCCCCGTGGCCAGGATATCGTCGGCCGTGGGGTAGTCGAGGCCCAGCGAGAGGTGATAGGCGCTCTGCGGGTTGAAGCGGTCGATGGTGTAAAAACCCTCGGGTACCTGCCCGTCGCCGGCCCGGCGCTTGGGCCCCAGCGTGCCCGAGGTGGCCGCCAGCGGGTAGCTCCGCAGCGGCCGAAACGCCGGTTCGCCTTGGTTGCGGGCCCACACTTCCAGCGCCCGGCGGGTTTTGATGAGCCGGAAAAACACCTCCAGCCGGGCCGAGTCGAGGTGTTGGGCTTGCAGTTGGGCGGCCAGCGCGGGCCAGCACCGCGCGTAGGCTGCCCGCACCCGCGGGTAGCTGAGCTGCTGCGCCCAGAATGACGTGGGCGCCGGGGCTGGCGCCTGCGCGGCGGCGGCCGGCCCAGCTAGCAGGCAGAAAAACAGAAGTAGTAGGAGAGGCAAGGCGCAGTAGCTGAGTAAGTAGGCTGCCCGGCAACGCCCGCGGCCCGGCCTTTGGTATGCCCGCCGACCCTAGCCACGCCGCTGGCCGCCGCATCTTTGCGGCTATGAACCCCGCTGCCCTGCTCGACTTTCTCCACGACCTCGCCCGCCACAACGAGCGCGAGTGGTTTCAGGACCACAAAGCCACCTACGACCGCCTACGCGCTGATTTTGAGCAAAATGTAGCCCACTGGCTGCGCGAGCTGGTGCCGGAGGAGCCCGCCCTGGCTGGCCTCGACCCCAAGAAGTGCATCTTCCGCATCTACCGCGACGTGCGCTTTGCCAAGGTTAAAGTACCCTATAAAACGCATTTTTCGGCCTACTTCGCCCCCGGCGGTAAGCACTCGGAGGCGCCCGGCCGCTACGTGCAAATTGGCGTGAATGGCCAGACGCTCGTGGCCGGCGGCCTCTACGAGCCCACCAAGGAGCAACTGGCCGCCATTCGCCAGGAAATCGACTACGCGCCCGAAGGCCTGCACGCGCTGCTGGCCGCGCCTGCGGCCCAACAATTTTTCCCGCAGGGGCTAGCCGGCGACCAGCTCAAGAAGATGCCGCCCGGCTACGAGGCCAGCCACCCCGAAGCTGGCTGGCTGCGCCACAAGCAGTTTTTGCTTATGCACCACTTGCCCGACGCCGACGTGCGCAAGCTGTCGCCCGAAGCTTTTCGGGCGCACATTCTGGCAGCGTTGCGGGCGCTGGGGCCGTTTGGCGAGTGGCTGGGTGAGGCTAGCCAGGGCGATTAGAAATTCAGCACTTCCTCCTCGTGGCCGTTGCGCAGTAGGGCACTGATTTTCTTGCCGTTGCCTTCGGCGTTCACGATGTTCATTTGGTCGGCAAACTCTGCCAGCAGCACTTCCTGTTGAATCAATAATTCTTTGGTGGGGTGCGGCAGCGGTACTTTGGCGTAGAGCCAGTAGGCGTCCTTTTCGGGCTGCAGGCCCAGAAACTGCACGTCGAGCGGCACGCGGGGCTGGCGCGGGGCGGCGGGCAGCGTCAGCTTGAGGTGCTGGTGCAGGTACAGCTCGGCTAGGGGCAGGGCCGCCGGCGAGCGCAGGTCCACGGCCTTGGGGCGGCCTTTGGAAAGGGCGCGGGCGAAGTCGTCGGTAAAGACTTTCAGCGCCAGCTCTACCTGCTGCTTCTGCGGGTTTAGCCTCAGCTCCAGAATGCTGGTGTGGTAGGCATGGCGGGTGCCGGCTAGGGTGGGCAGGCCCAGCAACAGGCTGAGTAGCAGAGGAAGTTTGCGCATAGTAGAAAGGTGAATAAACTGAAACGTCATGCCCATCTGGCGTCCGCTTGCCGAAGCATCTTGCGCGCATCGTTGAGGAGTTGACCCTAGCGGTGCGGTAGAGATGCTTCGGCAAGCGGACGCCAGATGGGCATGACGTGACGTTTCGGCGGGAGTTTATGCGTTTTAAAACAGCTTCATTACCTGCTTAATCACAATGACATACACCATGAGGGCCAGGATGAGCACCGTGCCCACGCGCTGGGCGCCTTCCAGGAATTTCTCGGAGGGCTTGCGGCGCAGAATCATCTCGTAGAGCAGGAACAGCACGTGGCCGCCGTCGAGGGCCGGGATGGGCAGCAGGTTCATAAAGGCCAGCACCATGCTGAGCATGCCCACCAGCGTCCAGAAGTGGGGCCAGTCGAAGTGCCCGCCAAACTGCTGGGCAATTTCTACCGGTCCGCCCAGGCTCTCGGAGGCCGAGGCCTGGCCCTTGGCAATCATCGTGAACGCCTTGGCTTGCAAGGTGATAACGCCGAATGCCTTTTTGACGCCCTGCGGCACGGCATCGGCCAGGCTGTACTGGCGGGTGCTGAAGTGCAACTGCGGCTCGGGGCGCACCCCAATTTTGCCGGCGGCGCTCACGGCCACGGGCAGGGTCAGGGTCAGGCCGCCGCGCTGCACCTGCACGGGCACCGTCTTGCCCTTGTAAAGTGGCAGGGTGCGCAGCAGCTCGTCGTAATACTTAATGGGCGTGGTGCCGATTTGGGTGATGCGGTCGCCGGCCACAATGCCGGCTTTGGCGGCCGGGTTGCCGGGCACTACTTCCTTGAGGGTGAAGGGCTGGCGCGGCTCCACAAACAGGCTGTCGCCGGCCTTGCTCATCTGGTCCATGAAGCGCGGGGGCAGCTTGGGCAGGTCGATGAGCTGGCCGCCGCGCTCTACGGTGTAGTAGGTTTCGGACCCTAGCAGCACGTTGGGGTCGTACACATCGTTGAACTCGGCAAAGGGCCGGCCGTTGATTTTCACAATCTGGTCGCCATCGCGGAAGCCCATCGTGCGGCCCAGGCCGGTCGTTACCACGCCGTAGCGGGCCTCCGAAGCGGGCAGGTAGCTTTCGCCCAGCTTGTAGGTGAGGGCCGTAAAAATGACGATGCCCGTAATGACGTTCATAATGATGCCGCCGAGCATCACCAGCAGGCGCTGCCAGGCCGGCTTGGCCCGAAACTCGTCGGGCTGCGGTGGGCCGGCCAGCGCGTCGGCGTCCTGGGTTTCGTCGACCATGCCGTGGATGGCTACGTAGCCCCCCAGCGGAAACCAGCCAATGCCGTACTCCGTATCGCCCACTTTTTTCTTAAGCAAGCTGAAATTCCAGACGTGCGGCAGCGGGAAGAGGAAGTCAAAGAAGATGTAAAACTTCGTGACCTTAATCTTAAAGAGCTTGGCGAAGGCGAAGTGCCCAAATTCGTGCAAGCCAACTAGTAGCGAGAGGCCCAGCACCAGCTGGCCAATCATAACGAGAATTTCCAAAGGAGGGTATTTTACTTTAAACTGTCCTGCTGAGCTTGCCGAAGCATCTCTACCGCTTCATCTGAGTGCTTCTCAACGAAGCGGTAGAGATGCTTCGGCAAGCTCAGCAGGACGGACGTATTGGTTATCAAATGATTATTTATGAAGCAACTCCGCCGCAATTCGACGGGCTTCCAGGTCAGTAGCGGCGTAGTCGGCCAGGGTTGGGGCTGCAAGATACGGCACCCTTTCCAGGCTCTCGGCTACCACATCGGCCATACCCAGGAAACTGACGTTGTCTTGTAAGAAGGCGGCCACTGCCACCTCATTGGCGGCGTTGAGCACGCAGGCGGCCGTGCCGCCGCGCCGCATGGCCGCGTAGGCTAGGGGCAGGTGGCGGAAGGTAGCCAGGTCGGGCGCCTCGAAGGTGAGGGTGGGATAATCGAGAAACGAAAACCGCGGAAAATCATTCCGCAGCCGCTCGGGGTAGCCCAGCGCGTATTGAATGGGCAGCTTCATATCGGGTAGGCCCAACTGCGCCTTCAGCGAACCATCCTGAAACTGCACCAGCGAGTGCACGATGCTCTGCGGGTGCACCACAGCCTCAATCTGCTCATTGTCAAGGCCGAATAGCCATTTCGCCTCAATCACTTCGAGGCCCTTGTTCATGAGGGTGGCCGAGTCGATGGTGATTTTGGCACCCATCGTCCAGTTGGGGTGCTTCAGGGCCTGGGCCTTGGTGATGTGGGCCAGCTCGCTAGCCCCGCGCCCCCGGAAAGGCCCCCCCGAGGCGGTCAGAATAACCTTTTCGATGGGATTCATCGCCTCGCCGGCCAAGCACTGGAAGATGGCCGAATGCTCCGAGTCGACGGGCAGCAGCGCCACGTTGTGCTCGCGCACGAGCTTGGTTATCAGCTCGCCGGCTACTACCAGCGTTTCCTTATTGGCCAGGGCAATGGCCTTGCCGGCCCGAATGGCGGCCACCGTGGGCACCAGGCCCGCGTAGCCGACCAGGGCCGTGAGGACCACGTCGACGTCGGGGCGCTGCACTACTTCGGTCAGGGCCGCGGCGCCGGCCAGCACCTGGGTTTCGGGCTGGCTAGCCAGGGCGGCTTTCACTTCGGCGTAAAACTCGTCGCCGATAACTACGGCCGCGGGCCGAAACTCCCGGGCCTGCTGCACTAGTAGTTGCCACTGGCGGCCCGCCGTGAGCACTGCCACCCGAAGCCGGCCCGGCTGCTCGCGCACCACTGCCAGGGCCTGCGTGCCGATGGAGCCCGTGGAGCCCAGCAGCGCCAGCGATTTGAGAGAAGCTTGTTGAGAAAAAGAATCCGCCATTAGCGAGGGTTGGGAAGAGAAGCCCAAAGGTAGGGCCAGCCCCGGCGGCGTAACTTCCGCCTCATCCATTTGGTCGGGCGCGCCGTAGAAGGAGGCCCGCCTTAACGCATAGCACGGACTATTAGTCCGCGAGTCGGGAGCTTGCTTTTGCGAACCAGAAGTCCGCGCTACTTTACCAGTTGTCCTTTTCCATTTCCTGATGTCCGTCAAACTCAAACCCCTCGACCAGCAAGTAATCGTTATCACCGGTGCCACCAGCGGCATCGGGCTAGCCACGGCCAAAGCGGCGCATAAGGCCGGCGCCCGCCTCGTACTGGCCGCCCGCTCGCAGCCCGACCTCGATACCGTGGCCCGCCAACTGGGCAGCAAGGTTGTGACCGTGGCCGCCGACGTGGCCGACCCGGCCGCCGTGCGCCGCATTCACCACGCCGCTCATACCAATTTTGGCGGCTTTGATACCTGGGTCAACAATGCCGGCGTGGGCATGTGGGGCAAGCTGGAGCAGGGCAACCTGGAAGACTTTAAACGTCTCTACGACACCAACTTCTGGGGCATTGTCAATGGCTCGCTTGAAGCCATCAAGCACCTCAAAAAACACGGTGGTGCCCTCATCAACTTAGGCAGCGTGGTGAGCGACGTGGCCGTACCCATCCAAGGGATGTACGCCTCGAGCAAGCACGCCGTAAAGGGCTTTACCGATGCCCTGCGCATCGAATTGGCCGATGAAAAAGCGCCCGTATCGGTGACGCTTATCAAGCCTGCCGCCATCAATACGCCCTTTCCCGAACACGCCCGTAACTACCTCTCGGAGAAGCCTAAGCTGCCCCAGCCGGTGTACGCGCCCGAAGAAGTAGCTAACGCCATTCTGCACGCCGCCGTGAATCCAATGCGCGACGTATTTGTAGGTGGCGGCGGCAAAATTATGAGCAGCGTCAATAAATACGCGCCCGGCGTAATGGATTGGGTAGAAGCCAAAACCGGCGTGGCCCAGCAAAAGCAGGAGGGTACCCGCGCCGTGGACCCCGCCGGCTCGCTGCACCGCCCCAACGGCCCCCGCGCCCAGGTACACGGCCACAACCCCGGCCACGTGATGCAAACCAGCCTCTACACTCGCGCCCGCCTCAACCCGGTAGTGGCCGGTGTAGTGGTAGCCACCGGCCTGGCCGCCACCATCGGCTTGTTTCTGACCAACAAAGCCTCGCTTAAGGATGCGGGTGTACCCGATGCGCCGGGTAAGGAGCCCCGCGTACCAGTAACTGATAACTAGAATATTAGCTATTGGGCTAAATTGTGTTGCCCAAGTGAGCTAACCTAAAAACCGTCGTCCTGGACAAAGTGGAGCATCTCGCTCGAACCGTTGGAGTACTACCCCCAATAATTCAGGCGAGATGCTTCACTTCGTTCAGCACGACGGTTTTTCGTTGGCTAGCAGTAGTTTATTTCACGCTCAACTCCTTCACCGGACTTTGCGGGGCTAGCAGGCGGCGGCTTTTCTGCACCACCACGGCTTTGGGCACGGTGAAGGTGGCCGACTGGCGAATGTCGAGCGACGACGCGCTGGCGCGGGCGGTGTAGGTGCCAGCATCGGTCTGCCACGCCTCGGCGGCGGTATTGTAGGACGCCAAGTCAGCGGCGGTGAGAGTGAACGTGAGAGTTTGCGACTGGCCGGGGGCTAGCAGATTGGTTTTGGCAAAGGCGCGGAGCTCGCTTTCAGGCTTGGCTAGGGTGCCGGTGGGCGCGTGCACGTAGAGCTGCACTACCTCTTTGCCGGCCACGACGCCACTGTTGGTGACCTTGATGCTAGCCGTAATCTTACCCGCTAGTGAAGGCGCGCTTAGCTGCAGCTTGCCGTAGGCGAAGGTGCTGTAAGTCAGACCATAGCCGAACTCATAGGCCGGCTTCACTTTGAAGGTGTTGTAGTAGCGGTAGCCCACGTAGATACCCTCATTATAGGAGTTTTCCGAAGGCTTGCCCATGAGCCCGCCGCCCGCGCCGCCGGGGCTAGCCAGTTCTTTGCCCGGAAACTCGGTGGCGTAGGGCACGTCGGTGTAGGCTATCGGGAAGGTGGTAGCCAGCTTGCCCGAGGGCGCTACCTGGCCGCTCAGCACGTCGGTCAGCGCGTGGCCGCCTTCCTGGCCGGGCTGCCAGCCCAGCAGGATGGCGTCGGCTTGGTTGCGCCAGCTAGCCACTTCCACCACGCCGCCGGTGTTAAGGACGACCACGACTTTTTTGCCCTGCGCGTGAAAAGCCGTGGCCACCTGTTTGAGCAGCGCCTGCTCGGCGCTCGTGAGGTTGAAGTCGTCGGCCACTTTGCGGTCGCCGCCCTCGCCGGCGCTACGGCCCAGCGTGACAATGGCCACGTCGGCTGTTTGAGCCTGCTGCGTCAGCATGGTTTCTTCCGGCATCATTTCGGCAATGACCGGTAGGGGCTCGAAAAAACTTCTCTTTTTGGGCAGCTTGGCTTTTTCGGTCCGCAAATACTGGGCGTAGGCCTGGCTAGGGACCGAGGCCACCGTGTAGCCGGCGGCGCTCAGGCCCTGGGCCAGCGACACGGTATAGGCGCGGTTCACGTCGCCGCTGCCAGTGCCGCCCGCAATGAGGCTGTAAGAGGTATTGCCGAACAGCGCCACCTGATGGCCAGCGGCTATGGGCAGCGCGCCCGCCTCGTTGCGCAACAGCACCATGCTTTCGGCGGCGGCCTGGCGGGCCACGGCGGCGTTGGCTTTCAGGGCCGGCTGGCTGCTGAATTTGTAGCCCTTGAAGGTGGGCGACTTGAGTACCAGCTCCAGCACGCGCGTCACGTTCGCGTCGAGCTGGGCGGACGTGAGCTGGCCGCTTTTGAGCGCCGCCAGGATGGCCTGCGTCTGCGCGGCCGTACCGGGCTCGAGCAGGTCGTTGCCGGCTTTTAGCTGAGCCACCGCGTCGTGGCCGCCGTACCAGTCAGTCATCACCAGGCCTTTAAAGCCCCATTCCTGGCGTAGCAGGCTCGTGAGTAGGTCGGGGCTTTCGGAGGTGTAGGTGCCGTTTATCTTGTTGTAAGACGACATTACCGTCCAGGGCTGCGACTTTTTTACGGCCAGTTGAAAGCCCTTGAGGTAGATTTCGCGCAGCGCCCGCTCATTAATGTGCGAGTTGAGCTGCATGCGGTTAAATTCTTGGTTATTAAGCGCAAAGTGCTTGATGCTGGTGCCCACGCCGTTGCTCTCCACGCCGTTGACAAAGGCCGCCGCCACATTGCCGGCCACCACCGGGTCTTCGGAGTAGTACTCGAAGTTGCGCCCCCCCAGCGGGTTGCGGTGAATGTTGAGGCCCGGCGCCAGCAGCACATCGATACCAAAGTCGCGCACCTCGCTGCCGAAGGCCACGCCCACGCGGCGCACCAGCGTGGTGTCCCAGCTCGAAGCCAGCAGCGTAGCCACCGGGAAGGCCGTGGCGTAGAACGTCTTGGTGCTGTCGCCGCCCCGGATGGCGTCGATGCGCACACCCGCCGGCCCGTCCGACAGCGTGAGCGAGGGGATGCCGAGCCGCGCCACGGCGTGGGTGCGGCCGGCCGCGCCGGGTACTTTTTCGGGCACCTCGCGGTCGCCGGGGTCGCCGGGCGGCAGCATGCCAGCCGGAAAACCCGAGGGGTAAAAGCCCATGCCGACTACCAGCTTCACTTTTTCCTCGGTGGTGAGGGCGGCCAGCACTTCCTTGAGGCTCGCCCTGCCGAGCTGGGGCGGGCTAGTGGTTTGGGCGCGGGCGGGGCTGGCGGCGGCGAGCAGGGCAGCCAGCGCTAATAGGCGCAGGGCGGGCGGCGCCAGGTGCGCGGGCCGCCAGGGCTGAGGGTAATGGGTGGGCATGAGAAGAAGAAAAGGATGAGAAACAGCAAAAGTCAGCGCCGCCCAAAGCGGCGTAATCAGCTGACGAGCGGACAGCGCGTGCGCCTGCGTCTACTAACACGAACAATAGTACATCATTTTAGTGATAGTAACCATCTTACGCTGTCCTACTTGATAAAAGAAAAAGGCAATTTCTGCGATAGGTAGCGGTTAAAGGCAGTAGCCTGGCCCTGGTAAAAGCGGGCGCGCTGCCCGCTAGCCCATACCTTCGGCCACAGGCGGCTGCCACCGCTGCTAAGCTGCCTTTTCCCACCCGTATTTCTTTTGTCTTGCTGCATGCACTACTTCTCCATTCGCGCCCAGGCCTTGCTAGCGGCCGCGCTGTTTTGCGCCGCTACTGGCAGCGCTCAGGCTCAAAAAGCCCAGCCGGCTGCTCGCTCTGCCACTAGTGCCAAATCTATGACTAGCCCTAATGCCCAACAGGCGCTGCTCGGCCACGAGGCCGAAATCACGGCCCTGCTCGCCAAGCTCACGCTCGAGGAAAAGGTCAAGATGATTCACGCCAACTCGGCCTTTGCGGCCGGGGGCGTGCCACGCCTGGGTATTCCCGAGGTCATGACTTCCGACGGCCCGCACGGCGTGCGCCCCGAGCAGGGCCGCAACTGGAAGCCCCCCGTGGGCGCCGACGATGCCGGTACCTACCTGCCCACCAACAACACCCTGGCCTCGACCTGGAACCCTGCGTTGGGCCGCGCCTACGGCACGGTGCTGGGCAGCGAGGCCAACGCCCGCGGCAAGGACATTATCCTCGGCCCCGGCATCAACATCGTGCGCGCGCCGCTCAATGGCCGCAACTTCGAGTACCTCAGCGAGGACCCATTTCTCATCTCTAAAATGGTGGTAGGCTATATCCAAGGCGTGCAAAGTCAGGGCGTATCGGCCTGCGTGAAGCACTACGCGGCCAACAACCAGGAAACCCACCGCGACGATATCGACGTGTACATGAGCGAGCGGGCGCTGCGCGAAATCTACCTGCCGGGCTTCCGGGCCGCTGTGCAGCAGGGCGGCGTGTACTCGCTCATGGGCTCCTACAACAAGTTTCGGGGCACCTACGCCACCGAGAATGCCTACCTGATGAACACCATTCTGAAAGGGGAGTGGGGCTTCAAAGGATTGGTAATGAGTGACTGGGCGTCGGTGCACGATACGCAGGAGGCAATGCGCAACGGCACCGACCTCGAAATGGGCACCGACCTGTTCCTGATGTACAGCGGGGTTGACCAGAGCAAGGCCACCGCCAGTGGTGCCGCCGCGCCCGTTCGCAGCCTCTACGACCGCTTTTTCCTGGCCGACCCCGCCCTGGCGGCCATCAAGAAAGACCCCACGCTAGTACCGCTGCTCGATGACAAAGTACGCCGCATCCTGCGCGTGATGTACGCCACCCACCAGCTAGGCCCCACCAAGCGCCAGCCCGGCGCCTACAATACCAGGGAGCACCAGGCCACTGCCCTCAAAGTGGCCGAGGAAGGCATCGTGCTGCTAAAAAACGAGGGCAATCTCTTGCCTTTCAAGAAGACGGTGAAGACCGTGGCCGTCATCGGCGCCAATGCTACCCGCGAAAACGCGATGGGCGGCGGCAGCGGCCAAATCAAAGCCAAGTACGAGATAACGGCGCTGCAAGGCATTAAAAATGAGCTGGGTAATGGTGTAAACGTCACCTTCACGCCTGGCTACACCATTGCCCGCGACCAAAAGGCTGACCCACAGCTCATTCAGCAGGCGGTGGCCGCCGCCAAAGCGGCCGACGTGGTAATTTACGTGGGCGGCTCCATCCACGGCTACGACTACACCAAGTGGAGCGACAACGCCTACGACGCCGAGGGCACCGACAAGCCCGACATGAACCTGCCCTTCGGCCAGGATGAGCTGGTGCAGGCCGTGCTGGCCGCCAACCCCCGCACGGCCGTGGTGCTGCTCGGCGGCGGGCCCATCGACGTGTCGGCCTGGGCTGGCCAGGCCCAAGGCATCCTGGAAGCGTGGTACCCCGGTATGGAAGGTGGCAACGCCCTGGCTCACATCTTATTTGGCGACGTGAACCCGTCGGGCAAGCTACCCTTCACCTTTCCCGTGAAGCTGGAAGACTCGCCGGCCATGAAGCTGGGCGAATACCCTAGCACGCCCGGCAACCCATTGAAACAGATTTACAAGGATGATATCTACGTGGGCTACCGCTACTTCGACACCTACAACGTGGCGCCGCAGTTCGCCTTCGGCCACGGCCTGAGCTACACGACCTTCAAATACGGTGCCCTCACTGTGACGCCTGGCACGCAAAGCGCCACCGTAAAAGTTACCGTCACTAATTCCGGCTCCGTAGCCGGCGCCGAGGTGGTGCAGCTCTACGTGAAGCCCGGCCAGACCGCCGTAAAGCGCCCCGAGAAAGAGCTCAAAGCCTTCGAAAAGGTCTTCCTCAAGCCCGGCGAAACCAAAACCATCACCCTAGCGCTACCCGCCGAGTCATTCAAATACTACGATGAAGGCAAGAAGGACTGGGTACTAGCCCCCGGCAAGTTCGACCTGCTGGTCGGCAGCTCCTCCCGCGATATCCGCCAGACGGGCAGCGTGACGTTGTAATCTGAAGCGTAGGCGTACTAAAAAGGGCTGACTTCGCGGTAGCGAAGTCAGCCCTTTTTAGTCTAAACTCTTATTTATCTTTATCGTCCGTCATGCTGAGCTTGTCGAAGCATCTTGCCCGCACCGTTAGGGCTACTTACCTCAACGATGCGACCAAGATGCTTCGACAAGCTCAGCATGACGGGACGTAGTTAGCATTTAAGCTGGCTAGCCTACTTCAGCTTATCCAGCGCGGCTTGCAGGCGCGGTATCGCCGCCTGAATAGAATCAGCCGACTCGGCACCCACCGAAAAGCGGAACCACGGCTCGGCCGCCGAAGCGCCGAAGGCGCTGAACGGCACCACCGCCAGCTGCGCCTCAGTGAGTAGGTAATCGGTGATTTCCTTAGTGCTGGCTAGCACTGTGCCAGCCGCCGTGGTGCGGCCGATGATGTCGATTTGGGCGGTGAGGTAGATGGCCCCGGCCGGCGTGATGGCATCAACCGGGTAGCCCTGGCTGCGTAGGTCCTTCAGGCCCAGGTAGGCGGCCTCCAGGCTGGCTTGTAGCTTGCCTTTGATGTCGGTGAGGTAGTCGTCTACTACGTCGGCCTGCGGCAGCAGGGCGGCGGTGGCTACCTGCTCGGCCTTGGGCGCCCATGCGCCGATGTGGCCCAGCAGCGACTTCATCTTATCAATCACCAGCTTGGGGCCGAAGGAGTAACCCACGCGCACGCCGGTGGCGGCAAAGCATTTCGAGATGCCGTCGATGTACACCACGTAGTCGCGCAGCGCGGGGCGCAGGCTTACCGGGTCGAAATGCTGGGTTTCGCCGAAGGTCAGGAGCCAGTAAATCTGGTCGTAGAGGATGTAGAGCGGCTTTTCATCGGGGCCGCGGCGCTGGTTCTCGGCCAGCACGAGGTCGCAGATTTCCTCCAGCACTTCCTTCGTAAACACCGTGCCGGTGGGGTTGAGCGGCGAGCACAGAGCGAGCAGCGTGGCGCCGGCCAGGTGCGGGGCCACCTCGACGGCGGTGGGCATAAAGGCATTTTCGGGCTGGGTCGGCACCATCGCCTGGCTAGCCCCCGAGAGGTGGCAGTAGTGGTTGTTGTTCCACGACGGCACGGGGTACACCACGCGGTCGCCGGGGTCGACCAGGGCCAGGTAGGCCGCGTAGATGAGCGGGCGTGAGCCCCCGGCTACCAGCAGCTCATCGTTGGCCGAGTAAGTCAGGCCGAGGCGGCTTTGCAGAAAGTCAGCAGCGGCCTGGCGCAGGTCGGCGATGCCGGCGGCGGGCGGGTAGTTGGTCTGGCCGGCTTCGTAGGCGGCCATTACGCCCTTGCGCAACTCCTCCGGAATGGGGAACAGCTTGGGGTCGAAGTCACCAATAGTGAGGTTGCAAATGGTGGCGCCCTGGCGAATTTGCTCGCTCACGGCGTTGCCAATTCGAATGATTTCGGAGCCGCTCAGCTGGTCGGCTAGCCGGGAAATACGCATGTGGTAGGAAGTAGGGAAGAGAGAAGCAATGACCCGGTAAAGGTACCACCTGTTGCGGGCGCTACGATTTAAACGGCGCGCCTGGGCCTAACGAGACTGCGGCAGCCAAGCTTCTTTGCCACTAAAAATCTGCTTCAGCGTGTACTGCTTCGCCTCTGTGACCGTGAGCTGGCGGCTCCACGGCACGCGCGCCGCAGGGTTGGCGCCGGGGCCGGTTGACTTATACTCAGCGTAGTAAGCCGTTTTTTCGTTCTCCGCGTTTTTCCAATTGTCCCAGCCCGCCGGCGCGATGTGGCTGCCCAGCTCGCAGCGCAGGTACACCACCTGCGCCTGGGGCCGCCAGGGCCGGCCGAGGTATACCTTTTTGGCTAGGGTTGTATCGGCCACCAGTTTGCAATCCAGAAATACGAAGCCATAGGCCTGGCCCGGCGGGGTAGAAGCGGCCGTGATAAACGAGTTCTTCTTGCTCTTAATCACGCAGTGGTCGAAGATGCCGGTGCTGGCCCCAAAAATAAAATCGGTGGTGCCCTCGATGTAGCAATCCTGGTAATACTGCCGGCTACCGCCGGTGGCCAGTAGCAGTACATCCTGGTTGCCCACCATGCGGCAGTGCCGGAAAATGGCCCGGTCGCCTTCCACATTTAGCGCCACGGCCTGACCGGCCGTGTAGCCGGCGGCGTTTTCAAACGTCACGTTCTCCGCCGTAAAGTCATTGGCCTGCACCAGTACCGAAAACGAACTAGGGGTCGTGATGCTAGGCATGCCCACGTGGTCGCTGAAGGTGATGATGGTACTGGCGGCGTCGGTGCCGCGCAGCACGAGGTGCGTTTTCAGCGTGGGCACCGTCACTTTTTCGTGGTAAATGCCGGGCTTGAGCTGAATGATTACTGGCTTATCGGACTGATTGGGCGCGGCCTCAATAGCCGCCTGCACCGTGCGAAACTGCCCGCTGCCATCGGCCGCCACCACGAGCGGGCCGGTAGCCTGGGCGGGGCTAGCCAGAGCCGCGAAGCTGAGGCTAGCCAGTAAATAAAGCGTTTTCATTTACGGAGTAGTGGGCTGCGCGGCCGCGCCGGTGGGGGCAGCTACCATATTCTTAGGCAAGGCTTTAGCCAGGTGTTGTTCTACCAACGCAATATGCTGGGTGCGCAGCTCATTCACCACGAGCTGCGCCATTTTGCGGGCGCCCAACTCGTTGAAGTGTGTATTGTCGTTGCGGCCCAGCGGGTAGTTGGGGTGGTCACCGGGCGCTAGCTGCATAAACAGCAGCTTGGAGTTCTCATCGCCCAGCTTTTGCAGCAACTCGCGGCTCAGTCGGTCGAGGTCCACCAGGGGTACTTTGGCTTCGGTGGCGGCGGCGGCGGTGAGGGCCGAGTAGGTGACGTGCGTTTCCTTCACGTGGCCCTCTTTGTCGAATTGCCGCCGCGATACGGGCGTAATTAGAATGGGCACGGCCCGCTTGCTACGCGCCTCGGCCACGAAGCGCAGCAGGTTGCGCCGGAAGTCGACGGGTGGCGTATAACGGTCCACCTTGTCGGGCGACTCGTCGTTGTGCCCAAATTGAATGAGCACGTAGTCGCCGGGCTGCAAGGCATCGACCACGGGCTGCCAGCGATTTTCCGCGATAAATGTGCGGGTGCTGCGGCCATTCTGCGCCCGGTTATCAACCACCACCGTCGAGTCGAAAAACGTAGCCAGCGGCATGCCCCAGCCCGTTTCGGGGAAGGTGGCCGGCACCTTATTGGCCATCGTAGAATCGCCAATTAAATACACTTTGGTCTTGTGGGGCGGGGCCGCGGGCGCAAACGCCAGCAGACCCAGCAAGCCGAACACGGCCGCTGAACTTTGGAAAGTCATGAGCAGGAAGGGTAGGAACAGAGCGCTAAATTCCGGCCTTCGCTAGCCAAACGCGCTACTGATTGCCCCTGGCCAGCGGCTTTATCTGCGCAATCGTTGCCGACAACGTTATCAGCCGGCGCCAAGGTATAAAAAAACGGCCTTCCCCGCGAGGGAAAGGCCGGCTGTATTTTTGGCGAAGCGCGCAGCTTATGCGGCTACGTCTGCCTTTACCACGTCGCGACGACGCTCTTTGATACGAGCAGCTTTGCCCGAGAGGCCACGCAGGTAGAACAGACGGGCGCGACGCACCTTGCCACGACGAATCAGCTCGATTTTGTCGATGTTGGGCGACAGCAGCGGGAAAATTCGCTCGGTGCCAATCTGGTTCGAGATTTTGCGAACGGTGAACGTCTCGCCGTTGCTGCTGGGGTTACGACGCTGCAGCACAACACCTTGGAACTGCTGAATGCGTTCCTTGTTGCCCTCGCGGATTTTTACGTGCACGTTGATGGTGTCACCGGCAGCAAACTTGGGAAAGCTGGCGCGGCGCTCCTGGCCTTCGGCATTAAT
>JBPBQJ010000021.1:0-40038 GCA_050954765.1 Janthinobacterium lividum | reverse complement strand
AAGAAAAACCTGCTCGACTTATTCAGCAAATACCCCAACGTGGTGTATGCCAACGGCCACGAGCACAACTTGCAGTACTACGACGATGTGCGCAGCAAGGCGCACTTTATCACGAGCGGCTCGGGCTGCAAAACCCAGCACGTGAAGCCCGGCGACGGCGGCGATGCGCTGTTTTCGGACAAGGAAAAGGGCTTCGCCAGGCTCAACTATTACAGCGATGGCCAGGTGTGGGTCGAGTATTTCATCCCGAACGATGCCGACCACGGCCAGACGGCCCGCCGCGCGTATCGCCAGCAGGTGTATGCCGAGCTGGGCCGCGGCGCCGTGGCCAGCGCCACCAAGGGCCCAGGCGGCCCCGTGGCCACTCAAGGCAAGGGCAAGCAAAGCAAAGACGACCTCGAAGACGCCGCTGCCAAGGCTAGCGGCCAGCCCACGGGTGCGCCCGTGGTGAGCGCCGCCACCCCGCGCCCCAACTACAAAGACAGCACCGTGACGGTGGCTGTAAATGCCGGCTACGCCCAGCACGGCAAGCTGCACAACTGGCTGCTCGGCGAGCACTACCGCCAGGAGTGGGCCACGCCGGTGCAATTTCCGGTGCTCGACATTAAGACAGCCGAGGGCGGCCTGATTCCTTACAAAACGGGCGGTGGCAAGCAAACCGCTTCGCTGAAGGTGCGCAACGAGGACGGCTACTACTTCACGGTGCGCGGCATCGACAAGGACCCCGCCGCCGTGCTGCCCGAAAATTTCCGCACCGGGCTAGCCCGCGCCGTGCTGCAAGACCAGATATCGGCCCAGCACCCGTACGCCTCATTCGTGCTGCCCCCCTTAGCCACGGCGGCGGGCATCCTGCACACCAACCCGCGCTACGTCTACATCCCCAACGACCCGGCGCTGGGCCAGTACCAGCAAAAATTTGCCAACACGCCCGCCGCGCTGGAAGAAGACGCCAAGGGCAGCCAGGACAACGACGCCTCGCTAGGCTTTGCCAAGAAGCTCGTGAGCACCGACAAGATGCTCGAAGAGCTGCTGCAAGACAACGACAACCAGGTTGACCAGCCAGCTTTCGCCCGCTCGCGCTTGTTCGACATGTGGATTGGCGACTGGGACCGCCACGAGGACCAGTGGCGCTGGGCCCAGCGCAAAACCAAGGACGGCGACAAGGTCTACACGGCCGTGCCCGAAGACCGCGACATTGCCTTTTTTAAGGGCGATGGCGTGCTACCCTCACTGATTTCCAAGCGGTTTGCGGTGCGCAACTTCCAGAACTTTGGCTACACCTACGGCGACTACAAGGGCCTCAACCAGACGGGTCTCAGCAACGACCGCCTGTATCTGAGCGGCGTGAGCCGCGAGGAATGGGTGAAGCAGGCCGAGATTATGAAGGCCCAGCTCACCGACGCTGTTATCGAAAAGGCATTTGCCGAGAAGTGGCCCAAGCAGATTTATGCCGAGCACGGCGCCGAAATCGTGGCCAAGCTCAAAAGCCGCCGCGACCTGCTGCCCGACGTAGCCCGCAAGTATGCCGACGTGATGGCCGACATCGTGGAAGTGCGCGGCTCGCAAAAGCGCGAGAAGTTTACGGTGACGCGCCTGCCCGACCACAAGACGCGGGTGGTGATGCAGAAAATCAGCAAGAAAGGCCAGCTGACCAAGGTGCTCTACGACCGCACCTTCGACCGCGTGACCGACGAGATTCGCCTCTACGGCATCAGCGGCCAGGACGTGTATACTATGAGCGGCGACGAGCGCCAGGGCCACAAAATCCGGGTGATTGGCGGCACCGGGCGCGATACCATCATCGACAACTCGCGGGTGGCCGGCATCCGGCACCGCACCCAGATATATGACGCCGACACCGGCAACGTCATCCAGAACCGCCTCGGCGAGGCCCGCCTGCGCCTCGAGCCCGGCGTGGATGTGAGCCGCTACGACCACCCGCACCGCTTCGACCTCAAAGACTACCGCCTCAACTACACCGGCCCGGCACTGTTTTTTGGGTATAACATCGACGATGGCCTGCTGCTGGGCGGCGGCATCACGCACCGGCGCTACGCCTTCCGCCGCGAGCCCTACGGCTCGGAGCAAAGCCTGACGGCCAACATTGCGCCGGCTCGCAGTGGGGCGTATAACCTGCGCTACATGGGGCACTTCATCAGCGTATTTGGCGGCAAAACCAACCTGCGCGTGGCCGCCCAGTTCTACGGCCCGCAGCTGCTCTACAACTTTTTTGGCATCGGCAATAATACCCAGAACTACACCAGCGAGCACGAGGATAATCCGACCAACCGCTCGGTCAACAGCGCCTACCGCATCCGCTTCGACCGCCTCTACATCGCGCCCACCTTCGAGCGCCAGGTGTTTTCGTTTGGCAAAATCGGCTTCGGGCCGCAGTACGACCGGTTCCGGGTCGACCGTAACCAGATTGGCTCGGTCATTCGCGACAGCATCACGGCCAAGGGCTCCGACTTCGAAAACCGCCGCTTCGGCATCCGCAGCTCCGATTTTCAGGTCAATACTTACCTGGGCGGCCTGTTTTACCTGGATTTCGGCGCGCAGTCGACGCCTAAGGACCCGCGCATCGGCATTCAGTGGCACAACGAGTTTCAGTACAACTTCCAGCTCGGCGGCGACCAGCTCACCTACGGCCGTTACGCCACCGAGCTCAAGGCGTACCTCACGCCCAATTTCCCCTTCCGCATCACCTACGCGGGCCGGGTGGGCTGGCAGCACAACATCGGTGATTACCGCTTTTACCAGGCCAACACCCTGGGCGGCACCACCAACCTGCGCGGCTACCGCCGCACCCGCTTTGCGGGCCGCGACGCCCTCTACGCCAACCTGGAGGCCCGCCTGCACCTGTTCAAGTTCAACGCCTACCTCTTCCCCGGCACCTTCGGCGTGTTGGGCCTGGCCGATGCGGGCCGCGTGTACTCGGGCGTCGATACGCGCAGTGGCTTGCAGGCTTTCCACACCGGCTTCGGCGGCGGCGCCTTTGTTAATATTCTCGACGCCACGGTTATCAATGTTACCTACTCGGTGGGCGAGGAGAAGCTGGTATATGTAGGGTTCGACTTCCTGTTTTAAGCGTATCAAAATAGCGCTCTCAGAAAAGGGGTTTGGGCTAAGGGCCCGAGTCCCTTTTTTAGTTGCTTATCAGCTAAAGTAACCGGCTTTTCTAGCTCATGCATAAATGTCCGGCAAGGCTTTCGCACCGAAGCGCTGGCTAGCCCTCCTCTCCCCCAAGCACCCTTTCGAAACGACTACACGTAAGCCCAACCGCTTTCACCAGTTACTCATTTCCAGGTTGGCTTATGCGGCGTTCGGTACGGTTACTTTTTGGGATGAGCACCTTGCTGGCGGCCCTGGCAGCGGCACCGGCTGCGTGGGCGCAGGACGTACCCCGCATCTATCCGGCCCCGGCCCCTACTGCGCTCGACACGGCGCGCGGCGCCCCCGACTTGCGTGACAAACAGCAGTTTGCTAACCCCTCGGTGCTCGGCATGGGGCCTAGCAAAGGCATCATTATTCGCTACGAGCGCATGCCCACTTTCCGGGTCAGCGCCACGGGCGAGGTGCCGGGCGTAGCCAATTACGAAACGGACGCCACCAAAAATGCCCGCCTCACCATCAAGGGCTACATTCCGGCCTGGAACCATCCGCACCTCAAAATCATCGTGGGGCTGAACTACGACCGCGAAGAATTTCAATTTCGGACGGTGCCCAACAACTATGGGCTATTTGATAACATTGAGAACAAAGGCCTCAAGAGCACCGGCGCGCAGGTGGCCATTATTCGGCCCGTCGATGCGGTACACTGGTACCTGGCTAGGGTGAAAGGCGAGCTGGCCGGCGACTACAACTCGGGCGGCGACCTGCGCACCACCAATTATTTGCGCTACTCGGCCGAGGCATTCTATGGCTGGAAGCGCAGCCCGCGCTTTTCGTGGGGCGTGGGCTTCCAGTACGGCTACACATTTGGGCGGCTCAGCCTGTACCCGGCCATTATTTATAACCGCACGTTCAACGACCGCTGGGGCGTGGAGGCGCTGTTTCCGGCCCGCGTCACGGCCCGCTACAACGCTTCCGAGCGCTCCATTTTCTACGGTGGCTACTCGGTCGATGGCTTCAACTACATCGTAAACCTGCGCCAGCCCCTGCCCCGCCCCGACCGCCAGACGCTCAACACCCTGGAGCTGCGCGAAACCGAAGTCAAATTCCGGCTGCGCTGGGAGCGTGAGTTGCTGTCGTTTCTCTGGCTAGGGGCCGAGGCTGGCTACCGCTACAACTACGCCTTCGATGCCTTCGACCGCGTCAATGCTGACCGCGAGCGCATCATCCGCACCCGGCTGGGCGGCGCGCCCTACGTGAGCCTGGAGGTGTTTGCCGTGCCCCCGCGCAAGCTGCTCGAGAAAGCCGGCGTGCGCCGCTAGGCTCGGCAATTCTATTACCCTCGTCATGCTGAACGCAGGGAAGCATCTCGCCCAAGTCGTTGACCGATTCGAGTGAGATGCTTCCCTGCGTTCAGCATGACGATTCAATTATTTCTTAGCCGCCTTCCGGCGCCGCGCTAGCTTCTGCAAATACTGGCGCTCGGCCTCCTGGGCGCGCACCAGCGGCTGGCCTTCGGCGGGCAGGCAGTAGTTGTTGTGGAAGTCCCGGGCCTTCACGTTGTCAGCCCGCTCCAGGTCGAGCAAGTGGCGCACCTCGGCGCGCAGCGTTTCATCGAGCAGCGGGAAGGCGACTTCCACGCGGCGGTCGAGGTTGCGGCCCATCCAGTCGGCCGACGACACGTAGACTTTCTCCTCGCCGCCGTTGCCAAACACGTAGATGCGGGCGTGCTCCAGGTACCTATCGAGCAGGCCGCGCTGGCTGATGGTTTCGCTCAGCCCCGCCTCGCCCGGCACCAGGCAGCCGATGCCCCGGATGAGCAGCTCGATGCGCACCCCAGCCTGGCTAGCCTCGTAAAGCGCGGCTATCATGCCAGGGTCTTCCAGCGAATTGACTTTCAGGATGATGTATGCCTCCTCGCCTTTTTTGGCGCGGGCCGCCTCGGCGGCAATCAGCTTGAGCAGCTGCTTGCGCAGCGTGAAGGGTGCCACCAGCAGGTGGTGCAGGTGGCTAGGCACCTCGCCGGTAATAAAGTAGCGGAATACCTGGTCGACCTCGGCCGTGATGTCGGGGCTAGTCGTGAACAGGCCGTGGTCGGCGTAGAGGTGCGCCGTGGCCTCGTTGAAATTGCCCGAGCTGAGGTAGGCGTAGCGGCGCGGCTGGCTAACGCCGACCTGCGGTTGCTCGTCGGCCTCCTCGCGGCGCGTGATGAGCAGTAGCTTGGCGTGGCACTTGAGCTCGGGCGGCGTGAAGATGACGTGCGCGCCGGCCCGCTGCAGCTTTTCGGCCCAGTGCAGGTTGCTTTCCTCATCAAACCGGGCTTTGAGCTCGACCACGGCGGTGACTTGCTTGCCGTTTTTCACGGCCTTGAGTAGGGCTTTAGCCACCGCGCTCTTGGGCGCCACGCGGTAGAGCGTGATACTGATGGCGCTCACGCGCGGGTCGAGCGCGGCCTCGCGCAGCAGGCGCGGCACCACGTCGAAGCTCTGGAAGGGCGGGTGCAGCAGGTGGTCGCGCTGGGCCAGGGCGGGCAGTAGCGGGCCAGTGCGCGGCAGGCTAGGGTGCGGCAGCTCGGGCCAGTCGGGGTTCAGCAGGTCGCGGCGCCCGAAGTCGGGGAAGCCGAAGAAGTCGCGGAAATTGTGGTAACGGCTACCTTCCACCAGCTCCTCGTCTTCGATGCCGGTTTTTTGCTTGATGGCGCGCAGCACGGTTTTGGGCGTGGCGGGGTCGAAGAGCAGGCGGGCGGGGTAGCCGGTGGCGCGCTTGGCCAGGCTGCTCTTGATTTTGGCCATCAAATCACCCGATACCTCTTCGGCAATGTCGAGCTCGGCATCGCGGCTCAGCTTCACGGCGTGCACCTGCACCTGCCCGTAGCCGGGGAAGAGGCTAGCCGCCCCGGCCCGCACCACATCGTCGAGAAACAGCACTAGGTGCGGGTCGTCGGCGGTGCCCGCGCCGCCGGGCAGCGCCACGAAGCGCCCGCCGTGGCGCTTGGTCGGCAACTCCATAATGACGACGCGCTCGGCGTCGGCCTTCTTTTTCTTGCCGGCCGCCGCTAGGGGCTGCGTAAGGTCGAAGGTGAGGTACACGGCTTGGTCTTTCAGGAACAGCTGGTGCAGGGTATCATCCAGCACCACCGGCGAGAGTAGGTCGCGTACGTTCTCTTCAAAGTAGGTTTTCACCCAGGCGCCCTGGTCGGCGGTAAGCTCCTCGGCGCTGAGCAGCCGGATGCCCGCCGCCCGCAGCTCGGGCAGCAGCACCTCCCGAAAGGTGCGGCCAAACTCTTCCTGCTGGCGGTGCACCTCAGCCAGCACCTCGGCCAGCAGGCGCTTGGGGCGCTCCTGGGGCAACTGGGCGCGGGTCTTTTTCTTGAGCTTGACCAGCCGCCGCAGCGTGGCCACGCGCACCTTAAAAAACTCGTCGAGGTTGGCCGAAAAAATGGCCAAAAACTTGAGGCGCTCGAGCAGCGGCACGGTGGGGCACTGGGCTTCTTGCAGCACGCGGGCGTTGAAACGCAGCCAACTCAGGTCGCGGGGCAGGGTCTTCATTCAGAAAGCAGAAAACGATAAACCGGGGGCCAGCCGCCTTGGCAGCAGGGCGGCCAGCCCCCGGTGCGGCCTTGTACGCAGCCTTTGGCGCAACTAGTTAAGGTGGTCACACATTGGTAACCTCGCCGGGCGCCGCACCAGGCCCGCCCGGCCGGCGCTAGGTGCTCTTGGGATAGTCGTAGAAATAAAACTCGGCCGTAGCGGGTCCGGCCTCAGCCCAGTGGTCGGTCTGGAAGCGAATGCACATGATGGCCGCCGTGGGCATCTCGTGGGTGAGGCCATCGTTGGGCAGCAGGTAGTTGGCCGTGTCCGTGATGGTGGGGTTGTGGCCCGTGAGCAGCACCGAGCCCGCCGCGTCGGGCAGCGCGCGGATAACGCCGAGCAGCGTGTCGAGGTCGGCCTGGTAGATGGCGGGCTCCACCGTTATTTTATCGTGCGGGTAGCTTAGCTCGCGGGCCACGAGCACGGCCGTGGTCAGGGCGCGCACGGCGGGCGAGCTCACCAGCAGGTCGAGGGCTAGCTGGCGCTTGGCCAGGGCCTGGCCCATGTGAGGCGCATCGGCGCGGCCGCGGTCGTTGAGGGGGCGCTCCTGGTCGGTGAGCTCGTCAAAGCTCCAGCTCGACTTGGCGTGGCGCATCAGGTACAGGGTTTTCATGGTCGCAAGGTATTAATCAGCGCGAAGCTAGGGCCAGGCCGCGCAGCAACGTATATTGCCGCCACTTACCCGCAGCTAACCACTTACTGACAAGCACTTTCTCCCGGTCTTATGAAAACATTACGTATGCGCGGCGCCCTGCCGGCCGTTCTGGCCCTGCTGGCCCCCACCCTCACGCTGGCCCAAAGCAGCGCCTACACGGTGCAGGGCAAGCTGGGCAGCCCGACCACGGGCATGGCCTATATGGCCTACAAAACCCCCAGCGGCAAGCCCGATTCGGCGCAGATTGTCGGCGGCAAGTTTACGCTGCGGGGCACGGCGCCGGTGGGCACGTCGGCCGGGCTGTTCGTGATTGCGCCCGCGCAGATGCAGGCATTTCGGCACCCCAAGCGGGGCCAGCGCGTGGCCCAGCCGCTGAGCGTGTACCTGGAGCCGGGCACTATCAAGGTCACTAGCTCCGACTCGTTGCCCCATGCCACGGTGCAGGGCACCCCACTCAATGCCGACAACGCCCGGCTAACGGTGGCCCTGAAGCCCACCACCGCGCAGCTCGACAAGCTGATGGCCGGCTACCAGGCCGCCACGCCCGAGCAACGTAAGGAAAAGGCCTTCAGCGACGCCCTCGACAAGCAGTACGAGGCCATTGAGGCGGCCCAAAAAGTGGTGCTGGCAAGCTTTATTAAAACCACTCCCCAGAGCCTGGTGAGCCTGAACGCTCTCAACCGCTACGCGGGCTACGACATCGACCCCGCCGTGGCCGAGCCGATGTTCAACGGCCTGGCTCCGGCCGTGCGCAGCAGCCAGGTCGGGCAGGAGTTTGCCGCCCGGCTGGCCAAGGCCAAAACTACCGCCGTGGGCAGCCTGGCCCCCGAATTCACGCAGAATGATGTGAATGGCAAGCCCGTATCGCTGCGCGACTACCGCGGCAAGTACGTGCTGGTCGATTTCTGGGCGAGCTGGTGCGGTCCGTGCCGGGGCGAAAACCCCAATGTGGTGGCCAACTACAACCAGTACAAAAACCGCAACTTCACGGTACTCGGCGTGTCGCTCGACCGCGAAAATGGCCGCGACGCCTGGCTCAAAGCCATCGAAACCGACGGGCTGGCCTGGACGCAGGTATCGGACCTCAAGTTTTGGAAAAATGAGGCCGCCGCGCTCTACGGCATCCAGGCCATCCCGCAAAATTTCCTCGTCGGCCCCGATGGCCGCATCGTCGCCAAGAACGTGCGCGGCGAGGAGCTAGGCAAAAAGCTAGCCGCCGTGCTGCCCGCTACGCCGCAGTAAGTGGTTAGGGGTCAGCCAATAAAAAAGGCCGGTCAGTACTGACCGGCCTTTTTTATTGGCTGCTTTTCAGTGAGCCGTTATTTAAGTTGTGCTTCGTTGCGCGCTACCTGGCTTAATAACGGCCGGCCAGCCTAGCCAGCCACCTACTCGTCGTAGCTATTCTGAAAGTGCGGAAAGCGCTTGGCAGCCAGCTCGGCCACGCGGCGACCCAGCAGCTCGCGCAGGGCTTCGATGTTGTCCTTGTTCTGGGCCGAGATGAAGACCACCGGGTCGTGCATGCGGGCCATGTAGGTTTCCTGCAGTTGCTCGAGCGGCGGGCGTGGCGGGGCTTCGTTCTGGTCAGTGGGCCATTCGGCGTCGGCGTCATCGTCCTCCTTCTCGAAGACGGGCGCCGGGTTCTCTTCGGCCTTGTACTGGTCTATCTTGTTGAAAACAAGCAGCGCCGGCTTATCGGCCGCGCCAATTTCGCGCAGCGTCTCATTCACCACCTCAATGTGCTCTTCGAAGGCCGGGTGCGAGATATCGACCACGTGAATCAGCAAATCGGCTTCGCGAATCTCATCGAGCGTGCTTTTAAAGCTCTCGATGAGCTTAGTCGGCAGCTTGCGAATAAACCCGACGGTGTCGGAGAGCAGGAACGGCACGTGGTTGTCGAGCACCACCTTGCGGGTAGTGGCATCGACGGTAGCGAAGAGCTTGTTTTCGGCAAAGACCTCAGCCTTGCCCAACAGGTTCATAATCGTGCTCTTGCCCACGTTGGTGTAGCCTACCAGCGCCACCCGAATGGAGTTGGTGCGCGTTTTGCGCTGGGTGTGGGCCTGCTTGTCGAGGTCTTCGAGCTTCTCCTTCAGAAACGCGATGCGGTCGCGCACGATGCGGCGGTCGGTCTCGATTTCCGTTTCACCCGGACCCTTCATGCCCACGCCGCCGCGCTGCTTGTCCAAGTGAGTCCACAGGCCGGTGAGGCGGGGCAGCAAATATTGGTACTGCGCCAGTTCGACTTGCGTGCGCGAGGTAGCCGACTTGGCCCGCAGCGCAAAAATGTCGAGAATAAGCAGCGACCTATCCACGATTTTCACCTTCAACTCAGCCTCCAGGTTGCGGAGCTGCGAGGGCGAGAGGTCATCGTCGAACACCACCATGCTGGTTTTTTCGTGCGTCACCCAGGCTTTTATCTCCGCTAGCTTGCCCTCGCCCACGTAGCTGCGGATGTCGGGCTTGTCGAGCTTCTGCACAAAGCGCTTGGTGGCCTGCGCGCCGGCGGTTTCGATGAGAAAGGCCAGCTCGTCGAGGTACTCCGTGGTCTGGGCGTCAGTTTGGCGGCGCGGGGGCACGCTCACCAGCACGGCAGTTTCGACCTCCTTGGCCGTCTCGTAGGTTTTGGTTTTGAGCAGGCGGTCGAGCTTGGTATCGCGGCGGGCGGGCGTATGGTCGATAGCGCCCACGTGCCGGGTGCTGCCCTGGCCGTTGTTGTCTTTGGATTTAGACATATAAATGAAAAAAGCGACGGTGGCCAGCGGCCGGCCCGGCGCTACTTGAGCGTGAGAGAATAAGCAACAACCTGCTCAATCTGAGCAGGCGTCAGGGTTTTGCTGAATGACGGCATTTTACGCATCCCATTGGTAACCAAGTAGGTGCGCCCGAAGGCATTGAGGTTGCTCTTGGTCAGGTCGTGGGCGCCGTTCAGGCCCAGGCGGCCGTCTTTGCCGTGGCAGCGCTGGCAGTTTTTTTGGTAGAGCAGCTGGCCGGGCGCGGGCGCAGTAGCCTGCGCGGTGGCCGACCAGGCTAGCCCCGCCAGCACCAGGCCGGCAGATTTGAGAAGCTTCATTACGGGATTATAACGCAAAAACCAACCCGAAAGTAACCGCCGATGCGACTTTAATAGCGGGCGGGGCGGCATCACGCCCGACCTTTACTCAGTTTTAGCTCTTTCTCTGGTTTCTGTCCCCGCTAGCCCGTGCGCGTTGCCCTCGTTATAAATACCTCCTGGAACATCTGGAATTTTCGCCGTGGCCTGGTGCGCGCGCTGCAAGCGGCTGGCCACGAGGTGCTGGCCATCGCGCCGCCCGATGCGTATTCTGACCGGCTGGCGAGCGAGTTGGGCTGCCGCTACGTGCCCATCCTGATGGAAAACAAGGGCACCAACCCCCTCAAGGATGCCCAGCTCACGCGGCGCTTTGTGGCGGTATACAAGCGCGAGCGGCCCGATGTGGTGCTGCACTTCACCATCAAGCCCAACATCTACGGCACGCTGGCCGCGCGCATCGCGGGCGTGCCCAGCATCAACAACGTGAGTGGCCTGGGCACAGTATTTATCGTGGAGAACCTGGTGAGCAAAGTGGCACGGGGCCTGTACCGGCTAGCCTTCCAGTTTCCGCACAAGGTCTTTTTTCAGAACAACGACGACCGCGAGCTCTTCATCCGCTACGGCCTCATCAAGCCCTCGCTCACGGGCCTGGTGCCCGGCTCGGGCGTCGACTTATCGCGTTTCCGGCCGGTCGCGGCCGTTGAGAAAGCGTCTGGCGAGCCCTTCACCTTCCTCATGGTGGCGCGGGTGCTGTACGAGAAAGGCATTGTCGAATACTTTGCGGCGGCCAAGCAAGTGCGGGCGGCCCTGCCGGCCGGCGCGGTGCGGTTTCAGCTGCTAGGGGGCCTCGACGAGGCGGGCGGCGTAGGCGTGCCCCGCGCCACGTTTGAGCAGTGGCTAGCGGCCGGCGACATCGACTATTTGGGTACCTCCGACGATGTGGCGGCCCACCTGCACCGGGCCGACTGCGTGGTGCTGCCCAGCTACCGCGAAGGCACGCCCAAAACCCTGCTCGAAGCGGCGGCCTGCGGCAAACCTCTGGTAACTACCGACGTGCCCGGCTGCCGCGAAACCGTGCAGAACGGCCGCAACGGCTACCTCTGCCAGGTGCGCAACGCCGCCGACCTGGCCGATAAGCTCCTCACCGTGGCCCAGCTGCCGCCCGCCCGGCTAGCCGCCCTGGGTGCCGCCAGCCGCCAGCTAGCCGAAGAAAAGTTTGACGAGCAGCTGGTGCTGCGCCAGTACCTGGCGGCCGTAGCCGAGGCTGGCCAGCGCCGCGAAAAAGCCGCCTAGCCCGCCGCTACCAGCCGACAAACCACCCCGCTAGCCCTATTTTATCTTCTGACAATGGAAATCATTACCCATCCCCTGCCGGGTCTGCTGGAGTTCCGGCCCCGCATTTTTGGCGACCCGCGCGGCGCATTCTTCGAGTCGTTCAGCGCCCGCACCATGGAAGGGCTAGGCCTGCCCCGCCACCATTGGGTGCAGGACAACCAAAGCAGCTCGAAGGCGGGTACCCTGCGCGGGCTGCACTTTCAGCGCCCGCCCCACGCCCAGGCCAAGCTGGTGCGCGTGGCCCAGGGCCGCGCCCTCGATGTGGTGGTCGACCTGCGCCACCGCTCGCCCACCTTTGGCCAGCACGCCAAGGTGCTGCTCTCGGCCGAGCTGGGCAATGCTTTCTACGTGCCCGAGGGCTTCGCGCACGGCTTCGTGGCGCTGGAAGACAACACGCTGTTTCTCTATAAATGCTCTGACTACTACACCCCCGCCGCCGAGGGCGGTATCAGGTGGAACGACCCGGCGCTAGGCATCGATTGGGATTTTGAGGGCGAGGCCCTGGTGTCGCCCAAAGACGCGGTGCTACCAACGCTAGCCGAGTTGGAAAACCCCTTTTAACCTTTTAAGTCAATCATCAGGTATCAAGTATCATCGGGGTGAAAAAGCAGCTGCTAATTGATACCTGGTACTTATCCTACAGCAGCGGCAGCAGCGTTTCCAGCCTCATGCCGCGCGAGCCTTTGAGCAGCACGAGCTGGCCGGCGGCGGGGTGCCCGGCCAGCCACACGGCGGCGGCCGTTTTATCAGCAAAGTGCTGCGCCGCGGGCTGGGCGTGGGCCGCCGCCTGCATCAGTGGCCCGATGAGCAGCACGTTATCGAGGCCAACTTCGGCGAGCAGCTCGCCCAGCGCGCGGTGCTCACTTTCAGCACTTTCGCCGAGCTCAAACATGTCGCCCAGGATGGCTAGCCGGCCCTGCCCGGCGGCCACGGGGCGCTGCGCGAAGCTGCGCAGCGCGGCGGCCATGCTGCTGGGGTTGGCGTTGTAGGCGTCGAGAATGAGGTCGTTGCCGTGGGCAGTGCGCACGAGCTGCGAGCGATTGTTCTGCGGATTGTAGCCGGCCAGGGCAGCGGCTACTTGGGCGGCGGGTACCCCAAAATAGGCCCCCACTGCCGCGGCGGCTGCCATGTTTGGAAAATTGTACTCGCCCGTGAGCTGGGCAGCGACTTCGGTACCGTCTCCCAGACGCAGGTGCAGGGCCGGGCGGGCGGCGAGCAGGCTAGCGGGGTAGGTGTCGGCCGGGCCGGGGTAGCTGCGGCGCTCGGCCACGTGGCTAGCCAGCGCGGGCAGCTTGGCATCGAGGGTATTGACGAAGGCCGTGCCGCCGTGCGCAGCCAGATACTCAAATAATTCACCCTTGCCTTTCGCGATGCCGGCCTCGCCGCCAAAGCCTTCGAGGTGGGCCTTGCCGATATTAGTAATGAGGCCATGCGTAGGCTCGGCCCACTGGCAGTATTCCACGATTTCGCCCTGGTGGTTGGCGCCCATCTCGATGAGGGCAATTTCGTGCTCCTGGGGCCGCAGGCGCAGCAGCGTGAGCGGCACGCCGATATGATTATTGAGGTTACCAATGGTAGCCAGCACGTTATACTTCTGGGCCAGCACCACCGTCAGCAGCTCTTTGGTGGTGGTTTTGCCGTTCGAGCCCGTCACGGCTAGCACGGGGCCCCGGAAGCGGCGGCGGTGCTCGTGGGCCAGGGCCTGCAGGGCGGCGAGTGGGTCGGGCACGTAGGTGTAGTGCACAGGGTCGTGGGCGGCTAGGGTCTCGTCGTCGACCACGGCGTGGCGAGCGCCCTGCGCCAAGGCGCCCCCGGCAAAATCGGCCCCGCGAAAGCTCGGGCCATTGAGGGCAAAAAATAGGGTACCGGGCTGGGGCTGGCGCGAATCGGTGCTGACCTGGCCTTGGGCGGCGAGGTAATGTTCGTAAAGAGTCATCTCAGTGATTATCCGTGAGAAAGGAGAAATCCAACATTTTTTTCTCCGCCTTCTTCCTTCCTCATTATTTGCGCAACTTACGGCCCGGTTGGCGTTGTTAACCGGTACGGGCACTTTACCTTAGTCTTATGCGGCGTTCCTTTCTACTGTTTATCATACTGTTAGGCGCGGCGAGTGCGGCGCGGGCCCAGGCGCCGGCCACCTCGCAGTTTGGCTTCGGCTTTGGTAGCGTGGCCAAGGTGGTGCAGGGCACCGACACGCTGGCCCACGCCTGGGCGGGCGGCCTCAACACGCCGCAGTTCAGCACCATCGACCTGAATGGCGATGGCCAGGCCGACCTCTTTGCCTTCGACCGCGAAACGGCGCGCTGCTACACCTTTCTGAGCGTGGCCGGGGCTAGCGGCCGGCGCTGGCAATACGCACCCGAGTATGAGGCGGTATTTCCGACTGACCTCGCGGGCTGGGCGCTACTGCGCGACTACGATTGCGATGGCCGGCCCGACCTGTTCACCTTCGCTACCGGGGGCGACATCCGGGTGTTTCGCAACGTGGCCGACGCCAGCGGGCGGCCCTCTTTTGCTTTGGTTGCCAATCAGTTGAATTTTCCGGTAGCCAACGGTTACATCAGTAATCTCAACATTGGCTCGTACAACACGCCCTCGATTCAGGATGTGAACGGCGATGGCCGGCTCGACATTCTGACCTACGATTTTGTGGGCTCCACGGTGCTGGAGCTGTACCTCAACACCAGCACCAGCAACTGCGGCGGCATCGCCTCCTTCACCCAAAGCACCAACTACTGGGGCCAGCTCGTGGCCTGCCTCGGCGACTGCTCCTCGTACCAGCCGGTGGGCAGCACAGCCTGCGCCGTGTACAAGGTGCAGCACAGCCCCGGCCACAGCATTTTACTGCTCGACCTGAACGGCGACGGCAAGCTCGACCTGCTCGATGGCCGCGACAACTGCCCGCAGCTCGTGCGCCTGCTCAACTCGGGCCCCAGCACCATTGATGGCCTGCTGGCGCCCAGCGACGTGAGCAGCGCGTTTCCGAGCGCCGCGGCGCCCGTGAATGTGCCAGTGTTTCCAGCGCCGTATTCGTTCGATGCCAATTTCGACGGCGTGCCCGACCTGGTGGTGGCGCCCAACATGACCGACAACACCCTCGACCGGGTGAGCATGCGCCGCACCATCCGGCTGTATCAGAACACGGCCCCCAGCGCCGCGGCCGTGCCGAGCTTCAGCCTGGCCAGCGACGGCTTTCTGCAAAACGACATGCTCGACGTGAGCGAGGGCAGCGTGCCGGCTTTCGGCGATATCGACGGCGACGGGCTGACGGACATGCTGATTGGCAACCAGGCCGACCTCGTGAACGGCTACTACCGGGCTAGCCTCTACTACTACCGCAACGTGGGCACGGCCGCCCGGCCGGTATTTCGGCTCGTCACCGACGACTACCTGGGGCTAGCCGCGGCGGCGGCCCTCACGCCCAGCGTCAAGTTTGAGAGCCTGCGCCCGGCCCTGGCCGACGTGAACCGCGACGGTGCCCTCGACCTCGTGTACTCGGTCTACAATGGCACCACCAACCAGCTGCGCTACATCTTGAACGCGGCGGTCGCCGGCCAGCCGGCTAGCTTCAGCCTGGCGCGGGCCAGCTACTTCCGGCCGCAGGGCGCGGCGGGCAGCGGCGTGCTGCCCGCCCGGCAGGGCGACACGCCGTGCTTTTTTGACGTGGATGGCGATGGCTACGTGGATTTGCTGCTCGGTACCAACGACATATTGGAAACCGGCGGCAGCCTGCGCTACTTCCGCAACCAGGGTGCGGCGGCCGGTGGCAATGTGGACAATCTGTTTGTGCTGGCTGATAACGACTACGGCAAGCTGCTCGACCAGGGCGCCCGCCCGCCCTACCTGGCCCCGGCCGTGGCCGACTTCGACGGCGATGGCCGCGCCGACCTGCTCACCCTCACCGGCCGCGGCACCGTCACGCTCTACAGCGCTTTCCAAAGCCAGAGCGGCAGCTTTTCGGGCACTACCAGCTTGTTCTACAATACTTTCATTAGCCAGTACGAGCCCGCCCGGCTCGGCAAGGGCTACGTGCTGCGCTTTGCTGCCGCCGCCGCCGACCTCAACCGCGATGGCGTACCCGAGCTCTACGTGGGCACCGAAACCGGGGGCCTCGTGAGCTACTTGCCCCGCAACCGCACGGTGCTGGCCGCCCGCCCCAATGCGGCAATCACGCTAGCCCTCACGCTTTACCCCAACCCCGCCACCGGGGCCACCACCGTCGAAACGGCCCAGCCCACCAGCCTGCGCTTGTTTGACCTGGCCGGCCGCCTCGTGCGCACCGACGCCACCCTAGCGCGCACGCGCCGCTTGGACCTGCACGGCCTGGCAGCGGGCATCTACGTGGTGCAGGCCGCCGCCGCCGATGGCACCACCACCAGCCAGCGGCTGGCAGTGGGCCAGTAGGCTAGCCCGGCAGCGCTAGCTCTGGTCGCGAAGCTCGAAGTGGTCGGCATCGAGCAAAAAGGGCAGCTGCTGACGCAGCGCTTGCAGCGGGGCAGCCTGCAGCGTGTGCGTGAGCACGCCCTGCAAGTTGCCGGCCTGGGCCAGGTACTCGCCGTGCGTGTCGAGCAGCGCCGACTGGCCCGAGTACTCCTGCCCGGCGCCATCGACCCCTAGCCGATTGACGCCCGCCGTGTAGGCCATGTTTTCGATGGCCCGGGCGCGCAGCAGCGTGCGCCAGATTTCGACGCGCGGCTGGGGCCAGCTGGCCACGTAGAGCAGCACATCGTAGGGCTCGTGCGGGCTGTTGCGGCTCCACACCGGAAAGCGCAAGTCGTAGCAGATGAGCGGCCGGATGCGCCAGCCGCGCCACTCCTCTATCAGGTGGTGGGTGCCGGCCGTGTACACCTTGTGCTCGCCAGCCAGCCGAAACAGGTGGCGCTTGTCGTAGGTGCTGTGCGTGCCATCGGGGCGCACCCACAGCAGGCGGTTGAAATAGGCGCCGCCTTCCTCGGTTAGCACGCTGCCCGTTACCACGGCCTGGTAGTACGCCGCCTGCTGGCGCATCCAGTCCAGGGTAGGGCCGGGGTAGGGCTCGGCCTGGGTGGCGGCCGCCATGCTGAAGCCGGTGGTAAACATCTCGGGCAGCACAATGAGGTCAGTGAGGCCCACGCCGGGCAGGGCTGAGGCCAGCAAGTCGGCTAGCTGCGCGCGGTTGGCGGCCGGGTCATGCCAGTGTAAGTTAGTCTGGACGAGCGATACAGTTAAGTCATTCATGCTAGTAGGCAAATTTCCCAGCGGCATAGCTCCCCCGGGCAGTAGCGATAGAAGCCGGCGCCGCGCGGGGCCGGTAGTACAAGTAGCAAGGCTAGCCCACCTACTAGGCTGGCAGCCGGGCTAGCCGTTGCGCCGCTGCCTGCAAGGTAGCTGGGCTTTTAGCGAAACAAAACCGCACTAGGTCAACATCATAGCCATCGTGATAAAAAGCCGACACGGGCACCACGGCCACGCTCCAACTACGGGCCAGCTCCTCGGCAAAAGCCCGGTCGCCGAGCCCCGAAAACTGCCCGTAGCCCGCCAGCTGAAAATAGCCGCCCGGCACGGGGCGCAGGTCCCAGCCCGCGCCGGCCAGCAAGCCCGCAAACTCATCGCGCTTGGCCTGGTAAAAGCTGGCCAGCCCCCGGGCGTGGGCGTCGGTGGGGTCGGCCTCGAGCACATCGGCCAGGGCGTGCTGGGTGGGCGTGCTCACGGCGAAGGTCACGAACTGGTGCACCCGACGCAGCTCGGCCGTGAGGGCGGGCGGGGCCAGGCAGTAGCCCACCTTCCAGCCCGTGGCGTGGTAGGTTTTGCCAAACGACGACACCACGAAGCTGCGCGCCCGCAGCGCCGGGTGCTGGCGCGCACTGCGCGGCGCCACGCCATCAAATACCAGGTGCTCATACACTTCATCCGACAGCACCAGCACGTCGGTGCCCTCCAAGAGGCTAGCCAGCGCGGCCCAGTCGGCTTCGCTAAACACGGCCCCGCTCGGGTTGTGGGGCGAGTTGACCATGATGAGCCGGGTGCGGGGCGACAGCGCCGCCCGCACCGCGTCCCAGTCGGGCTGGAAGTCGGGCGCGGGCAGGCGCACGTAGCGCGGCACGCCGCCCTGCAAGCGCACGGCCGGCCCGTAGAGGTCGTAGGCCGGCTCCAGAATAATGACCTCATCGCCGGGCTGCACCACGGCCCCCAGCACGCTGTACAGCGCCTCGGTAGCCCCGGCCGTAATGGTAACCTCCGTTTCGGCGTCGGGGGCGGGTGCGCTGGGCTGCAGGCGGGCCACCTGGGCCGCAATGGCCTGACGCAGGCGCAGCAAGCCCGGCATGGGAGCGTACTGGTGGCTGCCGCTAGCCAGCGCGTGGCGGGCCAGGGCTTCGCGCAGGGCTAGCGGCGGGTCGTAGTCGGGAAAGCCCTGGGCGAGGTTAATGGCCCCGGTTTGCTGGGCCAGCAGGGTCATTTGCGAAAAAATGCTGACGCCGACATCAGGCAGCTTGGAGTGCAACATGCAGAAAAGAGGAGAGTGCGGAGAAAAAGGCAATGGTACGCAGGGCAGGCAGCGCACATGGCTTAACGGGCTATTCACAGCTTAGGCCGTAATTTCGAGTAAAGTACCTCGCCAGTTGCATTTAAGTCTAATTTATTCTTTTTATGGCCATTATTTACCAGACATCTTTTGTACAATTGCACCACCAGGCGGCCGGCGCCACGCTCGAAACCGAGTGGCTGGACTTCGTCAATTCTGAGCAATTGCGGGCGGCCCTGACCGAGTCTTTGCGCCTGGCCCGGCAGCACCGCGTGCAGGGCTGGGTGGCCAACAATACGCTGCTGCGCACCATCCGGCCCGCCGACCAGGACTGGATAAACCAGGTGTGGTTTCCCGACTTTTCCAAGCTGGGGGTAAAGCGCCTGGCCATCGTCGAGTCGCAGGATGCGCTCAACCGCATGGGCATCAGCACCATTATGCAGCGCGCCACGGCGCATGCGCCCTTCGATACCCAGTATTTTGCCGACGCCAGCGCCGCGCGCCGCTGGGCCGCCAGCGTAGACGCGGCAGCGCTAGCCCAGTAAGCTGGCAACTTAGTGGCAAAGGAAAAGCCCTGTTTAACCGGTTGTTACGCCGGTCAAACAGGGCTTTGGCTGGGCTAGCCGCTTATAGATTAGGCAGGTTGGCCTTCAGGTCTTGCGGAAAAAGCTTGCGCACGTGCGCCACTTTATGCTCCGACACGTTGGCGATGTAGGGGTTGTCAGTGTTGAGGCGGTAATAGCCTTGGTGGTAATCCTCGGCATCCCAGAACTGCGAAAAAGGCACGACCTGGGTTACGATTTTATCGTCGTACTGCTTCGAGGCATTGACCTTAGCAATGGTCTGCTCGATAATTTTCTTCTCCTCCGGCGTGCGATAGAACACGGCCGAGCGGTACTCGGGGCCGGTGTCGTTGCCTTGGCGATTGAGCTGCGTGGGGTCGTGGCTGGCCGTGAAAAAGATATCGGCTAGCTTCTCGTAGCTCACCACCTTGGGGTCGTAGTAGATGTTCACTGTTTCGGTGTGGCCGGTTTGCTGACCGGCTACTTGCTCGTAGCTGGGGTGCGGCACGGTGCCGCCCGCGTAGCCGCTCACCACCTGCTTCACACCTTTTATTTCTTCAAATGCCTCTTCCTGGGCCCAAAAGCAGCCACCCGCGAAGGTAGCCTGGGCTAGGCCGGTGAGATTTTTGGGCGCGAAGCCAGCCGTAGAAGCCACCTGCGCGGCCGGGGTTTGGGCCTGCGCCTGGGCAGGCTGCTGCGAGCCGCAGGCGGTGAGCAGGGCTAGCAGGCCGAGGCCGGAAGCGGCCGACAAAAACTTGGTCATGGAGTAAAGAAAAAGGAACGCCTAGTGGCTCAGCTATACGCTAGCTGCCAGGCCAGTGGATTGCTAAGTAAACACGGGTTGCCGGCGCGCGGTTCACTGGCGCCGCGGGCTAGGGCGCGGCGTTGTGCACCAGTTTTGCGTAGGCCTACCGTAGTGTTTATTCTGACTGTTGCCACTTCCGTTATGCCCTCCTCCACCCTCATCAGCGTCTTTGGCATTGCCCTTGGCGTGGGCGGGCTGGCCGCCCGCCCGGCCCTCGCCCAAAACCAGGTAGCCAACTACGGCTACGGCCAGCCGGGCACGGCCGGCTATGAGCATTTCAGCTTCTGGATTAACAACGGCCGCCGCTCAAACGCGGCCTACGCCTCGGGCACCAACCGCGAAGACGCCCAGCTGCGCTACCTCGGCCCAAGCAGGCTAGCCGGGCAACCGGGCTTCAGGGTGCAGTTTCTCAACGGCCGCACATTGTACCTGGTGCCCAGCGGTACCACGCTGCAAGTAGCCACCGCCGCGGACGCCGCCCCCAAAACCTTTACCTGGGAATACGAGGGGCCGGTGAACGGCGTGGGCACCACGTGCAGCGTGTGCGCCGAAGATGCCGCGGCCGCCATGCGCCTCGTGCGGGCGCATTATATGAAGTAGGCCTAGCGAGACTTGCGGAATTTCGACCTACACCAACCCCTTCAATTCCTGCAGCTTCAGCAGCGCCTCGATGGGCGTGAGGGTATTGATATCCAGCACTTGCAGCAGCTCGCGCAGCTGCTCCAGCTTGGGGTCGCCGGGCTCGAACATGCTGAGCTGAACCTTGGGCGCCGAGGCCACAGCCGTGGTGGCGCGGGGCTTCGGTTGAACCGTTTCTCGCTTTTCGCTTTTCGTTTCTTGCTGCTCGTCGAGGCCAGCCAGCACGTCGTCGAACTCGGTGGGCGCGCTAGGGTCCACGGCTTCGGCCAGGCCGGTTTGGGTGCGCTCCTGCTCCAGGTGGTGCATTATCTCATTGGCGCGCAGCACCACGGCCTGCGGCATACCGGCCATGCGCGCCACGTGAATGCCGAACGAGTGCTCGGAGCCGCCGGGCCGCAGCTTGCGCAGAAACAGCACGCGGCCATCGGCTTCCTGCACGGCCACGTGGTAGTTGCGCACGCGGGGGCAGTCGTCGGCCAGCTGGTTGAGCTCGTGGTAGTGGGTGGCAAACAACGTTTTGGCCCGTGCCTTGGGGTTGTTGTGCAGGTGCTCCACAATGGCCCAGGCAATGCTGATACCGTCGTAGGTGCTGGTGCCGCGCCCGATTTCGTCCATTAAGACTAGGCTACGGCTCGACAAATTGTTCAGGATGGACGCCGTTTCGGTCATCTCCACCATGAAGGTGCTTTCGCCCTTGCTGAGGTTGTCGCTAGCCCCCACGCGGGTAAAAATCTTGTCAATGATGCCAATAGTCGCCTCGTCGGCGGGCACAAACGAACCAATTTGAGCCAGCAGCACGATAAGCGCCGTCTGGCGCAGCAAGGCCGACTTACCGGCCATGTTGGGGCCGGTAATAACCACAATCTGCTGGTCGTCCTGGCTCAGACACAAGTCGTTGGGGATGTAGCTTTCACCAGGCGGCAGCTGCCGCTCAATCACTGGGTGGCGCCCGCCCTTGATGTCGAGCGTGGGCCCGTCGTTCACGGTGGGCCGGGTGTAGCGGTACTGCCTAGCGGTGGCCGCGAACGAGGCCAGGCAGTCGAGCACGCCAATGGCGCGGGCGTTCTGCTGCACCTGGCTCACAAAGTCGAGCGCGGTCAGCACAACTTCCTGGTAGATACGGCTTTCAATGACAAACAACTGCTCCTCGGCGTTGAGAATCTTCTCCTCGTAGGTCTTCAGCTCCTCGGTCACGTAGCGCTCGGCGTTCACCAGCGTTTGCTTGCGAATCCACTCGGGCGGCACCTTGCTTTTGTGGGCGTTGCTGACTTCGAGGTAGTAGCCAAACACCTTGTTATAAGCCACTTTCAACGACGAAATGCCGGTGGCGGCCTGCTCGCGCTGCTGCATCTTCAGCAAAAAGTCCTTGCCCGAGAAGGCTAGCCCGCGCAGCTCATCGAGTTCGGCATCTACGCCATCCATAATAACGTGGCCCTGGTTGGTGAGCAGCGGCGCATCGGGGCGGATTTTACTCTGGATTTCCTTGCGCAGCGAGGCGCAGGGGTTAAGCTGGTCGGCGAGCTTTTCGAGGGCGCGTACGCCCGAGGCGGCTAGTTTTTCGCGCAGGGGCACCATGCTTTCCAAAGCCCTGGCCAGCTGCAACAGCTCGCGCGGGTTTACGCGGCGCACGGCCACTTTGGAGATAAGGCGCTCTAAATCATTGATGGGGCGCAGCTGAGTTTGCACCTCCTCCAGCAGCTCGGGGTTGCTCACCAGGGCCGCCACGGTATCGAGGCGGCGCTGAATCTGGCTAACTTCTTTCAGGGGCAGCACCACCCATTTGCGTAGCAGGCGCGCGCCCATCGGCGTTAGGGTTTGGTCTAATATGTCAATCAGCGGCACGCCGCCGGGGTGCTGGGCCTGCACCAGCTCCAAGTTGCGCACGGTGAAGCGGTCGAGCCACACGTACTTATCTTCTTCGAGGCGGCCGAGGCTAGCCACGTGCTGAATGTCGGTGTGCTTGGTTTCGGCCAGGTAATGCAGGATGCAGCCGGCGGCAATTACGCCCTCCTTCAGGTTGTCAACCCCGAAGCCCTTGAGGGAGGTGGTGCGGAAATGCCGCGTGAGGGTGTCGTGGGCATAATCCCGGCCGAATACCCACTCGTCGAGCGCGTAGGTACAGAAATCGGCGCCGAAGTGGCCCTCGAACTCGGTCCGGCTGCGCTTGCAGAACAGCACCTCGGCGGGTCGGAAATTCTGCAGGAGCTTGCCCAGGTAGTCGATGGTGCCCTGCGCGGCCAGAAACTCGCCGGTGCTAATGTCGAGAAATGAAATGCCGGCCTCCGTTTTGCCGAAATGCACGGCGGCGAGGTAGTTGTTCTGGCGGCGCTCCAGGGTATTGTCGTGCAGGCTCACGCCGGGCGTTATCAGCTCAGTTATCCCCCTTTTAACCAAGCCCTTGGCTTGCTTGGGGTCTTCGAGCTGGTCGCAGATGGCCACGCGCTGGCCGGCGCGCACCAGCTTGGGCAGGTAGGTATCGAGGGCGTGGTGCGGGAAGCCGGCCAGGGCCACTTCGCTGGCCGTGCCTGCCCCGCGCTTGGTGAGCGTGATGTCGAGGATGCGGGCGGCCGTCACGGCATCCTCGCCGAAGGTTTCGTAAAAATCGCCCACCCGAAACAGCAGCACCGCGCCGGGATGCTCGGTTTTGAGCTGGTAATATTGCCGCATGAGCGGCGTATCGGCCACGGCGGCGGGCTTGATGTGGTCGGGCCCCAGCGACTTGATGGCAAACTTGGACGAAGCGGCGGCGGGGGCAGGAGCGGTAGACAAGGCAGGGGCGCGAACTTTGGGGCCCGCGTTAGAAAGCAGAATAAGGTATCAACGCGGGAAGCGAGGCTTTTTCAAACCAACACCGCGAACGACAAAGTTCGCCCTACTTCTATGCGCAAACTCACAATGCAGGAGATGAACCGCCTGCCGGTGGCCGATTTTAAAGCTACCGCCAAAAGCCCGGTGGTGCTGGTGCTCGATAATGTGCGCTCGCTGCACAACGTGGGCGCCGTGTTTCGCACCGCCGATGCGTTTGCCCTCGAGCACATTTACCTGTGCGGCGTGACCGGCCGGCCACCGCACCGCGAAATCACCAAAACGGCCCTGGGCAGCACCGAATCGGTAGCCTGGACGCACACCGCCACCACCCTGGAGGCCGCGCAGCAGCTACTGGCCGCGGGCTACCAGCTCGTGGCCGTGGAGCAAACCACCGGCTCGGTGCCGCTGCCGCAGTTTCGGCCCGCAGTGGGCCAGCCGCTAGCCCTGGTGCTGGGCAACGAGGTGTTTGGCGTCGACGACGAGGTGCTGGCTCTGTGCGAAGCCGCCGTGGAGATACCGCAGCTCGGCACCAAGCACTCGCTCAACGTGAGCGTGGCGGCCGGCGTGGTGCTGTGGGATGTATTGCGCAAGCTGGCGGTTTTTGCCTGAAAAGCCTAGCGGTGAGGTTTGGAAGAAATTTGCTTTTTTGCTGATTTTTTAGGGAAATTAACAGGTGCCATTTGAGAAATTTGTTTATCTTTGGAGCTCTACGCCCATGACTCTTTTTCGTACCTAATTCCTTTTCTATGACGTTGTTTTCTACCCGTTTGGGCTACCGTACACTAGCACTGGCCACGGCGCTGGCCTTGCCTGGCCTAGCGGCGGCTCAGCAGGGCCCCTCGCCCCTCGTGGCCTTCACGGCTCGTGCCAAGGCGCAGGGCCTGAGTGCCAGCGATGTTTCCAACCCATTGGTTACCAATGCTTACACCGATGCCAGCACGGGCATCACGCATACCTACCTGCAGCAGCGCGTGAATGGCCTGGTCGTTTTCAACGCCACCGGGGCCGTGCACACCGATAAAACGGGCAAAGTCATTTTTGCGGCCCAGGATTTTGTAACCAACGCCACGGCCAAGGCCGGCGCCCCCACACCCACGCTCTCGCCCGAGCAGGCGGTAGTAGCCGCCTCAGTAAGCCTGGGCTTGCCCCGGCCCGTAGGCCTGCGCACCGTGGTAGAAGCCCGCCTGGCCGATGGCATGGTGTTCAACAACGGCGGCATTTCGGAAGAAAATATTCCGGTGCGCCTCATGTACACCCGCCAGAACGACAAGCTGGTGCTGGTGTGGGAGGTGAGCATCGCGCAGCTCGACCAGCAGCACTACTGGAACGCCCGTATCGATGCCACCACTGGCCGGCTGGTGGATAAAAACGACTTTGTAACCAGCGAGGCCGTCACCTTCCGCCAGCAGCAGCTGAAAGCGGAGGCTAGCCGGCAGAAATCCCTGTCTTTCGCGCCGGCCGCCGCCAAGTCGGTGCTGAGCACCAACGCGCCGGCCAACAGCCTGACCGTGGTGCCGGTGCCCTTCGAAAACCCGCTCATTGCGGGGCGCAGCAGCGTGCTGCTGAGCTCGGCCAACCCTTTGTACTCACCCGTGGGCTGGCAGGTAGAGCAGCCGGGCGTGCCCACGGGCTTCTTTGCCGACAGCTATTCGCTGGCTTCCAGCGGTAAGTACCTGACGCGCGGCAACAACGTGGCCGCCTATGATAACTACAGCAACACTGCGACGGCCAACCTCAACTCCTCCACTTCTTCGCCCGACGGCGGGCCGACGCTAACTTTCGACTTTCCCTTTGACCAGACCAAGGGCTCGCGCGACCCCGGCAACCTGGCCTCCGGCATCACCAACCTGTTTTACTGGAACAACATGCTTCATGATGTGATGATGGCGCATGGCTTCGACGAGGTGTCGGGCAACTTCCAGTACAAGAACCTAACCGCGCTGGGCAGAGGCAACGACTATGTGCAAGCCCAGGCGCAAGACGGCAGCGGCCTCGACAACGCCAACTTTGCCACGCCGGCCGATGGCAGCAGCGGCCGCATGCGCATGTACCTGTTTCAGAACCAGAACTCCAACGTGCTGACCGTAACCGGCCCTAGCACCGTGGCCGGCGCTTATAAGTTCACAGCCGTTTCTTTCGGGCCGCGCCTTTTCAAGAAGCCGCTGGCCGGAAAGATAGTCCTCGTTAATGACGGTGTATCGGCCGATGGCGGCGACCACGGCTGCGCCACGCCCTTCGTGAACGCGGCCGCCGTAACGGGCAACATTGCCTTCATTCAGCGCGGTGGCTGCCCGCAGCTTACTACCCTCAACCCGCGGGCCAACAACCAGTTTGCGCCCAAAGTGAAACGCGCGCAGGCTAACGGCGCCACCGGCGTTATCGTGTTCGACTCGTTGGCCACGAACGGCCTCACCGCGTTTGGCGGCACCGATACGGTGGGCATCCGCATTCCGGCCATCTTCATCAGCGGCGCCGACGGCTTTAAGCTGCGGGCGGCCTTGCTGGCGGGCGGCACCATCAACGTATCGGCGGCGCTAGGCCCCGACTTCGACGGCACGTTCGACAACGGCGTGGTATCGCACGAGTACGGCCACGGCATCAGCAACCGCCTCACCGGCGGCGGCTCGGCTACCTGCCTCGACGCTACCACCGGCAACCAGACCATGGGCGAAGGCTGGAGTGACTTCTTCGGCCTCTGGATGACGACTCGCCCCGGCGACATTGGCAGCAACAAGCGCTACGTGGCCACCTACGACAATGGCCAGCCCCTGGCCACTGGCCCCGGTTTTCGCAGTAAGCCCTACACCACCGACATGTCGGCGGCGGGCAACCCCTACACCTACGCGCAGCTGGGCACCGGCACCGGCAAGTTTCAGGAAACCCACGACGTGGGCGAAATCTGGACCACCGTACTCTGGGACCTGAACTGGGCCATGATTAACAAGTACGGCTACAACCCCGACTTCTTTGCCAGCACCACCGGCGGCAACAACAAGACCCTCAAGCTGGTGCTCGATGGCTGCAAGCTGCAAGTGTGCCAGCCCGGCTTCCTCGATGGCCGCGACGGCATCTTGCGCGCCGATAGTGCCACCAACCGCGCCGCCAACGCCGACCTCATCTGGAACGTGTTTGCCCGCCGCGGCATGGGCTACAGCGCCAAGCAGGGCGACCGCACCAACGGCACGCCCAAGGTAACCGGCATTGTGCAGGCCTTCGACCTGCCTCCCCAGTCCAAGGTTATTCCGCTGGCCACCACCGCGGGCGTGACCACCAGCGCCAGCCTCGAAGCCTACCCCAACCCCGCCCAGGACCGCCTCACCGTGCGCACGCAGCTACCCAGCACGGCGGCCATGCGCGTAACGGTGCTCGACCTGCTCGGCAAAACGGTACTTTCGACTACCGTGCCCACCGCCCAAATGCAGCAGAGCGGCGTGGAGCTGAACACCAGCCACCTCGCCAATGGCCTCTACATCGTGCGCGTAGCCACTTCGGAAGGCAACTTCACGACCAAGGTGACCATCCAGCACTAGGTGCCCCTGGCGACCAATAAAAAAAGCCCGGCTTTAGCCGGGCTTTTTTTGTGCGCGTACTACGCTGGCTTATGTCTGACTTTCCTTCCTCTACCCGCCCGGCCGGGTATGACTCCGATGCGGCGTTGCTCGCCCTGCGCCCGGCCATTGCCGGCCAGCCGGCCGCCATCCCCACGCCCGCTACCGTGGCCGATTTTCAGCAGCAGATACTGCGGCCGGTGCTCAAGTTGCAGCACGCCGTGCTGCTGGCTACCGTGGCCGACTTTGCCCACGACTACCGCCTGCCCCTAGCCGGCGCCCAGCCCACCGAAATCACGCGCCTCCTTACCGAGCTGCTGGGCCGCAATGCCCGCCTACGCGCCACCCTGGCGGGGCTAGCCGTGGGGCTGCTCACCCAGCCCGAGCTGACTTTCTATCGCCAGCACCGCTCCGAGCTCACGCGCCGCCTGCTCGACCTGGCCGAGCAGCGTGTGCTCAGCAGCCTGCCTGAGTTACTGACCTACCTGCCCACTGCCTAACACAAAGCGCGCCGCCCGGTAGCCGGGCGGCGCGCTTTGCTAAGCTGTTGGTTTCCTAATCGTACTGCGAGTCGCGCAGCTTTACGGGTGCGGTTTTGGTTTTGCGCCGCAGGCGCATATTCAGCAGCTCCACGAGCAGCGAGAAGGCCATGGCGAAGTACAGGTAGCCTTTCTCGACCTCTTTGTGCGCCGCCTCCATCACCAGCATAAAGCCAATCATGATGAGGAAAGACAGCGCCAGCATTTTGATGGTAGGGTTACGGTTCACGAAGTCGGCCACCACGCCGCTGAAAGCCAGCATGATACCCATGGCGCAGATAACGGCCGCTATCATCACCAGCACATTATCGACCAGGCCTACCGCCGTCAGGATGGAGTCGAAACTGAACACGATGTCGATAATGATGATTTGCAGGATGATAGCCCCCAGCTTGGCGTGAGTTTTCACGATATTCTCCTCTTCTTCCTCGCCTTGCAGCTTGGTATGAATCTCGGTGGTGCTCTTGTACATCAAAAACAAGCCGCCAGCTAGCAAGATGAGGTCGCGCCCGCTCACGCCAAAATTCTCGACCAGCGGCGGAATGTTAATCGTGAACAGCGCCTGGCGCAGGCTCACAATCCAGGAGATGCTGAGCAGCAACCCGATGCGAAACACCAGCGCCAGCAGCAGGCCAATGGTGCGGCCGCGCGCCTGTTCCTCTGGAGCTAGTCGGTTGACAGTGATGGAGATAAAGATAATGTTATCGATACCCAACACGATTTCCATCAGTGTGAGGGTGAGCAGGCTAATCCAGGTTTGAACCTGCGAAAAGGCGGCGAAATGCTCGGGAGAAAAAGCAGCGAATGGTGACAAACAGCGAGAACGTTGAGGGCGTAAAAAGTGAATTATACGTGAAAAATACGCCCGAAGCGCCTAAGCCACTGGCTAGCCATCGGTTTGGGCGCCGGCTTTCGCGCGGCTACCTACGATTTCATGTTCACAAACTGGAGCGGCTGGCCATTGTCGGTGCGCCGCAACAGGGAGATAACTGCCTGTAAATCATCAATTTTTTTGGCCGTTACCCGAATCTGGTCGTCCTGCATCTGGGCTTCTACCTTGATTTTGCTGTCCTTGATGGCTTTGATGATTTTGCGGCCCGCGTCCTTATCCACGCCGGCGCGCACTTTCACCGTTTTCTTCACCAGCGTGCCGCTAGCCTGCTCTTCGGCCGTGAAGTCCAGGGCCGTGCCGTCGATGCCCTGCTTCACGATGCGCGTGAGCAAAATATCCTCGAGCGCCTGGATGCGCATCGAGTTTTCGGAGCTGAGCTGCACCGTATTGTCTTTTTTATTCAACTCGATGCCGCCCTTGGTATCGCGCAGGTCGTAGCGCGTGGCTAGCTCTTTTTTGGCGGTATTAATGGCGTTTTCCAGCGTTTGCGGGTCCACTTTGCTGACAATATCGAAGGAAGGCATATGCAGGCTCGGAGTAAAAAAAGGAAGGTAAGACAGGGCTAGCGGGCCCGCCCGGCCCAGGGCGGCAAAGGTAGGAAAGATGATTTGATGGGTTTGGCTCGCATCTTCGCCGCGCGCTGGCGCCAGCCAAGCCCTTCATGCTTCTACGAACGTTCGCCGTTTCTGATGTCTTCTCCCCACCCGCCCACCGACTGGCCCGCCCTGGTGGCCCACTACAACCGCATCAACCGCTACGGCCAGGCCAACGGCATGACCCTGCACGTGCCCGCGCCCGGCCAAGCCGAGTACCGGATGGTCATTCAGGACGCGCACTTATCGTCGCCGGGCACGGCGCACGGCGGCGTGCTGGCTGGCCTGCTGGATGCCGTGCTAGGGGCCGCGGCGCTCACGCAGGCCTTCACGGCCGGCGAGCTGGTTTCGACGGTTGAGTTCAAAATCAACTACTTACGGCCAGTGCACCTCGGCGACGAGCTGCGGGCCGTGGCGCAGGTCGAGCACGCGGGCAAGTCGATTATGGTTGTGAGCGGCACCATCTACCGGCTAGCCTCCGAGGCTGGCGAAGACCCCGCCGTAGCCCAGGGCCTGGGCACCTTCAACCGCTACCCGGCTAGCAAGCGCAATTTGCTGTAAGCCGCTGATAAGCAAACATTTTACGCGAAAAAGGGAGGAATTGCTGCCAGTTATACCGGCAGCAATTCCTCCCTTTTTACTTTGTTGCGGCCTCTTACAGCACGGCGCTCACCGACTGCGCAGCCGCAGTTGGCTCGTAGTCACCGTCCTCATCGCCGGTCATGGCGGGAGCGGCTACTTTGCGCACGTTGCGGGCGCAATCTTCGTCGCGATGGTTACGCCCCACCGTGAACTCTACCCAGTCGCCTTCGCGCAGGTCGTTGAAATCACCCTCCGACAAGTCGGCGTAGCTGAAAAACAAGTTGTTAGGCGGCATCACCACAAAGCCAAACCCATTTTTCAGGTTTTTGATGGTGCTCATGCCAATAGTGCCTACCGGGCCGGCGGCCGTGGGGCCGGTGGGGCGCACGCCGCGGCTAGCGGCCGCCGCGGCGGCACTAGCAGCCGTGGGGGCCGCGGCGTAGTTCTGGCCATTGGCCTGGCCGCTGGCGGCGGCGGGGGCAGCCACGGTAGCGAAGGCGGCGGGCTCGCTCTGGGTCACGAACATGTTTTCCACTACCTCGTCCTGCTCCTGCAGGCCATGGTCGATGACGGCGTGCATGGCTACCGGGTAGGTTGCCTGCTCGAGCAGGTGCTGCGAGGCGCGCGTCACGCGGGTTTCGCCCTTAAAGTCTTCGTATTTAAAATCCCAGTTAAGCAGCATCACGCGGGTGCCCACCGTGTTGAGCTTGCGGATGAGGGGCACGTAATCGGAGTCGCCGGCGATGAGCACTACCACATCGAGGGTTTTGTGCAGCGCCATTTCGAGAGCTTCAAGGCTGAGCCACACGTCGATACCTTTTTCCTGGAGGCGGCCGTCGCGCGTTTTGAGGGGCATGTAGTGCGTACACACTCCCAGGTTCATCAGAATATCGTCGAGCAGGCGGTCGTGAAACAGACGGTCTTTGTCGCGGGCTTCGGTGGCCGAAAGGCGGCCCCGGAAAAAGTGCGAAGTTGTAATCTGCGCCAGGCGCACATCCACATCTTCTTCTTCGGCTACCTGGTGGCGGATAAATTCGTGCAGGCCTTCGAGGCTAATGCGGGCCTTGCGCTCGTGTTGAAAATAATAATAATCGCTAATTTTAAGAAAATAATTGCCGTCGTAAAAAACGCCGACCCGGATGAGCGGACTATTCATCTGGTTCATAAAAAACAGTAAGTTGGTAAGGGTAAAATTTGAGAATGGGCTAGCAGTTGAAATAAAGTCGGCGAACTAATTGTCCGGCAACTAACACAGTAAGGATAAGCGAGTAACGGGGCACCCGGACCTAGCTGGACCGGACTGTTGCACTATACACTAGGATACTTTTAACGCCGCCGTACCACTCGCTCTGATGCGAAGCTAAGGCAGGACAAGTACATACACAAGTTATTCATTTTAAAACCCAATCCGCCCAATAGCCAGCCCCAGAACCAGCAGGCCGTAGCCCACGCAGATGGCCGCCTCCATCATATTGCCCGCTTTGGAGCCAGTGCTAAGCAGCGGGATGCGAAAGCAGATAGAAATAGGACGTAACCACTGCACGCCAGCCTTGGTAAGCGAGTCGGCCACTAGGTGCGAGGCGTAGCCGGCCCCGGCGTAGTGCGCGATGCCGCGCCAGCCCAGGCTACGGTTGGCCAGGTAGCCGATATAGGTCCAGAGCAGGGTGGCCCAAATGGTATGCGTCCAAGTACGGTGCCCGGTGAAGGGTGCCAGGCTGATAAACGCCCCGAGCAAGCTCAGCCACACAAACTGCGCGTAGAGGCCTGCCAGCACCGTGGCTAGCCCCGTGAAGAGCAGCGCCAGCTTGCGGGCCGAGCCGCCCTGCAACGCCACCCCCACCAGCGCGAAGGCCAGCCCCGCAATGTAGGTGAGGCGCTGCTCGGGCCCGGGCGCCTGCTGAAAATAGCCGTAGGCGCCCAGCCCCAGCGCCGCCGCCCCAAAGGCCCAGCGCACGTAGCCGTGCACGAACCCTAGCCGGTGGCTGAGCTTGCTGTCGGGGTGGTCGAGGTCGGGGGCGAGGGAAGAGAAGCCCGCCAGCGCAATGCCGGCTACCGAAAACGGAATTTGGGGCACGAGGCTAGCCACGGCTAGGCCCGTAATGAGGCCAATGGCCAGGTGAGCAGAACCGCGCAACTACTTATTCTTAAGAATTCTCTAAGCTTTTCAAACGGCCTTCTTGCTGACGCACTTGGTCGTCGTGCTCCAACAGGCGGTTGAGAAAAGGCTCGAAGCCGCGCGTGATACCGTCTACCGTCGTGCGGCTGCTTTCGCGGATTTCTTCGCGCAAAGACTTAAAGCCTTCTGCCACTGTTTGCTCTAGCCGGTCTACTCGGCCGTTGAGCGCACTCAACTCTGAGCGCACCTCGTGCATCTCGATAATTAACTCGGCCACTACTTCGGGCAGGTCACGCGGATTCATAAAATAACTTACTAAAAATCTTGGGCCAAGTTACGGCGGAAACTTTCGGAGCTTAGCAAGGGTATTACCCAAGCGCTTGGCCCGACCGGAATTATCTCTGGCCGGGCTGGCCGTTTTTTAGTTGTTCGTTAGCAATATTCTGTGCAAGTAGCTGATTTTCTTCGTCTTTATCGCCTCGATGCCGAGCTGCAAACCCTGAGCGCGCGCCTGCTAGCCGCTTACCAGCCCGCCGAGGCCGGCCGCCCGGCCGACGACGCGGCCCGCGGCGGCGAGCTGCGTGTGCACCTGCGCGGCCTGGTGGGCTCGCAGGATGCCGTGGTGACGGCGGCCAGCGCGCACTTTGCGCATCCCAACGTGTTTGTGCTGCACGACAAAGACGAGGCGGCGCTCTTCATGGCCGACCTGCGGCACCTGCTGCCCGAGGGGCCCGAAGCGCTGCTGTTCCCGAGCTCCTACAAGCGGCCCTACGAGTTTGACGAGACGGAGAATGCCAACGTGCTGATGCGCGCCGAGGTACTTAACCAGCTCAACGCCAGCCGGCAGGCTAGCGTGGCGGCGCTGGAGAAAGCGCCGCTCATCGTGACCTACCCGGAGGCGCTGAGCGAGAAGGTTATCAACCGCCAGAGCCTGGTACAGAACACGTTTTCGGCCAAGGTGGGCGACAAGCTGGACGTGAATTTCCTGGGCGAGCTGCTAGGGCAGTACGACTTCGAGAAGTCGGATTTTGTGTACGAGGCGGGTCAATACGCGGTGCGCGGCGGCATTGTGGACGTGTTCAGCTACGCCAACGAGCTGCCGTACCGGCTCGAATTGTTTGGCGATGAGATTGAGAGCATCCGCACGTTCAACCCCGAAACCCAGCTTTCGGTGGAGCCGCGCACCTCGGTGAGTATCATTCCGAACGTGCAAACCAAGCTATTGCAGGAGCGGCGCGAGTCCTTTCTGGAGTTTTTGCCGCGCACCAGCTGCCTGTGGGTGAAGGATATGCGCCAGACGCTGGACGTGGTGACCGAGCTGTTTGACAAGGCCGAGAGCAACTTCAAGCGGCTGCTGGAAGAGGCTAGCGGCATGCAGATTGTGTCGAAGCCCGGCGACCTGTTCGAGAATGGCAAGAGCCTGAAAAAGTGCTTTGACGAGTTTGCCATCGTGGAATTTGGCAAGCGCTTTCACTTCAAAAACGCGCAGGAATTCAAGTTTACGGCCAAGCCGCAGCCGAGCTTCAACAAGGATTTTGACCGGCTGATGAAGAACATCCGGGAGAATAAGGTGCGCGACTACACTACCATTATCGTGGCCGACTCGGTGCGGCAGGCCGACCGATTGCGCACGATTTTCGACGAGCTGGACCCGAATGTGCAGTTTCAGCACCTGCTCATCGCCCTGCGTGAGGGCTACGTGGATGAGCAGCTAGGGCTAGCCGTGTATACTGACCACCAATTGTTTGAGCGTTACTACCGGGCCCAGGAAACCAAGAAATTCTCGAAGAAAAAGGCGCTGACACTGCGCGAGCTGAAGACCCTGCAGCCCGGCGACTACGTGACACACCAGGACTATGGCATTGCGCGCTTCGCGGGTCTCACGCAGGTGGAAATGAATGGCCATGTGCAGGAAGCTATTCGCCTGGTGTACCGCGATGACGACGTGCTGACGGTGAGCATTCACGCGCTGCACAAGATTGCCAAGTACAGCGGCGCCGAGGGCTCGCCGCCCACCATGAGCAAGCTGGGCTCGCCGGAGTGGGAGAATAAGAAGAAGTCGGTCAAGAAGAAGGTCAAGGACATTGCGGCTGACCTTATCCGGCTGTATGCCAAGCGGAAAACGGCGCCGGGCTTCGCCTTTTCGAAGGACGGCTTTATGCAGGCCGAACTCGAATCGAGCTTTATTTACGAGGACACGCCCGACCAGGCCAAGGCCACCGAGGACGTGAAGAACGACATGCAGCAGCCCCACCCGATGGACCGGCTGGTGTGCGGCGACGTGGGCTTTGGCAAGACGGAAATTGCCATTCGGGCGGCCTTTAAGGCGGCGGCCGATGGCAAGCAGGTGGCGGTGCTGGTGCCCACGACCATCCTGGCGATGCAGCACTACAAGACCTTCCGCGACCGGCTCGCCAACCTGCCGGTGACGGTGGAGTACATCAACCGGTTTAAGTCGCCGAAGCAGGTGAAGGAGACGATGGAGCGCGTGGCGGCGGGCCGCACCGACATCCTCATCGGCACGCACGCGCTGACTAACAAGAAGTTGCAGTTTAAAGACCTGGGTTTGCTCATCATTGACGAAGAGCAGAAATTCGGCGTTAAGACGAAGGACAAGCTCAAGGAAATCAAGGTGAACGTGGACACGCTCACGCTCTCGGCCACGCCGATACCGCGCACGCTGCACTTTTCGTTGATGGGCGCCCGCGACCTGAGCGTGATTGCCACGCCGCCGCCCAACCGCCAGCCGGTGACCACAGAGCTGCACGTGTTTGAGGAAACGCTGATTCGCGATGCCGTGGCGCGCGAGCTGAAGCGCGGCGGGCAGGTATTTTTTGTGCATAACCGGGTGAGCGACATCATCGAAATAGCCGCCATGATAGTGCGGCTGGTGCCCAATGCCAAGGTCACCTTCGCCCACGGCCAGATGGAGGGCGAGGAGCTGGAAAAGCGCATGATGAAGTTTGTGGAGGGCGAGTTCGACGTGCTGGTTTCGACCAACATCATTGAGAGCGGGCTCGATATTCCGAATGCGAACACCATCATTATCAACCGGGCGCACCTCACCGGCCTCAGCGACCTGCACCAGATGCGGGGCCGCGTGGGCCGCTCGAACCGCAAGGCGTATTGCTACCTGCTGACGCCGCCGGTGGCCAACCTGCCCTCCGACGCCCGCAAGCGCCTGCACACGCTGGAGGAGTTTTCGGACCTGGGGGCGGGCTTCAACGTGGCCATGCGCGACCTCGACATTCGGGGCGCGGGCAACTTGCTAGGGGGCGAGCAGTCGGGCTTCATCAACGACCTGGGCTACGAGGCCTACCACCAGGTGCTGGACGAGGCCGTACAGGAGCTGAAAGAAACCGAGTTTCGCGACCTGTTCCTGGGCGAGGGCACGGCCGGCACCAGCCAGCAGCGCCTGCAAATGGCGGCCGGCGCGCTTAGCCAGGGCCCCAAGGAAACGCAGATTGAAACCGACCTGCCAGTGCTCATTCCGGACACCTACGTCAACAACGTGTCGGAGCGCCTGCAGCTCTACGCCAAGCTCGACCGCGCCCAGAAGCCCGAGGAGCTAGCCAAGCTGGTGGCCAGCATGACCGACCGCTTTGGCCCGCTGCCCGAGCAGGTGCAGCAGCTCGTCGACATCGTGAAACTGCGCTGGCAGGCTAGCCGGCTGGGCTTCGAAAAGCTGACGCTGAAGCGCGACACGCTGCGGGCCTACCTGCCCGCCGGCACCGGGCACGAGGCGTATTTCCAGGGCGAGCAGTTTGGCGTCATTCTGAATTTCATTCAGACGCACCCGCGCACGGCCCGCATGAAGGACCAGAAGGACAAGCTGCAGATTACCATTGATGGCATTGGGAGCGTGGGCAAAGCCCAGCACCTGCTCGTGCAGCTAGGCGCTGAGGAGATGGTATTGGCGTGATAACAGCACGTTAGCCCTTCCCAGAAAACCAAAAAACGGCTAGCCCCGGCAGTAACTGTACTGCCGGGGCTAGCCGTTTTTTGGGAGTAGGTGCTACCTCGACTTGGGCGCCACGTAAATGGTGGTTTTGCCCTGGCTAGGGTCGCCGGCGAGGCTCACGCCTTCGGTAGAGATTTGGAAATTGCCTCTGCCATCGGCCGTGTAAAACAGGAACTCGCCCTGGCCCTTGATGTCGGTACTGAACTCGGGGTCCCAGTACAGCGTGAGGCGCCGGGCGTCGGAGGCCGGAGCGTTGAGCACGGGCGCCCCGTAGCGCGGCTGGTAAAACTCTTTGGCTTGGTAAAAGCCGGGCAGCTTCACTACCAGCAAGCCGGGGCTAGGGGCCACATCGGTGCCCCGGTAGTTTTTATCGCCGCGCTTGGTATAGATGGCGATAACGCCGCCATTGGCCCCATTGCCGAAAATGGCCGCTTCGGGACCTTTGAAGACTTCCACGCTTTCTACCTGGTTGGCGGGAATGCTGCTGATAGCATCCGCATCGACCCGCATCCCGTCCAGAATAAAGAGTGGCGTGCCCGCGCCCCGAATCTGCACGCTCATATCGGGCGGGCTGCCCGTGATGCTGAGGCCGGCCACGCGGCCCTGCAACACCTGAAAGATGCTGAGGCCCGACTGCGCCGAAAGGTTATTAGCAAAATCGACCACCGTATTGGCCACCGCGCCGTAGAGGCGGCGCGAGTCGTCGCGGGGCACTAGTTCCTTCTTGCCTGTCACGGCCACGTTGGCGAGCTGCACGTTGCGGATATCACCCTCGGGGCGGTTTTGGCGCTCCTGCACCTGCTGCTGGCGGCTGCGGCGCAGGTAGTCGGCCACGGCGGGCGGGGCGGCGGCTAGGGGCGGCAGCGGCGGCAAGGGCGCCCCGAAGGTGGGTGGCCCCAGGTCGGGCCGAATTATAACGTTGCTGCCCCCGGTCTGGCGGCGGGCCTGCAGGGTTATCACGGAGGTATCGCGCCCCGGAAAGCCAGTGAAGCGGAAGCGCCCCTCGGCATCGGTGGCCGCCGTGAGCACGCTACGCTGGGGCTTGCTCTGGATGAAGGTGAGCTGACTGTTCGCAATACCGTTCTGGCCCATACCCGTGACCTGGCCCGACAGCGTGATGCCCTGCTCGGCGCCGTAGGGCAGCGGCGGCCGGCCGGGGCCCAGCACCTGCTTCCACACGTAGCGGCGCCAGCCCTGGGTGAGCAGCAGGTTATCCAGCGCCTGGGTGGTTTCGGGGGTAGTGCTCTGAAAGTAATAACCGGGGTTCTCGACGTAGCCGGCCAGGTCGGAGGTCAGCAGCAGGTTAGTAGTCACGGTGCCGGCCTCGGGGTCGAGGCTAGCGGCGCCGGCTTCGGCCACGGTTACCGAAAGGTGCGTGGCCACGGGCAGGCCGGCGGCGTCCTGCACCTGCACTTTCACGTGCACGGGGTCGTGGGGGGCGTAGGCAGCGCGGTCGGGCGTGAGCACCACGCGCAGGGCGGGCGGCCCATTCAGCACGAAGGCTAGCCGCTCGGCCTGCACGTTGCTTTGGGCATCAAATAGCGTAAGATGCAGAATGCCGCTCGGATAGCGGCTTTTCGTTACCTTCCAGGTCACGGGCGCGCCGTCGTCGGTAATGGGCCGCGGAATGAGACCTATCAAAAAGCCGCGCACTTCGGTGAGCAGCATCACGGGGCCGGGCACCGGCGCGCCGGCGGCACCTTTGTAGCGCGCCTCCACGGTGTAGCTGTCGCCGGCATCGGCCACGTGCAGGCTGTAGCCGGTGGGCTGCACGGCGGGCAGCGGGTAGTCGGCGCTGGTACCATCGGGCAGCTTCACGCGGGCGTGGTAGCGCTGGCCGGCGGCGGGCACGAAGCTGACCCGGCCCATGCCCGCGTGCGGCGCCGTGAAGGCCGGGCCCACGGGCTTGCCTTGCTCATCGAGCACCTGCCCGCTCACGGCGGCCCCGCGCCCGGTAGCCGCCTGCGCCTTGATACCCACCGTGGCGGGCAGGCCCGCTACCAGCGTACCGCCTTCGGGGAAGAACTGCACATCGATTTTGCCGGCGGGCGGGCTACTTGGCTTAGCGGCCGTTTTGGTACTGATAGGGGCTAGCGGCTCGGACGCCGACTGGTCGGGCGAGGCGGGCCACACTTGCAGGCGCCGCTCGAACACGTAGTTGGGGCCGGCGTTGAGCATCCAACTGGTGTAGGCGCGCAGCAGGTAGGTGCCGGCCACTAGGCTGTCGCTCAGCTCGATATCGCCGGCGGCACGGCCGCCCACCAGGCGCAGCGTGCGGCGCGCCACCACCCGGCGCTGGGGCGACAGCAGGTCTACATGCAGCACTTTGCTCAGCGTATCGGGCCGGTGGCGCAGGGCATCGACCACGTAGGCGCTCAGCCAGATGGTTTCGCCGGTGCCGTAGGCGGGGCGGTCGAGGTGCAGGTAGGCTTTTTCGGGCAGCGTGGCGGCGTAGTAGGCGCTCAGCTTCTCGGCAATCACGCGGATGGGGTTATCCTCGGCCGGCAGGCGAAAGGCCATCAGGGCCGACGCACCCGCCGCCAGTGGCACCAGCCACGCCCCCAATCGCTTAGCCGTGTGCAGGTTGGTTGAAATTTTGTCTTTCATAGTAAACAGCAAAAGCAGCGCTAGCCCCGCGCACCCACAAGCCTACGCCGGGCCGGGTGGCGAAAGTATGAAGCAATGGCCCAGCTAGCCTCTTGCGGCCCAAAAAGCCCCGGCACGTAGGCACCGGGGCTTTTTATAAGCTGCCTGAAAATCGGCTAGTTAGTCGCAGCCTTCGGGGCCGCAGGCGGGGCCGTCGGCTAGCATAATGGGCTGGGTTTTGGGGTGCGCCTCGGCCCACACGGTGCCCAGCACTTCGGCAAATACCTCGCTGGGCTGGGCGCCCGACACGGCGTATTTGTCGGCAAAGACGAAGAACGGCACGCCCCGCACCTGGATTTGCTGGGCCTCGTACTCGTCACGGCGCACCTCGTTGGCGTAGGTGCCAGCCTCCAGGGCCTGGCGGGCTGCGTCGGCATCGAGGCCGATTTCGGCGGCTAGGCTAGCCAGGGTGTCGAGCGCGTTCAGGTCCTGGCCTTCGAGGTAATAGGCGGCAAACAGACGCTCCTTCATCTCGCCCTGCTGGCCCTGATGGGCGGCGAAGTGGATGAGCTGATGCGCCAGGAAGGTATTAGCCGGAATAGTATTGTCGAAGTTGTAGTTTAGGCCTACTTCTTTGGCAATGAGCGTCATGTGGTCATTCATGCGGCGGCCTTCGGCTTCCGATACGCCTTTTTTCTTGGCTAGCGAGACGTGGATACTCTCGCCGGGCACGGGCACAAAATCGGGCGTGAGCTGGAAGCTCTTCCACTCGATTTGCACGTCGTCGCGTTGGGCAAACTCACCCAGGGCCAACTCAAACTTGCGCTTGCCGATGTAGCAAAACGGGCACACCACATCGGACCAGATTTCAACTTTCATAGGACTACAAGGCTAGATAATAACTGGAAAGGCACGAAGCCGCCCGGGCGGCGAATTGTTTGTTTTCCTGCCCCCTTAACACTAGCCCGGCCGCCCGCGTTCGGCCCGCCAAGCCTAGCTGGGCCGTAACCTTCGGCTGGCAGCCGGGGTTAAGGAAGACGTATTTTCTTGCATTCGTCCTTCTTAACTCATGGAATATCAGAAATTAGGCTCGTCCGACGTCAGCGTTTCGCGCATCACCTTTGGCAGCTGGGCGGCGGGCGGCTGGATGTGGGGCGGCACCGAGCAAAACGACGCCGTGGGCGCCATTCACGCGGCCTACGACCTGGGCGTGACCAGCATCGACACGGCGCCCATCTACGGCATGGGCCTGAGCGAACAGATTGTGGGCGAGGCTATTAAGAGCCTGCCGCGCGACAAGGTGCAGATTTTGACCAAGTTCGGCATGCGCTGGGATGAGGCCAAGGGCGACTTCGCCATGAAGACCAAAAACAACGATGGCCACGACGTGGACGTGTACAAGTACGCCAGCCGCGACAGCATTATCAGGGAGTGCGAGGACAGCCTCCAGCGCCTGGGCACCGACTATATCGACCTCTACCAGCAGCATTGGCCCGACGTGACGACGCCCATCGCCGAAACGATGGAGGCCGTGCAGCGCCTCATCGAGCAGGGCAAGGTGCGCGCCGCGGGCGTCAGCAACTACTCGGTGGCCCAGCTGGAAGAAGCCGAGAAAACGCTGAGCCTGGCCAGCAACCAGGTGCCCTACAGCATGTTGCGCCGCGACATTGAGAAGGACGTGGTGCCATATGCCCAGCAGCACGACCAGGCCATCCTGGTGTACAGCCCCTTGCAGCTAGGCCTGCTGACGGGCAAAATGAAGCCCGGCCAGCACTTCGACGCCAGCGACCTGCGCAGCACCAACCGCTTGTTCAAGCCCGAAGCGGTGACGAAAGTCAACGAGTTTCTCAATAAAATCCGGCCCCTAGCCGAAACCAAAAACGCCACCCTCGGCCAGCTCGTGCTGCGTTGGACACTGGCGCAGCCCGGCATCACGGTGGCGCTGGTGGGCGCCCGCAACCCCGAGCAGGCCGTGCAAAACGCCAAGGCAATGGACGTGCAGCTGAGCTTCGAGGAGGTTGATTTTATTAATAAGCAGCTGGCGGGCTTGCAGTTGGGCTAGTTGCCTACCAAGCACGGTCGTCATGCTTCGGCAAGCTCAGCATGACGACCGTGTTGTATGCCTGATTCTACTAAAAAGGCCGGCCGCTCTACCACGAGCGGC
>JBPBQJ010000020.1:0-70519 GCA_050954765.1 Janthinobacterium lividum | reverse complement strand
AGGGGGTAGATGGAGCCGATGACGGGCAGCGGCAGAAAAGCGTACTTCTGCACAATGCTGAGCGGAAACACGTGGTCGGCAAACGTGAAGTAGCCGCCGTGAATGCCGTCCGAAAACAGCGGGTGGTGCGTCACAATCAGAATGTGCTTGTCCTGGTTGCGCTTGATGACCTCCTCCAGCTGGGCATATACTTCCTCCTCGGTATCGGCCCCGCAGGCATCGCCAAACGGCCGGTTGGCCTGGTCGGTGATAAACCACTGCGAGTTCAGCGCAATCATCACCAGGTCGTCGCGCAGCCGGATTTCGTAAGGGCCCGGGCAGCCGTCGCGCGGCACCAAGAAGTCGCCGGTGTACGAAAACTCGGTCGAATCCTGGGCCAGGTAGTGCTCGGCGTAGGCCTGCTCGCGGTTGACCTGGGCTAGCCCGCCCTTGTAGCCCTGAATCCAGTCGTGGTTGCCGGGCGTCATGTACTTCTCGCCCTGGTAGCCGCGCAAGATGTTGAGCTGCGTGTTCAGGCGGCCTTCGGCAATCTTGCGGTCGTAGGCGCCCTCGGGCGGCATGCCCTGGTTGTAAATGTTGTCGCCCAAAAACACCACCGCACTCTTGCTGCCGGCCTGCAGCATTTGGCGGCGCATGAAGTTGAGCGAGGGCTCGCCGCCCTTCTCAATCGGGATAGGGCTGCCCACGTCGCCAATCAGGAAAACCGAGTAGCGCAGGCGGCTCGAATCGGGCGGCAATTGCTTTTCCCAGCCCAGAGCCTTGCCCCGGTAGTTGGGCTTGTAGCCGGGCGGCGGGTTGAAATCGGATTCACCAGCCTCGCCCAGCTCTTCAAGCTGCGCGGCGGCAGTGAGCGGCAAGGTGGCGAGTAAGCTTAAGCAGAATAAAAGGCGGAAAAACAGCGTCATAAAGACAAAATTACGGCCTGGGGCCGATGTCATAAGTAAAGTACAAAAAATCAATGCGAAACCGGGGCTGCTAAGCTGCGCGGCGGGGCTAGCCAGCCCGTGCACCCTGCGGGGTGTCCGCCGATGAAGCAAAAATGAACCCGGTTTGGTGGCGTGGTCAGCCGCAGCTACGCAAAGCCAGCGGCTACGGTTGAGCTTGCCCGCTAACCCGCAACGCGGCGTGCCCGTTGAAAGCCCGCCCCCGGGCCGAACCCAACGCCAGCCGGCGGTTGTTTCTTGCGTTGAATTATGGCTACTACTACTCTCCCCGCCGAAGCCGACCTGCCGGCTGCCCCCGCTGCCGATACCCCCGCGCCCGACAAAGCGGATAAGGCCGACAAGGCTGAAAAGCCCGCCAAGGCCCCCAAGCCCGAGCCGTCGGCCCTGGTGCAGGCAGCCCAAGCCTACCTCGAGCCCAAGCTTACCACCGAGCTCGACCCGCGCCTCACCTACCACACGCTGGCCCACACGGCCTACGTGGTGAAACAGGCGCGCAACCTGGCCGACGATGCCAAGCTCAGCCCCGAGCAAACTGAAGAGCTGCTGCTAGCCGCCTGGTTTCACGATACCGGCTACCTCGACACCTACGATGGCCACGAATACAAAAGCATGGCCCGCGCCGAGGCCTGGCTGCAGGAAAAAGGCTACGACCCAACCCGCATCGAGGTCATTAAGAACCTCATTCGGGCCACGCACCGCGACGAAAAAGCGAACACCGAGCTGGAGAAAACGCTGGTCGATGCTGACATGAGCAACCTGGCGGCCGACGATTTTCAGGCCCGCGCCGAGCTCATTCGCAACGAGTGGGAGCTCGCCCTCGACAAGTCATACACGACTCCCGACTGGGCTGAGCTGCAGCTCAACTTCATGCTAGCCCACAAGTACCAGTCGGAAGCCGGCAAGGCGCGCTACAAAAAGTGCCTCAAGGCTAACATTGAGGACCAGCGCGACCATCTCAAGAAGGCCGCGAAAAAGGCTAAGAAGAAGGAGGAAAAGGCCACCGGTACCCTAGCCGAGCCCAAGCGGGGCATCGAAACGATGTTCCGCACCATGTATTCCAACCACATGAAGCTCTCGGATATGGCCGACAAAAAGGCGGGCATGATGATTCAGCTCAATGCGGTAATTCTCTCTATTATAATTACTTATCTCGGGGCTAAGTCGTCGGCGCTGGCCTCTACGGGCAGTGCCAGCTTCACCCGCAACCCCATTTTGGCGGTGCCGATGGGCGTGTTGCTCATCACGGCGCTCGGGTCGGTTACTACGGCTATTCTCTCGGCCCAGCCCGATGTCACCAGCTTTAAGTGGCTGAAGAAAAATCCCGAAATCGCCACCAATCGCCGGGTTAACCTGTTGTTTTTCGGGCAGTTCACCAAGCTCAGCCTCCAGCACTTTCAGGAAGGTATGCGCGAGTTGATGCGCCAAAAAGACACGCTTTACAACAACATGGTGACCGATGTGTACTACCTCGGCGAGGTGCTCGACCGCAAGTACAAGCTGCTGCGCGTGAGCTATTCCATTTTTATGGTGGGGCTCATTCTCACGGCGCTCTCGTTTGGCATTGTCCTCGCTTATAAGATGTAGCCGCATCCCGGCGGTGGCGTAACTTTGGGGCTTGGCTGCGTAGTTCAAGGGATAGAATAGGCGTTTCCTAAACGCTTGATAGCAGTTCGAATCTGCTCGTGGCTACATATATTTTTAGTGAACACCCTTGCTTCTGGCTGAAGCAAGGGTGTTTTGCTTTGCGGCCCTAGCAGGCTAGCCAAGCGGTTGTTAACCAATTATTACTCACGTATTCTTCATGCGGTTGTATAATAGAAAAGCGTAGCTTTGCCCTTACCTAACGCACTCTTTTCCACACCACAAACCAAACCATGAAGCATGTATTTCATTACCTGGCCGCGCCGCTGCTGGGCGCTCTGCTGCTAGGGTCCTGCGCCCGGCAAGAGGCTAGCCCCGTGCTGCCGGCGGCCGTTAACATCAGTCAAAATGCCGCGGCCCCGGGCTTTCCCGAAGGGTTTGAAACCGGTACCAAAACGGCCTACACCACTGGCAGCGTCACGCTCGGCTCGGGCGCCTGGACGCTGAATGACGCGCTGCTGGGCAACACCACCGCCGATGCCAAAACGGGCAGCCAGTCGGCCCGCGTGCGCAACAGCGGCACCCTGAGCATGAACTTCGACCTGAGCGGTGGCGCGGGCGTGGTTACGGTGGGCCACGCCCTCTACGGCACCGACGCTAGCGGCACCTGGGAGCTGTGGGCCAGCGCCAACGGCGGCTCGTCCTACGCCAAAGTGGGCAGCACCATCACCACTAGCAGCGCGGCCCTGAGCACGGCGAGCTTCACGGTGAATATTGCCGGCGCGGTGCGCTTGCAAGTGCGCAAAACCGACGGCAGCACCAACCGCCTCAACTTCGACAACATCACGGTAGAGAGCTACGGCACCAGCACGGGCGGCGGGGGTGGCACTACCACCGGCGGCAAGAAATTTCTCTTCGATGCTAGCCACGCCGAAACGGCCGGCAATGCCGACTGGGTGCTCGATGTGGATGGCGGTGCCGTGCCGCGCTACCCCACGCCGGCCGCCTCGGGCATCACGGCCAGCACCTCCGAAACGTACTGGACGGCCGCCCTCTCCTCGTGGGGCGTGGCGCTGGTGAAGCTCGGCAACTCGGTCGAGAACCTGCCCAGCGGCACGGCCATTACCTACGGCAACACCTCGAACCCGCAAGATTTGGCCAACTACAACGTGTTCGTCATTGATGAGCCGAATACGTTATTCACGGCCAGCGAGAAAACGGCCATTCTCACTTTTGTGAAAAACGGCGGCGGCTTTTTCATGATTTCCGACCACGACGTGTCGGACCGCAACAGCGACGGCTACGACTCGCCGGCCATCTGGAACGACTTGATGACCAACAACTCGGTGCAGGCCAATCCGTTTGGGTACAGCATCGCGCTCACCAATATTTCCGAAACCAGCTCCAACGTGCTGGCTAGCTCGACCAACGTCATTCTGCACGGCTCGCAGGGCAACGTGTCGCAGCTCAAGTTTTCGAACGGCGCCACCATCACCAAAACCAGTGGTTCGCAGGCGCAGCCGCTCATTTGGCAGGGTAGCTCGGCGCAGGGCCTCAGCAATATTATGTGCGCCACCAGCACGTTTGGTACGGGCCGCGTTTTCGTCATCACCGACTCGTCGCCGGCCGACGATGGCACTGGCAGCCCCGGCAACACGGTATACCCCGGCTGGACGGAGATTGGCAGCCACGCCCCGCTGCACCTCAACGCCTCGCTCTGGCTAGCCAAGCAGCAGTAAAGCGGGGTAGTTAGTACCGTAATCAAAAAGGCCCCTGGCAACTGCCAGGGGCCTTTTTGCTGCTAGCCAGCTGAGGTATTACAACCGGAACTGTGCGCCCACCTTCACCCCAAAGTTGGGCGGGGCATTGCCGCCGCGCGTGGTGGGCTGCTCGTTGCGGTACGTGACGCGGTGGATGAAATCGACCCGCAGAAACTTGAAGATATTCTCGACGCCGTAGCCGGCCTCGATGTACGGCGCCTTGCCGAGCGAAGGCAGCAAAAACTGGTTGCCGCGCCCATCGACCGGCGAGAGTTTGTTGGCATCGGTAAGGCCGCCGTAGAGGAAGTTGGCAGTGGCCACCAGGCGCCAGTTGAAGCGCCGGATGCCCGGAATGGCGTTCAGGATAATGCCCTCGAAGTGGTGGTCGAGGCGCAGCGACACCGAGCGGTCGGTCACGAACTCAAAGTAGTTGAGCAGGTTAAACGAGTTGATGTTGTAGAACGGCGTCTGGTTGCCGAGTGGCGCCTTCAGCAGCAGGTACGACACTTCCGACGGGATGTAGCTGCCTTCTACGCGGTAATTGAGCCGCCCAAAGTGCCCGGCCGACAAGCTGTGGGTCACGAGCAGGTTGTACTTGCTGTACGTATTGTTGCCCCGAAACCAATCGATGGTGCCGAAGGTGTAGCGGAACGTGAACACGGGCCAGCGCTTGAGGCCGATGGCCCGGCGGCGATTCTCGGCCTGCACCAGGTTCTCGTCGGGTGCGTAGCGCGATTCCAGCACCACCTCGGTTTGGTGCAGCTTGTCGGGCGTCAGGTCTTTGGGGTCGCCGCCCGGCCGCGGCTGGGTACGTACCTGAAACTGGGGCACGCTGTTCTGGTAGCGCAAGGTCACGGTCTGCGTGAAGCCGTGAAACAGGTCCCGTTGCACGCTCAGCAGCGACAAATCGCGCATGATGGGCAGCCCTTCGCGGAAGCGGCCCCAGCGCGAAGCCGCAGTGAAGAGATTATTGTCGGGCAAAAAATCGTTGTCGAGCAGCGCATATTGCTCCACATCGTGCCGGTATTCACCGGTGAATACCGTCCAGTGTCGCCGCTCGGCAATGTAGTTGGCCCGCAGACCGTACTTGAAGCGGCCATCCATGGTGCCGTAGGCCAGGTAGGGCTGATACACCCAGTTGCGGCTGAAGGCCGGCGTGGTGCGGAAGCCAACCCGAAAGCGCGCTCCTTCGAAGTTGTTGTAGGCAAAGGTGTTAATAATCGGCCCTACCTCGATGAGGCCCCGGTTGCCCACCCGCCGGTAGCCGTTGATAAACAAGTCAATCCAGTCGAGGGTGCTGCGCACGGCCGGCAGCTCGCGGGCCGAGTCGAGCACGGCAAAGGTCTGGCGTTCGCTCAGGCTCAGCGTATCGGGGCGGTTTTTATCGAAGTAGCCTTCGGTAGCGCCGCTAGGCAGCAGGCCGCTTATAAGGCCGCTGGTGGCATTGTCGGTGCCCGGCTCCATCACCGTCGACACAATGGGCTGGTCGTAGAAGCTGCCCGGGTGCTGCGTGTTGCGCTGGAAGCCCGAGTTTACGGTGGTGAAGCGCACGCGCATGGCGGCCTGCTTGTCGCCGGGCTGCACGGCCACCACCAGGCGGGTGCGCACCGCTAGGCCCGGCCCCTGCCCAGGGGGCGTCAGCTCCTGCTGAATGCGCAAGTCGCTGACAAAGTTGAGGTTGGCGTGCTCGCTGGCCACCACGTCGATGCGACGCAGGGCGTACTTATCCTTCGTAATCCAGATGGTGCCGGCAAAGGCCAAGTCGTGGTCGCGCTTGGGCGCCACCGCAATTTTGTAGCACACATCCTGGCCCACCAGCAGCGAGTCTTGCAGGGTGTAGTCGTAAGTAAGGCGCCCGCCGGCCGAAATGGGCGAGATAAAGTCCTTACCCAGAATGTTTTGCCAATTGGGGTAAAAGTCAAAATTCTGAAAGTTCGACCCCAGCATCTGACTCAATACCGAGCCTTCGCGGGGGCCAGCGCCGCGCATCTGCTTGTGCAGAATGTCCTCGCGCCGGTGCATGGGCGGGCCGTATTTCACGTACACCTTCGAGCCCACTTCGGAAGCAAACAGCGGCAGCGGGGCATCGGCATCGGCGGCGGCAGTCGAGCCGTGGCGGGCGGCCAGCGCGCGCATGTCTCTCACCACCTTGCGGTTGGCTAGGGCCTTCGGAATATCAGACAGGCTGACCTCGATGCGGTTGTACGAGTCGAACTCAGCTGAGGTGAGGGCCGTGCGCTCGTTTTCGGGCTTGTGGCGCTGCACCTCGCGCAGAATGCGAAAGGCCGGATTTTCGGGTTGGCGCGACGATACGAATACTTCGCCCAGGGCCACCCCACCACCTTTCTTGAGGCGAAAGAGTACGGTTTGGGGCGAGGCATCGGTCAGCTTCTTGCGCAGCGTGAGGAAGCCTAGCGACGAGGCGGCCAGCGAATCGGCGCCGTCGACAGCCAGCTTAAACTTGCCATCCAAGTCGGCGGTGACGCCGATGTTGGTGCGGGGCACGAAGATGGACGCAAACGGCACCGGCTCGCCCGTAGCAGCCTCCACCACTTGCCCACTAATAGTGATGCGTTGGGCCACGGCGAGCCGGCCGGTCAGCAGCAGGCCTAGCAGCAGTAGCGAAACGGTAAATTTCATAGAATTAGAGCGATACGCAGGGCCTTGGGTAAGAGGGACACGCTCGCAAGTTACGCAAGGTGTGGCAGGTAGCAACTAGTTCCAACCGACTAAGCGGGTGACTTGGGAATAGCAAATTAACAAGAAAAAGTAAGCTGATTAGCAGTATTTTACTGCAAATAAATGGCCCGGAATTGCTTCCGGGCCACTTACTGAAGGGCATTCTTTTCTTTGTCAACAGCCGTATTTACACTTCGACTTTTAGCGTAGCGGGCTTCTCGGTCACCTCAAATAGCTCGCCGTGGGGCACAATAGTTATTTGCCCGTACTCCTGCAACAGCATTTTGTAAGCTTCGGCCACCTTACGGGGCTTGCGGTCGAGGTCGAAGAGGCCGCAGGCATTCACGGTGCCTTTTTTCTCGGCTAGCCCGGTCTCCCAGTCTATCTGGTCGATAAGCGAATACCACGTGAAACCCAGCACCGGCACGCCTTCCTTACGAATGCGCAGGATATTGGCCCACTGCTTCCAGAGCCAAGTAGGCGCTTGGTCGGCATCGAAAACGTTGGTTTCGGTGTGCATTACCGGCTTTTTGTAGCGCTGGTAATAATCGTGGGTAATGGAGGCCCAGCCCAGCACGTCCATGCTGGTGCACACTTCCCCGTTGGGCAGCAGCATTTTCTCGTTGCGGCCGTAGTAGTCGTTGCCCATTATCTGGTACCCGGGAGGTTCGCCAGCCATAAACCAGTCGTACTCCTTGCGCGTCATACCATTATCGTAGAGATAGTTGACTACCTCGCCATCGGGCTGGTGGGCGTAGAGCAAATCAAGGGAGGCAAAGCGCAGCTTGTTTTCCAGCTGCACGGCTGGCGTGCGCTCGGCGCGCATCTCGTGGGTAAACTCGGCCGACTCGCTCTGCACAATCACGCAATCGGGGCGGTGCTTGGCAATCTTTTGCGTGCCCATGATGCTAGCCGCCACCGTGTGCTTGAGGGCCGTCACAAAGCCGTGGTCTGTCTTCAGCTGCTCGTTCCAGAGGCCGTCTTTAGCGCTTGACTTAGCTGTGACATAAATTTCATTGACGGGCGTGTAGTAGCGCACCCACGGGTAGCGCTTAGCCACTTCTTCGCAGTAGGCAGCAAAATGCACCGGCAGTTCGGGGTTCTGGAAATTGCCTAGCCAGTCGGGCACCCCAAAGTGCATGAGGTCCAGGATGGGCGTGATGCCGAGCCGCTGCATCTCGGCCATGGCCAGGTCAGAAAATTCCCAATCGTACTTGTCGGCACTGAGCTGAATGTTGTAGTACGGTAGCCCGTAGCGCAACACCTTCAATCCCAGGTCCTTTACCAGGGACAGGTCTTCTTTGTAGCGGTTGTAGTGGTCGCACTCGGCTAGCAGGTCACGGCGGGTCTTGCCGTGGTCGATGGTGGGGTAGCTGCACTCGATGCCGGTGGCAAACATGAAATTGTTGGGCAGCCCCGTGGGCAGGCCGCTGCCGTTGTGCCCACGGGCCCCACCAAATTCATCACCTTCGTAGGTACCGCTACCGAAACTATGCTTTATTTCGGTGAGAAAAGATTTCATAAACAATTAGTTAACAGTGAGCAGCGAGCAATGAGCGGCGAGCAATGAACCCCGTTTCTGTTCACTGCTCGCTAGTCACTAGCCACTATTTTATTTATCGCGGCGGCGCTCCTTTTCCAAAAACCGGTCGGCCGTGCGTAGGCTAAGAGCCATGATAGTAAGGGCCGGATTTACGCTTAAAGCGCTTGGGAACACTGAGTTGTCGCAGATGTAGAGGTTGGGTACATCGAAGGCCCGGCCGTCGCGGTCTACCACGGCATCGTCGCCGCTCAGGCCCATGCGGGCCGTGCCGATGACGTGCGCATAGCGTTGAAACGCCCAGATGTCGGTGGCGCCGGCGGCTTCCCAAATGGCGCGCATCTTCTTTTCGGCATGCGCATTCATGCGGTGCTCGTTTTCCTGGGCCGTGAAGTGCAGGCGCGGCTTGGGCAGCTGGCGGGCATCTTTTTCGTCGCTCAGCTCCAGGAAGTTATCGGCGTGGGGTAGGCAGTCGCCCAGGATGTTGATACCCGCAATGTGGTTGAACTGCCGCATGTAGTCGCGCAGCTGCTGGCCCCACATTTTGCGCCCCCTAGCCACCTGGCCCGAGAAGGTAACCGGCATCACGCCAATGCTTTGCAGCAGGTAGCCGCCCGCAAAGTCGGCATCGGTGGGCCGGTGCGTATCCTGCGAGATGAGGCCGCCGGGGATACCCTTGGTGGGGCGCACCTCGTCGGCAAAAGTGCCCCACACCTGCAGGCCGGGGTGGGCCATCAGGTTGCGACCCACCTGGCCGCTGGTGAGGGCCAGCTCATTAAGCAGCAGCAGGCGCGGCGTCTCCACCGAGCCGCCGCAGAGAAACAGGTTCTGGCAGGCTAGCCGGTGCGTCTGGCCGTTCTGGGTGTACACCACCGCCGCCACATGGCCGCGGGCATCGCGCTCAATCTCCGTCACGAAGCTATTGGGTCGAATAGTAGCCCCATACTTCACGGCCAGCGGAATGTAGGTGACGTCCATGCTCGACTTGGCGCCGTTGGAGCAGCCTGCCTGGCAGAAGCCGCGGTTAGTGCAGGCCTCGCGCCAGCCCAGGCCCTCCTGGTAGTAGCGGGCCGAGAGCGCCGCGTTGGCCGCCGGAGCGGTCTTGATGCCGATTTTTTCAGCGCCGCGTACCATCAATTGGGCGGCGCTATTGAGCGGCAGCGGGGCTAGCGCGTAGCCTTTGGGCCGGCTAGGGCCCCAGGGGTAGGGCGTAGGCCCCGACACGCCCAGAAACTGCTCAACTTCCTCAAAATAAGGCGCTAGATCATCGTAGGTCAGCGGCCAGTCTTCACCTTTGCCAAAGTCTTTGTTAACGTGCAGGTCGTCGGGCAGGGGGCGGGGCGTGTAGGCGGTGTAGTGCAGGGTGGAGCCGCCCACACCGGTGCCCGAATTGTTTTTGCCCATCGCCAGTGGGTCGCCACCGGCGGCCAGGCGCTCGTCGTTCCAAAACAGGAAATCCTGTGCCTTTTCGTCGGTGGCAAAGTCCTTTTCAGGGTTGTGCCAAGGGCCGGCCTCCAGGGCCACTACCTTCAGGCCGGCCTGGGCTAGCCGGGCCAGCAGCGGTGCGCCGCCCGCGCCTAGCCCAATCACAATGCAATCGACCGTCTCGGTAGAAGTGGGCGTGGGCTGCGGCTGCTCTTGGGGCGCAGGCGCGGCTAGGGTGTCATTTTCGGCCAATAGCTCCCGTAGTAGCGGGTCTTGGATGGCAGGCTCGGTCGGGCTGATAATGCCTTCCTCGGCGATTTCTTCGTCGGGCATGATGGTAAGTAGGATAAGCTTCAGCTTGCCAATGTTGGGCGGGCTGTCGGCGTAGGATATTGATAGATAGATTGATGAGGTGGTAGGCTGAGGCTAACCCTATACTTCGCGGGCTTCTTTCTCGTTGAGCCCAATCTTGGTCCAGGCCGGCAGGTCGGCGTAGCCCACGTAGCCGATTTCATCCTGTGCCCACGGGTGGGCGTAGTAGGTTTCGGTAAGCTCGGCCAGCAATTCCTCAAAAAAGCGGTCGGCGTTCAGTGTTTGCCAGGTGTTGCCGGGTGGGTTGCCACTGGCTAGGGCAGCCATTACTTCATCCTGCTGGCTAGGGGCAAGCTGCTCGAAGTCAGCTTGAAATAGATGTTGCGCAATTTCTTGCACGCCGCCCAGGGCCAGGCGGTAGGCCTCGCGGTCGGGGGGCAAGGCATCGTAGCGCCAGCCATCGGCGCGGCCTTCGGCCAGGCGCTGGTCGATGGCCGGGGCTAGCGGAATGGGTGCCTCCCGGTCGGGCTGCGGTAGCAGCCGGGCGGCCACGGCCTCGAGCAGCCGGTAGGTTTCGGGGGCTAAAAACTGGGGCGTGTAGACGGCGCCCGTTTCGGCCAGGCGCTGCGTGAGGGCGGCGCGGGTTGCCGCCGAAACGTGCGCCGAAGGGAGCAATTCCTGGGAAGTCATACCAAAAAAATCAGGTTGAAGCAATTCTGCGGCCTGCTGGCGCTTCAGAATTGCTTCAACCTGAACGGTAAATTCAGTTAGAAGTTTGGAGATTTTCAGAAGTTTGCTTATTCGTCGCTGCTCAGCTTGCCGCCGGTTACGTGCACGAGGGCGCCGGTCATAAACGAGCCGTCTTGCGAGGCCAGCAGCACGTAGGCGGGGGCCAGCTCCTCGGGCTGGCCGGGGCGCTTGAGGGCCACCTCATGTCCGAATTTCTCAATCTCATCCATGGGCATGGTGCCTACGATGTTGGGCGTCCAGACCGGCCCTGGCACCACGCAGTTCACCCGAATGTTGCGTTCGCCCAGATACAGCGCCAGCGACTTGGTGAGGGCGTGGATGCCGGCCTTGGTGCAGGCATAATCAACCAGAATCGGAATGCCCACAATGCCCACGATGCTGCCCGTGTTGATGATGCAGTCGCCGCTTTGCAGGTGCGGAATGGCGGCCTGCGCCATCCACATATACCCCATAATATTGGTGTCGAACGCCCGCCGAATCTGGGCCTCCGGAATGTCCTCGAACTTCTCCTGCGCCATCTGGAAGGCGGCGTTATTGACCAGAATATTCAGCCCGCCCAGCTCTTCGCGCACCCGGCGCACGGCCTGGAACGCCTGCTCGCGGTCGCGCACATCGAGTTGCAGCACCTGGCACTTGCGGCCCTCAGCCTCCACGAGGCGCTTGGTTTCCTGGGCATCTACCTGGTTTTCATTGAATAAGATGGCCACGTCGGCGCCTTCCTTGGCAAAGGCGATTGCCACGGCCCGGCCAATGCCCGAGTCGGCCCCGGTAATGAGGGCTACTTTATCTTCGAGCTTACCCGCAGCGCGGTAGGCGGCCAGGCTGGTCTGGGGCTGAAATTTCATGTCGGCCTGCTTGGCCGGGTAGGGCAGCTTTTGGGCATGCTCCTTCATTTCCTTGGCAGTAGGGCGCTTGGGCGGGGCAACGGGTTTGGTGGGGGTAGGCATAGTGGAAAAGGCTAAAAATGGGATGCTAGAGCCTACGTACAAACCGTGCGGTATGGCTAGCCCCCCGGGCACAATTTGCCCGCAAATCTGGCTGGCTAAGCACAGCCTTGATGCATTGACGAGTAGCACAAAATCGGGCTTAGAGCGCGTGAGCTGCGTCAGTTATTTTGCCGAATTTAGCAGTGATAGTGGCCTTGAATACTATTTTGCAGTAGTTTATGCTGGTGGCAAAATGCGCTCTTGGCAGAGTTAAACTTTATGCGGAAATTATTACTTTTCCTTTCGATACTTACGCTTGTTAGTTTTTCCGGGTATGCCTACCCAGGCCACCCGCCAGCTGGCGACCCACCGCGCCTAAATGGCCAGTGGCAAGGCCCGTTGCAAGTGCCGGGCGGCACGCTCACGCTAATGGTTACCATCGTGCCGCTCAGCAACGGCACCTACTACGCCGCGCTCGACGTGCCGCAGCAGCGCATCAGCCGCATGCCGGTCGAGGTGGAGTTGAAAGACGATAATCTGGTGCTGCGCATCGAGCAGGCGGGCAGTCATTTCGAAGGCAAAGTGACGGCCGGCGGCGACAAGCTGGTGGGCACCTGGCAGCAGCCCGGCCTCAAAACCGAGCTGACCCTAGCCCGCGGCACGGCCCCGGCCGCCGCCCAGGCCACCAAAAAGCTGCGCCTCACGCCGCCCTACCGCGAGTCGGAAGTGACATTTTACAACCCCGTGGCCAAGCTTAAGCTCAGCGGCACGCTCACCATTCCGAGCGGCGAGGGGCCGTTTGCGGCCGTGGCCCTGGTGTCCGACTCGGGCCCGCAAGACCGCGATGCCGACTGGCAAGGCTACCGCATGTTCGGCATCCTGGCCGATTATCTTACCCGGCACGGCATCGCCGTGCTGCGCTACGACGACCGGGGCGTGGGCAAATCGGGCGGCGATTTCACCCGCGCCACCACCGCCGATTTTGTGACCGATGCCCGCGCGGCGCTCACTTTTTTGCGCGACCAGCGGCTTATTGCCCCGCAGCAAGTGGGCCTGCTGGGCCACGGCGAGGGCGGCAACGTAGCCCTGCTAGCCGCTGCCGAGCCCCTGGAGGCCCCGGCTTTTGTGGCCTCGCTGGCCGCCTCCGGGCAGCCAGGGCGCGATGTGCTGCGCCGTCAGCAGGGCGAGATTATGCGCCTCATCGGGGCCGACGGTGCCCAGGTGAAAGCCGCCCAGGGCCTCTTCGACCGCCTGGTCGAGACCGTGCGCCAGACGCCCAACACGGCCGCCGCTAGGGCCAAAATCATCACGCTTCTGCGCAGCAGCAACACGGCCCTCGACGAGCCGATGGCCCGCGCCCGCGCCGTGCAGCTGACCTCGCCGTGGTCGCGCTACTTCTTCGATTTCGACCCCGCCAACCGGCTGGCCCTGGTGCGCTGCCCGGTGCTGCTGCTTACCGGCACGGCCGATTTGCAGGTGGCCGCGGGCCGCAATATGTCGTTGTTGCAGAAGGGCTTGCGGCAATCGGGCCAGGTGGTGCAGGCGCACCGGTTGGGCGGTGTCAACCATTTGTTTCAGGGTGACCCTAGCCAGTGGCCTATTGTGGCCGGCGAACGGCAGGCCGCCTTCTCGCCCGAGGGCCTCGACTACCTGCACACCTGGCTGCTCGAGCGCGGGCGCCTGGCCAAAGCGCCCGTGCCCGTGACGGTGCGCCGCCCCGCCCCGCGCCCCAAGGCCCTCACGCCGCTGCGCCCGCGCACCCGCCGGGCCACGGCCGCCCGCTAGCTCTGCTTGGCTAGCCTACCAAGGCAGGTGCTCGTCGTTGTGGAAGTAGCCGCCGGTGGGGCCATCGGCGGGCAGCAGGGCTAGCCGCACGGCCGTTTGGGCGCCTTCGGCCACGCTTAGGGGGGCATTGTCGCCGCCTAGGTCGGTTTTTACCCAGCCGGGGTGAGCGGCGTTGACTTTGATGGCGGTGTCGGCCAACTGCTGGGCTAGCACTACCGTCAGCATATTCAGGGCGGCTTTGGAGGAGGTATAGCCCGGCGTGGCCCAGCTGCCGCCCTGCCCCTGGCTGATGGCCGTGAGCGAGCCCAGAATACTGCTCTGGTTCACGATGCGTCCGGCCGGGGCCTGCCGCAGCAGCGGCAGCAGCGCCTGCGTAATGGCGTAGGGCCCAATGACATTGGCCTCGTAGGTTTGGCGCAGCGTGTCGGGGCTCACATCGGGGCCCTGGTCGAGCTGCACGCCGGCGTTGTTCACCAGCACATCGAGGCAGCCAAACTGCGTTGCGAAGAACGTGGGGAGCGTGGCGATGTCCGGCGCGCTCGTCACGTCCAGCGTCACGTCGTGCGCGTCAATGCCCTGGGCGCGCAGTTCGGCGGCGGGCGCGGCAGCCTTGTCCGCGCGGGCGCCGAGCACCACCGTGAGACCTTGCTGGCCGAGCTGGCGGGCTATTTCGAGGCCCAGCCCCTTGTTGGCCCCCGTGATGAGGGCCACCTGTTGCGGATGTTTTTCCATACTCGCATAAAGCCGCGGGACCGCCTAAAAGTTGGGGTCAGCCCCGCCTCAAAAATTCAGACCGCAGTGAAAGCAGTGGTGCGCCCGGCCCTGCAGCGGGTAGCGCCGCAGCCGCGACAGCAGCGCCACGAACCAGTGCGCCGCCCCCGGCTCGGCCGCCGCGTCGGTGGCCACTTCGGCCGAGCCGCAGCGGGGGCAGGCAATGGTGTCGGCGGGGCTAGCGGTGGGCTCGGCCTGGCCGCCGCGCACGGCCTGCATCACGGTGGGCGGGCGCAGCACCTCGGCCGCCCGGGCGGCATCGCGCTGGTACACGTGCAGCCGCACGCCGCCCGCCACGGGGCTATACATGCGGTTGAGCGACACTAGATTTTCGTTGGTGAGAAAGCACGGAATGCCCGCCGCCTCCAGCTGGGTGCGCGCCAAATGCGCGGCCAGCGGCTCGTAGTACGAGTCGAGCACGATGATATTCTCCGATTTGGGAGGCGTCGAGTCAGTAGTCATAAAGGGCAATGGCCAGCTAGCCACCGCAAAATAGCACCGCCCCGCACCAAGCGCGGGGCTAGCCCAGGTGGGCCTGCTTGCTAAACAACGCTGGCTACTTTTTGGTGGCCGCGTGCAGGTCGCGGGCCGTGCGTTTGGCGCGCAGCGCCGTAAACTCGGCCTGCCACGCCCGGATGCGCAACTCATCGCGCGCCGGCAAATCGAGCCGGATGCGGGCTAGCTGCGCATTCAGGCGGCGGTAGGTGTCCTGGGCGTAGTCCCAGTCGCGGGCCTGCCAGCCGGCCTGGCGCACGCGGGCAGCGCGCAGCAGCGACCCGTAGGCCCCGGCGATGGTGGCCGGCGTGAGGCTAGCCACCTGGTCGGCGTAGCTGCCGAGCAGCGCCTGGTCCATTATTTTCTGTTTGGAAGAGGCTAGCGGCACCGCCCGGCGGGCGTGATTAGCCGAGTCGAAGCGGACCGTTTGGCGGCCCAGGCGGCGCAGCTTGCGGCCAGTGTTGTGGGCAGCGGTGTCCAGTTTGGTCATTTCCTGGCGCACGATTTCCTGGCGCTCGCGCGGGGTCGAGTCGCAGCCGGCCAGTAGCAGGGCCATGCCCAGGCTCAGCCAGGGCGCGAGAGAAGAGGTTTTCATGCCGCCCAATACGGCGGCGACCCATTTAAGGCTGGGCCAGCCGAAAGTTGAGCGGCAGTTCGTACTCTACAGCCACGGCGCGGCGCCCCAGGCGGGCGGGCACCCACTGCTCGGGCACGGTGTGCGCCACACGTAGGGCCTCCTCATCGCAGCCGCCCCCGATGCGCTGCACCAAGTGGTAGTTGCTGAGGTGCCCCAGCGTATCTATTTGAAAGGCAACTACCACTTTACCCTGAATATTGCGCGCCTGCGCCGTCTGCGGGTAATTGAGCTGGCTCGTAAATTCGGCCAGGGCCGCGTCGCTGCCAATGAAGAGCGGCGGCTGGTCGGTCCGCACGTAGCTCCACTTGCCAGGGCTCACTTCAGTATGACACATAACGTCGGGTCCCGGCCGGAAATACAGCAGCCGGCGGCCGTCGTAGTCATAGCGCTGCACCACCACCTTCTCACCCGAGGGCGTGTAACCATAGTATTCCCACGTGCCAGTCTTTTGTCCTTTAGTAAGAATGCCTTTTTCATATTTTGTTTCTCGCAGCCGCTGTGCAGTAGCCGGCTGGGCAAGCAAAAGACAGCCTAGCAGCAGAGAAAAAGCATAAAAACAATAACGAGTAGAAACAATCATAGAGTGGGTGGGAAAGAGAAGAAGTATAACTTTGGATGGCACCAAGTTACTGCCTTTCACCCCTACTCACAACCCTGCCCACTGAAACCAAAAAAGCCGGTTGCCCCACTTGGGCAACCGGCTTTTGCTGAAGCTAGGGGCTAGCCCATACTTAGGGCATCAGCACTTTATTGATTACGTGAATCACGCCGTTGCTCTGGATTACGTCGGCAATGGTTACCGTGGCGATACCGCCTTTTTCGTCCTTCACTTCGATGTTTTTGCCTTTCATCATGGCCGTGAGGGTTTCGCCCTGCACTGTAGTGAGAGTGGCTTTGCCGCCACCAGCCTTGATGGCCTTAGCCAGGTCAGCCGACGTCATTTTGCCCGATACTACGTGGTAGGTCAAGATTTTAGTGAGGGTAGCCTTGTTTTCGGGCTTCACCAGGGTTTCTACCGTGCCAGCGGGTAGGGCGTTGAAGGCCTCATTGGTAGGCGCAAATACGGTGAAAGGACCGGGCCCCGACAGCGTCTCTACTAGGCCGGCGGCCTTCACGGCTGCTACCAGCGTGGTGTGGTCTTTCGAGTTAACGGCGTTCTCCACGATGTTCTTCGTGGGATACATCGGGGCACCGCCCACCATTACGGTTTTGGCTTTTTGGGCCGAAGCGGTTTGTACGCCGGCCGTGCCGAGCAGGGCCACAATGGCTAGGGTTGCAAAGGAGAGTTTCATGGGTAAAAGGGGAAAGAGAAAAGAAAAATTTGTACCGGTTGGAATCTGCCTCACCTACGGCAGGCTTGCATCGACTGGATTTTTGGAGCCCATAAAAAGTGTTGAATTGGCCTTTTACACGCACCTGCGAAAATTTTTAGGCTTGAAAATGAAGCTACAAGCTGCCACTACCCGAAAAAATAATGGCTCTTACTTGCGTGCTACCAGCTTTTGCCTACCTTTGTACCACCAATCGCCACTACGGCGAACAAACCTCAAGCGAGAGTAGCTCAGTTGGTAGAGCGCGACCTTGCCAAGGTCGAGGTCGCGAGTTCGAACCTCGTCTCCCGCTCCAGATATCAAACGCCACCTTCGGGTGGCGTTTTTTGTTTCCAGCCACGGCCGCCGCCCGCAAATGCCTGAGCACGGATGAGGGGTTCTGGCTAGCCGTGGCCGAGAGCCTATCAGTGCAGTAAGTGCTGGAGCGAGTCGGGTTAGTGCCAGTCGGTGGCAACTACAAAACGGTGCCCAATCGCAGGAAGCTGCCGGGGCTCGATACTAGCCATTTTACGGGCGCTGGCTGGTACGTGGGCGAGCGCCACAAAGCATTTGGCCGGAAGGCTACGCTGGAAGAAATTCTGGTTGAAAATTCCCCTTATGCTTTCACGCACGGTCTGCGGGGGCGCTGGCTCAAGGAATAGTTAAAATGCCATCAGTGTGAGCGTTACGGTTTAGAGGAGTAGTGTGAGCAGTCCATTCCGCTGGAATTACATCATTGCGATGGCATCAATAATGACCACCGACTTAGTAACTTGCACTTGCTTTGTCCCAATTGCCACGCGCTGACAGCTAATTATCGGGGCAAGAATCGGCGCAATAATAAGGCATAACTACTTGAGCCAGAGTGGTGTAATGGTAGCCACGAGGGACTTAAAATCCCTTGTCTTCACGGACGTACGGGTTCGAGTCCCGTCTCTGGTACACGCAAAAGCCGCATTCACACCCTGTGAATGCGGCTTTTTTTATTTCCTCTGAAACAGGGTTTGTCTGGCGCGTGGTCGCAGCTTAGTATTCTGCAGTGCCGGAGTAGGCTGGATAAAGATGTGTCTCAGCGCTTGATTACCCCGGTTTTGAGGATAAGCCATGCGTCGCTACCCTTAGCGCAATACTTCGGCTTACCCATACTGATTAGCGATATTCTTAAGATAATGCTAGTGCATGCCATTGGCAGAAATGCACTGTGATGCCAGTATTTTGTTTATATTTATGGGCATAAAGCGGCTTAATGGTATTTTTAGGCTACTTCCCTATATGCTTGGTACGCTAGTTAAGTAATAGAACGCGCAACTTGCTTATAAATTTAATTACATTTTATCTTTCTTTATTCGCGTGCCAAAACTTATCTACCTCATCGAGGACGACACCATATCGGCTACAGTAACAGAGGTGGTTTTGAAAAGAACTTTCGACCACGTGCAAGTGCAAGCCTACAAGAATGGCCAGTGGGCGCTTGATGACCTTGCCAAGGTGCTGCAAAGCGGCTCGCAAGCGCCCGACCTGATTTTGCTGGACCTCAATATGCCCGTGATGGATGGCTGGGAGTTTCTCGATGTCTTCACGGGGCTAGTTCTGCCGCAGCCTATCAGCGTGTTTGTGCTGACCTCCTCTATCCACTCCGAAGAACTCATCAGGTTTGCACAATACCCAATTGTCAAAAGCTATTTTTCTAAGCCGCTAGATATGGTTAACCTAGCCCGAATGCAGCGTTTGCTCCGCGAAGCGGTAGCCTAGGCTATGCCCATTTTGCTCCGCGAAACGGTGGCAAAGTGGGCACAGCCTAGGCTAGCTTAGTAGCTGTACTACCTGACTCAGTAAGCTGAATGTCACGGGCTTGGAAAAATACCCTTTTACTTCCGGGTAAGTTTTGGCCTTTTCTATATCGCCCGGATGAATGGATGACGTGAGCACGCATACACTCACCAGCTCTTGCCAAGACTGCGTCGAAAGCGCGTCCAGAAACTCCCAGCCATCCATTACGGGCATGTTGAGGTCCAGCAAAATCAGGTCAGGGAGACGGGTCGAGTAGGCTGTGGCTCGCAGCAGGGCATCCAGGGCGGGCTGCCCGTTTTTGTAGCGCTGCACCTGCCCAAAGGCGCCGTGCTGGCGCAGGTGCAGCTCCGTTATTTTCGACGTAATAGCGTCGTCCTCTACCACATACACCAGGTCAAACGATTTCATTGAAGTATACTTTAAAGGTGGAGCCCACGCCAACCTGACTGTCAACTTCAATCTTGCCGTTCATTGCCTCTACCTGAGTTTTAGTGATGAACAATCCCAGTCCCCGGGCATCATCGTTGCCATGGAAAGTTTTGTACATTCCGAAAAGTTTAGCTTGATTGCGGGCTAAATCAATACCCAGGCCATTATCAGCGATGGTGAGTACCAGGTAACCGTCCTCGTGGTAGCACTGCAAGGTGAGGCGGGGGGGCGCGCCCACCGAGCGGTACTTAATGGCGTTGCTGAGTAAGTTGAGCAGAATACTGTCTAGGTAAGCAGGAACCACGTGCACCGTTTCCTCGGCGGGCACCTCAACCAGCACGGTTAGCTGGGTTTGATGAATCGAAATATTGAGTGCCTCCAGGGTGCGCTCTATCTCTCGCCGTAGCCCGCGCGGCTCCTTAGGCTGGGTGCCGATAGTGTTGGTGGTGACAATCTCGTTGAGGTTAACGATGGTTTCGGCGAGTTTATCGGTGCTGGTTTTCAGCATCTGCATAAACATCTTGGTTTGACTTTCATCGTCGGCCGTTTGCAGAAAGTGCACCAGCGCCGTTAGGTTGGCCGAGTGCGAGCGGATATTGTGCGAGATGATGTAGGCAAAGTTTTGCAGCCGGGCATTCTGTTGGTTGGTCAGGGCTAGCAGGCGCTTCGACCGTTCGAGGTTGTCGACGAGCAGCGTCACATCGTAGCCCACGCACTGAATTTCGTTGATTTCGCCCGTGCTGGTCAAAATGCTCTTGAACTCCCAGTGGTTCGACTTCACCGTCTGGTCGTGGTAAGGCTTGCGCAGGATAACCTGGTGAGGCACACCCGGCTCGATAAAGCACTGGGTCACCGTCGCCAGGCACTTCTCGCGGTCGGCCTCCACAATGCTAAGCAACGAATTGGTACCCATAATCTTATGGTCCAGTCCGAAGCGCTCGTAAAAAAAGTCGTTGGCGTAAATGTAGTTACCGAAGGCATCGGTTTTGATGATGTACACCGACTGATTACCCAAAATAGCGCCGTAGTGGCTAGCCACTTCCTGCGCATTTATTTCTTCGTTGCGCTGCTGCGTGATATCAACCAGCACGCCTAGCAGGCGATGCGGCTCCCCGGCCACGTTGCGTAATACCAGCCCCCAGCAGTGCAGCCACAGGCTGGCCCCCTGCCGATGACGCGCCTGCACCACTTGGTCGAACGAATAAGTGTGGTCGGCAATGCAGCCGTCGATAAACTCGGCAGTGGCGGCCCAATCGTCGGGGCCGATAACTGCCGCCCAGTGTTCGGGGGCACCCGGCGCCGTATCTGCTTCATAGCCCGCCGTGTGCCAAAATTTGGGGCTAGCCCAACGATTGTCAGGTGCTTGCTGCAAATCCCAATACCAAATGCCAGCCAAGGTTTTTTCTTGAATAAAGTCAAAAACAGGGCCTTCTGATTTTTCTAATAGATGTAGCTCATCCGCTAGGTAACTCATTTAGAATGATTTTAGTAGATTTTAGAATTATACCAAGTAGGCTGAAAAAATTATTGAATTATTAATTGCGTGCTTTCAAAAAAAAAGTATCTTAGCGCATTGGTAAGGGAAGTCGGATTTTGCACTAAATACATAGGTAAGCAAGCTGTTTGGTTTCAGATTTCGTTCGTTTGCCCATAATAGCTTGTGAACAGCGGTAATTAGATGGTGAGCAACTGTCAGTGATTAATGATACTTTATAAAAAGCAGGTAATAAATTAATAATATACTTCAGTATGTCGGATAATTTGTATGCTACTTCTGCCGCAAGCGCTTCAGATTCAAAAAGTGAGCTGAGCCCGGCAGCGGCTGGCCCTTCGGGCGTTAGGCAAGGGCCTAAGCTAGTGTATGTAGTTGAGAATGACCGAATAAGCTCCGCAATAACGGAGCTAATTGTTAAAAAAAATCTGCTCGGCGGGGAGGTCCGGTGCTATGCCGACGGCCACCTGGCTTTTGCAGAGCTTTCGCTAGCCATCAAGGCAGGGGCCACCCTGCCCGACCTGATAGTGCTGGACCTGGATATGCCCCTGATGGATGGCTGGGGGTTTCTGGACGCGGTGGCAGGGCTAGCGCTGCCGCATCCTATGCGGGTATTTGTACTGACCTCGTCACTTTATAGTGAAGACCAAGAAAAGGCACTGAGCTACAAAGCCGTACAAGGGTTTTTTACCAAGCCGCTTAAGGTTGCCGGGGTAACACTCATGCAAGATATGCTGCAGGTAGACTGGACCGGCCTAGCCAATTAAGAAGCTATGTATTGTGCTGGTTATAAGTCGCTTTATCCCAACGAGCAGGGCTCATCCACACGCTCACCTGCCGGGGCGGGCTATTCGTATGGGGCAGTGGTGTTGGCGAGCTGCGTAGGCGCGCTGTTTCCGGAAGGCGCTGCGCGCGTGCTGGGCCCGGTGCTTTTGGTAGGCCTATTGGGGCTAGGCATTGCCCACGGGGCCTGCGACCAACTGGTGCTGCCTGCCTACCGGCCGGGGCGTAGCACTGGGTGGGCGTATCTGCTGCGGTTTGGGGCCGGGTACTTGGGCTTGGCAATTGTCGTTGGCTTGGGATGGTGGTGGCGGCCGGGGGCCGCGGTAGGGCTGTTCTTTCTACTTTCTGCCTGGCACTGGGGCTCGGCCGATGCCCCTGCCTACCCCCGGCGTGGGGTGTGGCTGCTGCATAGCCTGCTGCGCGGCGCTTTGTTGCTGCTACTGCCCGCCGGGTGGTGGCCGCTAGAAACTGCGCAACACGTGAATGGGCTACTGGCGTTGGCCGGCGCCGCCCCCCTTGTGGCTAGCCACTGGCCGGGGGTAGTGGCTGGGCTAGGTGGGCTGGTGCTGGCCGGTCATTTAGTGCTGTGGGCGTACTTCAGTTGGCAGCGGGTGCCCGGGCGCTGGCACCACGACGCACTGGAGGTAGGGTTGCTGGCCGGCTTGTTTTGGGCGTTGCCCCCACTGCTGGGGCTAGGGGTGTACTTCGTGTTCTGGCACAGCTTGCAGCACGTGCTGCGCCTCACGCCTTTGCTGGGGTACAGAGCCAAGGCCGGGCGGCCCTGGCTGGCGCTGGGGCAGGAAATGGCTTTTTTTGGGCGGCGGGCGCTGCCCATGCTAGGCCTGAGTGGCATATTGCTGGCGAGCGCCTACGCCCTGCAGCGCACCTGGCTGTCCGGCGGTAGCACCTGGCTGGGGCTGGCCGTACTAGCCGCCGCCGTGCTAACCCTGCCCCACGCGCTGCTGGTAAGTTTGGTTATGGATGCCCCAAAGTGGCAGCGCGCAAGTAAGGGGCTAGCCGATAGCGACCGGCACTAATCGAGCTGAGTTAAGCCCAGCAAAAGCCTAAGCCGCTGGCGTGGCTAGGCTACTACCCGAAGCAGTGGCTCCAGCACGGCCCACACGTTGGCTGCCAGCAGGCGCTGGCCGGCGGCATTGGGGTGCACCCGGTCGGGCAGGTTTAGCTCGGGGCGGCCCAGCACGCCGGCTAGCAAAGAAGGTATCAGCACCACGCCTTCGGCCTCGGCTAGGGTACGAAACAAGGCGCTGAATTCTTGGGCGTAGCGCCCCAGACCCGGCAAGCCCAGCGGCCCCAGGTCGAAGGGAAATTCCAGACCCGCCAGCACGAGGTGCGCCGCCGGAAACTGCCGCCGCACCTCGTGCAGCATAGCCCGCAGGTTGGCCACCGTTTCGCGCACCGCGATGCCGCGCAGGCCGTCATTGGCCCCCAGGGCCAGCACAAAAATAGCGGGCGCCTGGCGCGCCAGCACACTAGCCAGCCGCTGGCGGCCACCGGCGCTCGTTTCGCCGCTCACCCCGTAGTTGTAGGCGCGGAAAGCCAAACCGGCGGCATCAAGTTTTTCCTGAATGCGGGCCGGAAAACTATCGGCCGCCGGCAAGCCGTGGCCGGCCGTGAGGCTGTCGCCAAAGAAGAGAATATTTTTCATAGAAAAGCCGCCCCGCCAACCAGCTATCAAAGCCGGCGACGGGGCGTTACAAAAGCAAATCAGTGTATTAAATGCCTAGCAGCTAGCCAGCAAGTGCTAGGCACTGGCTAGCCCCCCAGGTGCCCCGCTGTTATAAACAACGGGTGCGCCCGGAAAATTTCTTGGCTAGGGGTTGAGCAGGCTCAGGCCGAAAAAGAATAGCAGCTGCACCAGGTACACCAGCGGCACCAGCGGGTTACGCTTCGGAAACGGTGTGCGCACGAACAGCACTTGCAGAAACAGCGCCAGCAAAAACCAATCGCGAAAATTGCGCATCGGTATCACGTCGCCGGTCCAGTGCCAGAAATCGTAGCGGCCCGCAATGGGCTCCAGGCACAGGTCGAGGCCTACCATCAGGATGGCCCCCACTAGCACGCGGACCAGCCGCGACGCCGGTAGGTAGGCCGCCAGCATACCGCCCAGGTACGTCACCATCAGCCAGTTGAGGCCAATCAGCCAGGGCGTGTGCATGTACTGCGGTCCTAGCGTGGCGCCGTAGGTGTAGTGCCCAAACAGCAGCCCCGTATTGGTGCCCACCACCTCGGCCACCATGCCCAGCAGGAAAACCTGGAAGGCAAACAGCCAGAACGAGAGATTGCGCCCCGGCTGAAAAATGAGCAGCAAGCCCACCGTCAGCAGCAGCGTGAGGGGCGTGTACTGGAGGTAGAAAGCCTTATCCTGGCTGAACGCCAACCCAATGAAGCCGGTGAGGTGAAACAGCACCACCAGCCCTTGGGCCAACCGCAGCCGGCCGGTAGACGCCGCCGGAGCGGGTAAATTTGAGAACTCCATAAAGTTGGAGTTATGAGTTAGGAGTTAGGAGTTATGAATTGACCCACAGCGTAGTAATCGCACCAAATCATAACTGCTAACTCCTAACTCATAACTTAAGAAGCAATGAGTTCAGCCACGATTTTGGCTGAAAGTAAACACAGTGGAATGCCGCCGCCCGGATGCACCGAGCCGCCGCAAAAGTACAGCCCGGCTAGCCGGCCCGAAAAATTGGGGTGCCGCAAAAAAGCCGCCAGCGCATTGTTGCTGGAGCTGCCGTAGAGCGCCCCGCCAAATGAGGACGTATCGGCCGCGATGCCGGGGGGCGTCCAGACTTTCTCGGCCCGGATAAGCAGCTCAAGGTCAGTGCCCAGCGCCTGGCTTAGCTTGGCTAGCACCACGCGGCGGGTGTGCTGGGCGAGGGCGTTCCAGTCCTGGCCCTGGTCGTGGGGCACGTTCACCATCACAAACCAGTTTTCGTGGTCGGCGGGGGCGTCGGTGGGCGTTTTTTTGGACGTGATGTTGACGTACACTGTCACATCGTCGGCCACGGTTTTCTCCCGGAAGATGGCGTCGAACTCGGCTTTGTAGTCCTTGGAAAAGAAGATGTTGTGCACATCCAGCTCGGCAAACTCGCGCCCAATACCCCAGTAAAAGATGAGCGCCGACGACGAGCGCGGCTGCCCCAGCGTGCGCTCGGGCGCGGGCTGGCTGGGCAGCAGGTGGCGGTAGGTAGGCACCACGTCCATGTTGCTCACCACCACCCCGAAGTCGTAGATATCGAGGTCAGTACGTAGGCCCGTCACGAGGCCCTCGGCGGTGAGAATTTCGCGCACGGGCTCATTAAAGCGGAATTTCACCCCAAACTCCTCGGCCAGCCGGTGCAGGCTGCTGGCAATGGCGTAGATGCCGCCCTCGGGATAAAACGCCCCAATGCCGTGCTCGAGGTGCGGAATGAGCGAGAGCGTGGCCGGCGCCTGGTAGGGGTCGGAGCCGTTGTAAGTAGCATAGCGGTCAAAGAGTTGCACCAGGCGCGGGTCGCCGGCGAAGGCCTTCTCGTGGCGGGCGTGCATGGTGCCCGTGAGGCCCAATGAGGGCAGCGCAGCCACGGCCTTCAGCGTTTCGGAGCTGAGGTAGGTGCCGGCCTTATGCAGCGACTTGTGTAGGAAAGTACCCGCCGTGGCATCATACGCCTTGCCGCTGCGCGCCAGAAACTGCGTGACCTGCGCGGCCGGCACGCCCAGCTTCTGCTCGACCTCGGCCGCAAATTGCCGGCTGTCGGCCCAAGCCGTGAGGTGCGTGCCGTCGGCAAAAAAGTAGTTGGTGATGGGGTCGAGGCGCTCGTAGCGGAAATACGCGGCCGGGTCGCGGTGGGCTAGCCGGAAAATGTCGTCCACCAATTGCGGCAGCGTGAACAGCGACGGTCCGGCATCGAAGCGGTAGCCGCCGGGCAGGCTGAACTGGTGCATTTTGCCCCCAAACGACGGGCTAGCCTCAAATACCGTGACCGGGTGCCCGGCTACGGCTAAGCGCGCTGCGGCGGCCAGCCCCGCTACGCCGGCCCCGATGATGGCCACCGGCTGGCGCGAGGGCGAAGTTTTCTTTTTCGTAAACACTAGGCTAGTAACCGCTGCGGCCGGGGTAGAAGTTGCCCGGCGCGGGCGAAAATACCGCCCGGCGACCCGGGTGACCTTACCTTCGCGACGGTTTACAGCTGCTTCGATTTTAAAAAATCAACCAGCGGACGGTTTTTGGCCCGTTTCCTAACGGGCCGGAATGAAAAGGGAAGCGGGTGAAACTCCCGCACAGACGCGCTACTGTAAGTGCCATTGCGGTCTCCGCCCCTAGTTTTCCATTGGCTAGCCCCTGGGCCGGCTGAGAAGGAAGGGCGGCCGGCCGGCACAAAGTCAGGAGACCTGCCGGCCGCCATTTGATGCTTCCTCCGCGCTTTGGGGCTCCGCATCAGGTTTGGCACGCCGGCAGGCCAGCGGCTACCTGGGGCGGCCGCTGGGTGGGGCGTAGCTAGGTCTGTGTGAAGAGGTTAGGGCAAGGAGAAAGTGGGTCGAGCGCTGGGCCATCACCTTTTTTTGTAGCCCATGCTAGCCCTCGCCGACCAGATTGCCCGCGCCGAAACGCGCATCTTCAAAGCCGTTTTTCCGAACACCACCAATCACTACGACACGCTCTTCGGCGGGGCCACGCTCATGCTCATGGATGAGGTGGCCTTCATCACGGCCACGCGGTTTTCGCGCCTTAAAATGGTGACGGTTTCCTCCGATAAGGTCGATTTTACGCACCCCATTCCCGGTGGCACGCTGGTCGAACTCATTGGCAACGTGGTGCACGTGGGCCGCACCAGCCTGCAAGTGCGCGTCGAGCTATTTGTGGAGCAGATGTACGCCGAGGGGCGGTTGCTGGCCGTCACCGGCTCGTTCACCTTCGTGGCCGTGGACGACCAGCGCCGACCCACGCCGATTAGGCCAGTGGCAGTAGCAGATTAAAAAAAGAACGTCATGCAGAGCGCAGCGAAGCACCTCGCTCGCGACGCTAGGTGTACTAATCCTGACGGTGCGAGCAAGATGCTTCGCTGCGCTCTGCATGACGTTCTTTTTTTTATAATAGTCTATTCTACCGCTAGCACCAACCCTTTCAAATACGCGCCCTCAGGGTGAAAGAGGCTCACCGGGTGGTCGGCCGGCTGGGTAAGGCGGTGCAGGATGCGTGCCGGCCGCCCAGCCTCAATGGCCGCAGCCAGTACCGCGCCTTCAAACAGCTCGGGGCTAACTACCTGCGAGCACGAGAACGTGAACAGCAGCCCGCCCGGCGCCAGGTGCGCAATACCGGCCGCATTAAGGCGCTTGTAGCCCATGAGGGCGGCGTGGCGGGCGCTGAGGTGCTTGGCAAACGCGGGTGGGTCGAGCACCAGCAGGTCGTACTCGGCCGAGTGGCTTTTAAGGAAGGTGAGCACGTCGTCGGGGTAGGCGGCGTGGCGCTCGGCGTGGCTGGATAGCTCAGCGTTGCGCTCGGTGAGGGCAATGGCTTTCTTGCTGCTATCGACGGAGTGCACCAGCTCGGCACCGGCCTCCAGGGCGTAGACGGAGAAGCCGCCGGTGTAGCAAAACGTGTTGAGCACGCGGCGGCCGGGCGAGTAGCGGGCCAGCAGGGCGCGGTTGTCGCGCTGGTCGATGAAGAAGCCGGTTTTTTGGCCCGTCTCCCAATCGACGGCAAACTGGTGGCCGTTTTCGTGCACAATGTGCTCGGCCCCGGTGCTTTCGCCGAAAAGGTAGCCGTTCTTGTTGTCGCCCACGGCGTGGCCGGGCGTAGTTTCGGCGCTCTTGTCGTAGATGGCGCGCAGCCGGTCGCCAAACACAACTTGCAGGGCGCTGGCTATTTCGGGGCGGGCGCGGTACATGCCCACGCTGTGCGCCTGCACCACGGCCACGTCGCCATACACGTCGATGATGAGGCCCGGCAGGCCGTCGCCCTCGGCGTGCACCAGCCGGAACACGTTGGTGTCGGCCGTGCCGGTAAGGGCTAGCCGCTGGCGCAGCGCGTAGGCATTGGCCAGGCGCTTCTCCCAAAAATCGGCGGTTGGCAGCTCGGCTTCGGGTCCAAAATCCAGCATCCGCACCGCAATGGAGCCGCTGCCCGAGTAGTGGCCCACGCCCAGCAATTCGCCGGCCTGGGTTTCGACGCGCACGGCCGCGCCCTCCTGCGGCTCGCCCTGCACGCGGGCAATGGCGCCCGAAAATACCCAGGGGTGGCGGCGGCGTAGCGAGTGGTCTTTTCCGTTTTTGAGGACGATGGTGGCGGGCATACTGCTTTTTATAAATGCGGGGCACAAAGGTCGTCATACCGAGCGCAGCGCAGCATCTCGCGTGGTGCAGTAATCCTCTGCGTAAGCAAGGTGCAAGCGAAACACTTCGCTATGCTCAGCATGACAACTGTTTTTTTACTTAAACCACTTGCGGTACACTGGCCCGCGTAGCTTGAACTGCGCCCACATGGCGGGCCGAATAAGCCAGTCGAGCCAGCGGCGGCCGGTGCTGAAGTTAATGTCTTCCACAATAACGCTGCCGCCGCCCGGCGCGGGCTCGATGAGGTGGCGGTGCCGCCACTGCCGCAGCGGGGCCGGCAGTATCTGACCCTCATCCACAAAGTAGTGGGTGCCATCGGGCAGCGCGCCAGCGGCGGTGATGAGCGAGGTCCAGCGCCAGCGCTTGGGGCCGACTTGCAGTTCGATAATGACGGTATCGCCGGTTTTGGAGCCGTCGTAGCGGATGAGGTGAAACTTGGGAAAGGGCGGGGCCAGGGCCACGAAAAGCTCGCGGGTGAAGCCCGCCGCTACCACGGCCGGTGGCTGAGCTACGGCAAAGCGCAGGAGGAGGTGCATGGGGCTGGGAAGAAAAACCGGCCGCTTGGCGCCCGGCTTGGTAAGTTTGACGGGCTAGCCCGCTTCTTACGTACGAGCTACCCTTAGAAAAGTAAGCCGGCCCCGGCCGCCCCTCCGCATGGCAGACGATACCTTGCCCGGCCCACCGGCCGGCCGCCCCACCGAACTTCAGCAACTGGAAGCCGCCCTGGCGGCCGGCGTCATCACGCCCGAGCTCTTTGCCACGCTGCGGGCCAAGCTGGCGCCGGCCGCGCCCGCCGCTGCCCCTGCGGCAAGCCGCCCCGCCCCAGCCGCGCCCAGCGAAGAATTGCCTTCGCTGCTGGAAATGTTTGGGAGCACCCCTAGCCCCGTAGTGCCGCCGCCCAGCCCCCCGGCTGCCGCTAGCCCCCCCCGGCAGCCTACTACCGCCGCCGACGATGCTGCCGCCCGCCGCCGCATCGAAGAGCACCTAGCCAAGCTGCGTCAAGACGAGCAGACCGCTAAGCTGCGTCAAGCGGCTCCTGCCGCGCCGCCGGTAGTGGTGCCTGCGCCGCCCGCCCCCACTTTTTATCCAGCACCAGCACCGGTGCCTACGCCGGCACCCTCGTTCTATCCGGCTAGCCCCCCGGCGGCACCTACCCCGCCGGCCCGGCCGCCGGTGGCTAGCTCACCAGAGGCACCCCCGCGCCGGCCGGCTCCGGCGCCCGCTCCAACCGCCTCCAACCGCACTTGGCTGCCGCTGCTGTTGGTAGTGCTGCTGGCCGTGGTGGGCGGGCTAGCCTACTATTTTACCAGCACCAGCCACCCCGATGAGGAGTTGACCAGCAGCCAGCCGGCAACGCCCGAGCCGGTGCCCGCCGCCGCACCCAAACCCACGAAGCCCAAGCGCACGAAGGCCCCTAAGCGCGCCAAAGTCAAGAAAAAAGCTGCGAAAACCCCGGTGGCCGCTGTCGAAGCTACTAACCCCGATGACCTAACCGAGGACCCTAGCCCGGCATCGGTGGCTGCCCCCGTGCCCGCTGCCAAGCCAGCGGAGCCCGCCGCGGGCCGGCCCATAGCCGCGGCTGCCGAGGCCGGCGACGATGCGGCCACTGCCAAAGTGCGCGACGCGATGGCCAGCTACTACGCCGACCTCTACGCCCCGCCGCTGCACGCTAGCCAGCACTTTGCCCCGCAGGTCGAGCGCCTCTACATCCGACAAAATCTAACGCCCGAAGCCATTGATGCCGAGCTGGCCCGCAGCTTTTTCCCCGATAATCAACAGGCTGTTTCTCAGATAGAACCCGGTACCCTCCGCGTGAGCAGCCCCGCCGCCGATGGCACCCGCACGGCCACTTTCACCGAGGTTATGCGGCTCTACCGGGTGTCGCTCCAGAAGTACCAGCGGCTGCGCACGCAGGTGCGGGTGCGCTTCAACTCGGCTTATCAGATTGTGTACATGCGCCAGGAAAAGCTGCTGGCCAACACGTTTGAGGAGCAGCAGTAGCGCGGACATTGTAGTCTGCGCCGCGGCAATTCGAACGCGGACTGAAAGGTCGCGCTACTTGCCGAGCGAGCCGATTTTGGGCTGAATCTGGATGATAAAGCGCTTGTTCTTCGCTTCTTCGCGAAAGCCGCTGTAGCGGCCCACGCCCTTGAAGCCACTGCCCGCCGCCACCAGCTCCAGATTGGCCGGGAAGCGCAGGCCGGCGCTTTCCCAGAGGCGAATGACCTCCATGGCGCGGTTGTAGCTGAGCTGGCGCACAGCCGCACCGTCGAGGTTGCGCGGGTCAGCGTCGGGTAGGTTGGGGTTTTTGGCGGCGCGGCCTTCCACCACTACCAAGTACTGCACGTTGTCGGCGCGGTTGAGGGCCTGCATCTGGCGCAGAAGAAAGCGCCCAGCCTCGATGAGCGGCTGGCGCGATTCGGCTGGCAGGTCGTAGCGCTGAGCCTGAAACTCGACCGGAAAATTCAGCTCGTAGCGCTTGTATTGCTGGTTGTACACGAAGTAGCGCGGGTCTTCGAGCCTAGCCAGCGCAGCCCGAATCTCGTCCAGCTTTTTCTTTTCTTTAAGCTGCACTTCGAGGCGCGCCTTGGCCTGCTCCAGACTGGCGTTTTTATCCTGAAACCGCTTGTAGCTGAGCACGAACAGCACGAGCATGACCAGGAACAGGGCCGTCATCAGGTCCACGTAGCTCGGCCAGAAAAAATCGCGGCGGTTGGGGTTCATGCGAACTGCTGGGGCGGGCTATTTGCGGTTCAACCCCAGGGCTTTTTGCAGCCAGCTGCGCTGGGTAAGCTGCTCCAATACCACGTTGGTGCGCGTTACCTGCTGCAACAACTGCTGCTGCAAAGCCGTGTCGCTGGCTAGCCGCGCCTGCAGCGCCTGCAGGGCCTGGGCCGTTTGCTGCGCCTGGCGCTCTTGCAGCTGATTGAGCGCCCGCTGCTGCGCCGGCAGCTCGCTGAACGGGCTGAGGTACTGCACAATGCGTTCGTACACATTGTCTTTGTTGAGCGCCTGAAAATGGTCTTCCAGCACCCGCGCAGCCTGGTCGGCTTCCTGCGTGAGCACGGCCATGCGCTGGCGCATCACGCCGGCCAGCTCGTGGTACTGCGTGTCCATAAACACCTCCGACTGCCGGGCCAGCCGGTCGAGTTCAGTTTGGTTTTGGCGGAAGAAAGTGAGCTGCGCCTGCACCGTGCCCGCGTGCTGCTGTACTAGGGCCGGCACCTGGTTGAGGCCGGTTTCGAGGCCGGTGAGGCGGGCTAGCAGGCTCGTGATTTTGCCCGCTACCTCGCCGCCGTTTTGCAGCATCGCGTTCAGTTCCTGCTGGTAAGCCAGGAAGTTTTCGAAGTGGTGCGCGCTCTGCGCCACCTTGTCAAATACCCGAATGCTGGCGTCGGCCATCTGGGTGTAGCCCACTTTTTGCAGCTGCTCCAGGAAGTCTTTCTGGGTGCTGATATTCTCATTCAGCGCCCGCACGATGGGCCCAAACTCGTAAATCTTGCTCAGAAACTCCTGGTTGAAGGCATCGAGGACGGCCTTGAGGCTACCCAGGCTGCCCGCCATATCGGAGTGCAGAATGGGTAGCAGCTGTACCTGCAAAAAGGTGTAATAATCGTTGCGGTATTGCTCGGCCTGGCGGTGCGCGTTTTTGTACAGCGCATTGCCCCATAGCGTGAGGCCCAGCCCGCAGAGGCTGCCAATCATGGCCACCGTCACGCCCCGCAAAAAGCCCTGGATGGCCGCCTCGTCAAAGCGCCCACTGCCCGCCAGCAACCCGGCTAGCCCCAGAATAGCGCCCAAAAAAGTGCCCATCAGCCCGATGTAAAGCGGTGCCGAGGTGCCGCTTTGCACCTCGGCATCGAGGGCCACGGCGCGGCGCTCGGCAATGCTTTGCAGAATGTCGAAGTCGGCCGTGCCCTTGTTTTTGAGCAAGTAGGCATTGGTGTCGCGCACCACGGCTTCGAAGTCGGGAGTGGAGCCTACGACCAGCAGCACATCGGCGTGCTGGCCGCTTGCTTCATCGTGATGCTGGGCCAAGCGTAACACGCTGCTAGGCGGAAACAGCGCCGCCAGCTGCGTGCTAGCCAGCCTACTTTGCCAGAAGGCCCGCGCCTGAAACCCGATGATGATGAGCAGCGCGAGCCATTCTACTACTTCCATAGCACGAAGTTACTCAAAGTGCACCTGCGCCTTCCGGGTTATCTGCCAGTCGCCGCTGGCCGTGCGCTGGGCCTGCCCCGGCGCGTCGGTGACGATGCGCGACACGCTGCCCTTCGGAAACGGATACTCGCAGGCCCCACCCAAGATATTCTGGTGGCTGCCGATGTAGCCCGCGTGCCCGGACGAGTTGCTAGCCACCACAAATTGCGCTTGGTCGGGCGCATCGGCAGTTACCGTCAGCTCAAAAATAGAATACGAAGCCGGCGCCTCGGCCAGCATATCGCGCTTGAAAAAGCCGTCGATGGGCTGCTGGTTGGCATACAGTGTGCGGGTAGCGGCCGCCGCTACGGGCTCGGCCGGATAGCTCGCGGGCGCTTCCGCAACGGCGGGGGCCGCAGCCACTGGCTCGGCTGGCGGGAGGCTAGCCGCTGGCGGGGCCAGGGCAGTGGCGGCCGTTGGGGCCGGCACTGGCTTGGGCGCGGCGGCCTTGGCTAGCGTGTTTTTGACCGAAGCAGGGGGCGGGGCGGGGGCATCGGGGGCGGGGCGGGCGCCGGGTAGCTTGCCTACCTCGCGCTGTATCATGGTCCGCATTTCGGTGCGCATCTCATCGGTGAAGGAAGTGAGCGTTGGCGCCGAGTGGCTGTGGTGGCGGTGTCCTCCCCGCGAGCTACGGCCCTTCAGCAAGGACACCAACAGGCTGATAACGGAAAGGCCCAGTGCTAGATAGGTGAGCAGCATAGGGGTAGAGGAAGTAGGCGTGATGGTAGTAACGCTGGCGGGCGCCGGCAGCGGGGCGGGCACCGCCACCGCCGAGTCGCCGGGCGCTGCCACCGGAGCAACAGCAGTAACGGGCGTGGCTACCGACGTGCCAGGGTTGGCTAGCGTGCGCAGCGTGTTGCCTAGCTGCACGAAACGCGCCTGCGTGCGCCGCTCCGGCTTATTGGCCAGCAGGGTGGTAGTAATGCTGGTGGCTAGCTGGGCGGGCGGCTCCTCTCGGGTGCTGGCGGTTTTGAAAAGCTCCAGAAATTTCAACAGATGGCCCTGTTTGGGCAGGGTCCGTTGCTCTAGTTTCACCGCGTCCTCCAGGCGGTGGCCGAAAGCTTTTACGCTGCCACTATCGATGGTGCTTAGTAGCCGCGGGCGCAGGCTAGCCAGGGCCGGGTCGTCGTTGTAGACGTAGCGCGCCGTAGCGGCCCACACGTGGGCGCGCACATCCGGCACCGGCACATTGGTGGTCGTTACTGCCGTTGTCGGGTTTTGGGCCCTAGCGGGTAGGCTGGGAGATAAAACGACTGTCAGCCCACCCACCAGGGTACCCAGCTTAATGAGACTGCGAAGCATAGTAACGCTTGAAAAGCTCGCGGCCCAGCTGAAACAGCGCGTCGCGGAAGGGGAAGAAAAACAGCGTTTCGGGCAGGCGGTCGTCGGCGTTGGTGCCGCTGTCGCGCAGCGAATTGAGGCCGGCGCGCAGGCTGTCCTTCAGCTTGCCATCGAGGAAATTGTACACAAAATCGGGGTCGATTTCCACGTTCAGCTCGTCGAGCAGCCCGCGAATCTCGGCCGAGTCGTGGGTGATGAAGCGTACCAGGCGCCGAGCGTTGGCGATTACCTCATCTTCAATGGTATCACTCTCAGCCTCGGCTAGGGTGAAGGCCTGGGGCGGACCGGCGGGCGCATCGGCCGGCAGCACGCCGGGCAGCACAAACTCGGCCGGGGCCTTGGCCTGGGCGGCGTCGCCGCCGGCCTGCTTCCACAGCACTGAGCCGTTGGCAGTCGCCTCCTTGGGCTGGCCCACCAGCGTGAGGCGGAAGTCGCTAGGGGCGGTCTGGCCCGAGGCAAACTCCAGAATGAGCTTGCCCACCTCGGTGAGGGTGCCGAGCTGCGGGTCGAGGTCGAGCATCCGCAAGTAGGTGCTGCCCTTGCCGCTGAAGCACAGGTGGCGCGGCACGGCTAGCTGCCGGGCCTGGCACGCCTGCCCCACGTGGTACGCCACCGCCGCGTAGTGCAGCAGCAGCACAATGCGTAGCTGCCGCGCACTGCGCAGTTCGCGGCTGAATTCGAGCTGCTTATCAAAGTTGAAGAGCAAACTCACCACATCGGCCGAAGTAGCCTTGCTTTCCAGGGCGGCGCGCACCACCTCGCGGGCGGCGGCGGCCTCCTGGCTCACCGGCTTATTGGCGGTGCGGGCCACGTAGTAGTAGAGCAGGCCATTTTGCTGGCGCGCGCCGCCAAAGGCGCCATCGCCCCACAGCACGTCGCCGGCAAAGCGGAACGAGAGCGTAGCCTCGGGCTTTTTGCCGCGCAGCAGCAGCACATCGGTGGTGCCGCCGCCAATGTCGATGTTCACCACGTTGTCGCGGTCGGAGGGCACGATGCCGCCGTCGGTGTGGCGGTCGGTGAGGTACAGGTACGGCGCCCACGACTCGCTGAGGTCGGCTAGCCGCTGCCCTGGCTCCTCGCCAAACACGCGCTCAAACTCGCTCTGCCAGATATCGTGGAAGTCGCGCCGGGCCACGGTTTTCATGCTCAGCGGGCGCGACCACACTATTTGCGTGGCGCGCACATCTCCCTCATTCAGCGCCACTTTGTGCTTGATGAGCAGCAGCAGCTCGCGGATGTAAGCGCGAATGCGCTCGACACCGGCGGCGCGCTCGCCGCCCTCGGTGTTCCACTTCAGGTTGGTGCGGTAGCGGCCGTCTTCGGGGTGGTTGTAGAGAAAGCCGTCGCGGCTCAGGTAGAAGCCAATGTTGATGCTGCCAAACAGCTGCGGGTTGCCCTCGCTGATAAAAGCCGGCGACTCGCACGTCGCCGTCCGAATGGGGAAGGCCGACTCGGCGCCCTCAATACCGATGAATGCGGGCACAAACTCGCGGTTGCGCACGGTGTCGGCCAGGGTCATGGTACCAAACGAGTCGGGGCCGTAGCGCTTGGGCAACACAAAATCGGTCGAAGGCAGCGGGCGGTTCAGCATCACTACTTCCATCTCGCGCTCGGTGCCGATGCGGAAGGGCTGCGGCTCGGGCCGGTCGGCGGTGGCGAATGCCACGTGCGTATTGGTCGTGCCAAAGTCCACGGCAAACGTGTAGCGCTGCGCGCCCGGGCTCACCACCTGCCAGCGTGGCACCAGCAAGCCAGTAGCCGGTGCCGAAAGCTGGCCGCTCACCGGCGTTTCCACCTCCAAAAAGTCGAAGTGCGTGCCCACTACCTCGTAGTAGGTGCTAGCCGGCCCGCGCGGATTGCGGCCCATGCGCTGGCGGGCACGCACGCCGCGGGTGCCACCGGGCACCAGCGTCGGCAGCGCTTGGCCACCCTGGTAAAAATTAAGCTTGGCGAGGTCGGCGCCCTCGTTCTGGTCGGCCAGCTGCACGTAGTACGGGCCGTTGTCGCGGGCATTCACGCCCTCAAACTTGTAGAACGGGAACACGCCCACGTCGAGGCGGGCGCTCACGCGGCCGCCGCGGTAGGGCGTCTTGGGTGAGTCGCTGCGCACTGCGTCTACCGCGGCATCGGCACCCTGGCTAGGGCCGGGGCGGAAGTAGTAGCTGCGCTCGTACACCACCTCGCGTCCACTGGTCACGGGTACGGCCAGCCGTAGCTGCACGTGGTTGTCGTACAGCGTCAGGCGCAGCTGCTTATCGAGGTCAGCCGGCTCAAAATAATTGAACCACGCCCGCTTCAGTGGCAGCAAAAAGCGCAGCGGCCGGTCCTCAGCGCGGGCACCCGGCTCGGGCTGCACCTGGCCAAAGTAGAAGCGTTCGGTATTCACCGCGAAGGGCACTTCGAGCAGCCGGTCTTCCAAGAAGTCGTTGACGGTCAGGAAAGGATACTGAACCCCGAGCGTTTCGAGGCGGCGCTCCTCCAGGCGCTGGTTCTCGTAGCCGTACTGGATAATGGTCTGGTCGGTGCCCGCCGTGCCACCGAAGTAGTCGCTGCGGCGCAGGTCGAGGCCCGGCATCAGCACCAGCGGAATTTTGCCAGTCTGCGCCACCCGCTCGTTGAAGCGAATAAACCAGTCGGACGTCGTTTTCTGCTGCGCCTCGGCCTGCTTAAACAGCGTAATGCCGCGCACCTGCACCGCATTGCCCAGCGCGTCGCGCAGCGGCTCGTAGTGTTGCTCGAAGGTGGCTAGGTTCGGCTTTTCCTCGGCTAGGGCCTGCACGCGGCCCTTGTCGGTAGCGGCCAGAAACTGCGCGATGCACTGCGCAAAGTTCTCCTGTCGCAGCTCGGGATGCACCTCAAACAGCCCAAAAATGTAGTTCTGAAACTCGGCGCTGCGCTGGTTGAGCGGCACCACCTGCTGGTCGAAATAGAAGCCGTTGCCGTCGCCCTTGCGCTGCATATTCAGCCGGGGCACGGCCGGGTGCGCAAACACCAGCGTGAACGGTGAAGTACCCCCCAGCAGCTGCCGGGTTTCGCGCCCGCTCGCATCGCGGCTATCGGCGAAAATGAGGTAGAGCGTATCCAGCTCGCGGAAGTGCGCATCGGCTAGGTACAACCGCAACGTGTTGCCCAGCAGCCTGATGCGCGGCTCAGGGCTCTGCACCAGCAGGTCTACCTGCTCCTTCTTGGCCCAGGGCACGAAGCGCAGCTTGTACGCATCGGTGGCCTTGTTGTAAAATAGGAGTTCCAGCATGTCCCAGCACTGCGCTACCAGTCGGTGGTAGAGTGAGTTGCCCTGCGGCTGCTGGCGCACAAACTTGAAGGCCGTTTCCAGTAAGTGCATGCGCCCGAAAGGCGTAGGAATGGCCGTAGCCGTGCGGCGCGGGTTGTCGCCGGCGGGGTCCTGCATTTTCTCGGCTTCGCCGGCCGTAATGCGGTCCGACTCCTGCCAGCCGCGCAGCGTGGGCTTGCCGCGGTCAAGGAGCTGAAGGATATTACTCATATAAATCTGTTAAACAGACGCTCATCTGCGGCATTATTCCTATTTAGAACGTCATGCTGAACGCAGTGAAGCATCGCGCTTGGATTAGTAACTCAATCGTCAGCAACGGAGCGAGCGAGATGCTTCACTGCGTTCAGCATGACGACCTTAAAAAGAAAATGGTCGATATTAACGGATGCCTATTGCAGCAACTGCTGCCCGTGCACTACCTCGTCCATCACCTCGGTGAAGGTGCGAACCAGCGCCGTGGCCGGCGAGCTAGCCGTGTCGTTGGCCACCGCCTGGCTCAGGCGCTTATCCAGCATCACCCGGATTTGCTTGGGGTCGATGACGTCCGACTTACCAAATAAGCCTTTCTTTTTCAGCTCTTTGCCGGCTACCGCTTTGTCGAAGTCCGGTTCCAGCAGGTCGGCCATGCTGTCCCAATGGTTTTGTGGGTCGTAGCCATCGCGCAGGTTGAAGGGCCGGAAGCGGCGGGCATTGTCGCGCAGCTCGCGCAGCCAGGCCGTGTAGGAAATAAACTGCCGGTCGGGTGAGTTATAATCGAACAAGAACCGCCGCAAATCCAGGTAGAACGGGTCGCGGTCCCAGGCGTTTTTCAAGCCCAGGTTGGTCGCGTACGTGGCCGACATCGTCTCGTCGAGGTGGTGTTGCAGCCAGGTAGCGAAGAAATGGAAGCGCGTCAGCGCCTCGCCCACCTTCGGCAAGGTCTGGCGACGGTCGAAGTGCTCGAAGCGCAGGTCGTTCTCATCGCGCTCTAGCCCAAACTCGTAGAAATGCTCCTCGTGCGCGATGCTGTCGGGCTTATCCAAGAAGTCGAGCACCGCTAGGGCTCCCACCACCTCAATGAAGTGGGCATTGTTCTGCTGGCCGATGCCGCCCTCGTGGTTGTCGTTTTGCTTCTGCGCCTGGTCGCCCAGGTAGTACATGGCATTCAGGCCCGTCAGGTTGTGCTGATAGTACGCTAGGGCCGCCTTTGTCTTGGTAATGAACGTGTTAGAATCAATGGCACTGCTGTCCTCGCTCTTCAGGCTGAAGTAGGGCAGTAGGCTCAGCGCGCCGATGGGCGCCGTGTTCAGCAGCTCGATGTGCGGCAGCTTGGCGTCGCGGTCGCGCAGGTTCTTGAGCAGCAGCGGGAAGCCCGCCGCGCCCGTACCCCCGAAGATGGAGCTGATGAAGAAAATGCGGTCGCCCGCCCGAAACTCATTGCCAAAAAACTGAAATTCAGGCGAATCTACCAGCTGGTTCAGCACTACGCTGCCCACATTAGGGCTGCCTTTGAAGCCCACTTTCAGGTTCTCATCCAGGCTCTTGGGGTCAAAAAGCAAGTCCACCAGGTACTGGCTTTCTACCGGCAGGCTGGTGTAGCGCAGGTAATCGCGCAGCGGCTCTTCCATGCCGCTAAAGCTGTACTCAAAGGTATCTTTCACCCGGGTGTCGCGCTGCTCGCCGGGCCTAGCCAGCGAGGCGAGGGTCTGAATATCAGCTCCGAAGAACTGCCCGGCCGTGCTCGTGCCTAGCGCGGCCGGCTTTATCTGCGAGCGTAGGCGCTGGTAGGTTTTGAGCAACTCAATAGTGCGTTGCTTGTCACCATTAGTCGCGTCGGGGTCGATGATGATGGGCACCACCCGGTCGCAGTTTTTGAGTTCGACCCCGGCCGCCAGCAGCATCGTGAGCGAGCGGATAACCCGCGACCCCGTGCCGCCAATGCCGAAGATGTACAGCGTAGACATAAAATAGTAGTTGCGTTTTGGCTGTCATACTGAGCTTGCGAAGCACCTCCCCCGGTTCGAACGGTTAGTTCTAACGCGATAAGGTGCTTCGCAAGCTCAGTATGACAGAGTTGGATTAGAAATGAGGAGGTCTAGTTGGGCCAGCGCACCGGCGTAGTGCGGGCGCTCACCGACAGCGGCTTCACCACGAACGACCAGAGTACAAAAAACAAGGCCCCGTACAAGGCATTTACCACCAGGAAACCCAGCACATACCGGTCGTAGGCCGACTTCTCGACGGCCCCTAGCGTCTCCCCATCCAGGCTAGCATACACCACCGAGCGCGCCTGCGAATAAGCCAGAATGGCCGAACCAATAGCTGTGAGTAACAGCATGATAAACCAGTGCGAGGTCTTATAAAAAGACGTCGTCAGCACCCGGTTGAAGATGACGTAAAACAGCAGCGCGGCCCCCAGTGCCACGCCGAATAGCGTGCCCAGACCCACGCCCGGAAAAATGCTTTTTTGGTAAACCGGAATCAGTGATGAAGGCTCGGCGGTGCCCAGCAGCGCTTGGTAGAGCGTGGTGAAAAGCTTCTGAAACATGAAGGAAAAGTAGGGTTTTGGGAAAAGGAGAGCGAGTTGCGAGCCGGCTAGCGGCAAGAAACGGGCCGTTTAGTCGGCAGCTTGCAGCTGGATGGGCAAGGCCCACACCTCGCGGCCAGCGGGCTGCTGGTCGTAGTAGTCTTGCACACCTTGCAGCACTTCGCTCAGCAAGAAGGTCTTAGGCCCTTGCACGGCGATGTTGCTATCGTTGAGAGTCGTGTATTTGGCGACCCAGGTAGGCTGAGCACGTGGCAGCACCAGGCGCAGCGTGGCCGGCTTGCGACCCGGCAGACGCTCGAGGTGGACCCTAGCCAGGTGCGTATAAGTGGGCAGGGCTGGGCTGCGCGGCGCTTTGGGCTCGTCGCGGGCGGCCCACACTTTGGTGAGGGTGGCGCCGGTGCCGGCCTCGTCGAGCTGCAGCTTGGTGGGCAGGCTAGCGGCCTCGGCGGCGGGCGCATTGCTCAGGTCGAGGCCTAGCACAACTTCGGCTGGTTCTTGGCGCGAGAGGCTTTTGGCCACGTGCAGCGTCAGCGGCTGGGTTTGACGGCTGCCGGTTTTGTCCACGTACCATTCGCCCACGTTGCCAAAGTGCTCAAACACCGCCGCGGGCGGGGCCAGCGTGTTGAAACTCACGCGCTCGAAGCCGGCGCCCATGAGCGGCTTCAGCCAGGGCGTGGCGGCGGCTACGGCGGCGGGCTGGCCCAGCACCCACACGTAGTAGGGCAAGCGGCTGCCTTTCAGCACCTGAAAATGCGTGCGATTGCCCGGAAAAAACTTATCACGAAACTCTGACGTGCCCGCGAAGATGCTGATAGCCAGGTCAGCAGCAGCGGCTTCGTTCAGCGCGTCCTTTACATCAGTCTTTACTTTCCAAGTTTGCTTGGGGTCGGGCGGAGCGTAAATGAAGTCAGAAATAACCACGCTCACCGTTCCCGGTTTTCCCTTCTGCAACTTCAGGATTTCGCGCAGCATGGTGGGCATTTCGGTGCCCAGCGCGGGGTTTTGGATGCCCGTGCTCACCGTATTGCTCAGCTCGGCGTAGGAGGTGGGGCGTAGGGCGCTCGGGTTTTGGGGCGTGCTTTCCTGCACGAAATAATAGGCTGGGGCGGCCTTGTTGCCCGTCCGCTGGTCGTTGATATTGCTCAGCAGCTCGGTAACGGAGCGCTGAAACTGGCTACCAGTTTCACCCGGCGCATTGGGGTGCATGAAGCCACGCATCCCGGTCGAGGCATCCAAAAACACACTTACTTGGCTACTGGCGGCAGCTGGCGTTTTGTTTGCCGCAGTAGTAGGCTTATCAGTAGGTTTGTCGGGCCCGCCGCAACTGCTGAAAGCGCCTCCGCTGAGCAGTAGCGCCGCTAAGGGTAAGAATGCAGAATGGTGGAAAAAGCGGGCCGTTGGTAGTCGAGCGTGCATGGGCAAGGAGCAGCGGGCACCCACGCGGCGCCCATCTGCTGTGCAAGTAACGACAATTGATGGGTTGAAGATATGCGCAGGGATTATTCTTGGCTTTAGCGGCTGGCAACCGGTGACTAGGGTAAGTACCCTAGCCCAACAGCTCTTCGATATCGGCCCGCGTCAGCGACTTTATCACGGCCTCGTCGGTCGTTATCAAGTCGCTCACTAGCTGCAATTTGCGTTTTTGCAGGGCCAGAATTTTCTCCTCTACTGTACCCTGGCTGATAAACTTATACACGAACACCGGTCGTTGCTGCCCAATGCGGTGGGCGCGGTCGATGGCCTGCGCCTCCACGGCCGGGTTCCACCACGGGTCGAGGATGAAGACGTAGTCGGCGGCCGTGAGGTTGAGGCCCACGCCGCCGGCTTTGAGACTGATGAGGAAGATTTGCAGGTCGGCGTCATTCTGAAAGCGCTCGACCTCGCCTTGGCGGTCGCGGGTGTGGCCGTCGAGGTAGGCGTAGGCAAGCTGGCGCTCGTCGAGGCCGGTGCGCACCAGGGTTAAGTGCTGCACGAATTGGCTAAATACCAATACTTTGTGGCCTTCTGAAACCACGCTGCGAATCATGCGCAGAATCTCCCGCATCTTGCCTGATTCACCCTCGTAGCTGCTATCGGCTAGGTGGGGGTGGTTGGCAATCTGGCGCAGGCGTGTGAGGCCCTGTAGCAGCAGCAACTGGGTGCCGCCAGCCGGCGTGGGCGCGTGGCCCTCCAGGCTCTCCAGAATTTTATTGCGGTAAAAGCTCTTGGTTTCTTCGTAAAACTGCGCCTGCTCCTCGGTCAGCGGGCAGTAGCTGAGGTGTTCTGTTTTTTCGGGTAGCTCGCTGGCTACCTGGGCCTTGTGGCGACGCAGTACAAAAGGCTTGATGAGCGCGTGCAGCTTTTTGGTACGGCTCTCATCCTGGTTTTTCTCGATGGGCTTCACAAATTCCTTGCGGAAAAACGCCTGCGTGCCCAGCAAACCAGGATTGATAAACGTCATCTGGCTCCACAAGTCCATGGTCGAGTTCTCGACCGGCGTGCCCGTGAGAATGAGCCGGTGCCGCGCCCGCAGCTTGCGCACGGCCTGCGCCGTGGTCGAGCTGGGGTTTTTGATGGCCTGCGACTCATCAAGTATCACGTAGTCAAACTGGTAGCTAGCCAGTAGCTCGGTATCGAGGCGCACGATGCCGTAGCTCGTCAGCACCACGTCGTAGCCGGCAAACTGCGCCACGTTTTTGTCGCGGTACGTGCCCGTGTACACCAGCAGCCGCAGGCTGGGCGTAAACTTGCGCGCCTCGTTCATCCAGTTGTAAACCAGCGAGGTAGGCAGCACTAGTAGCGTAGCCGCGCCCTGGCTAGCCTGGCTTTCCTGGCGCTCGAGCAGCATTACCAACGTCTGCACCGATTTGCCAAGGCCCATGTCGTCGGCCAGGCAGCCGCCCAGGTGGTAATCTTGCACAAAGCGCAGCCAGTTGTAGCCCGCCTGCTGGTAGGGCCGTAGCGTGCCCCGGAAGCCCACCGGCAGCGCCCGGTCTTCGACGGCGGCAAAGTCGCGCAGCTTTTCCAGCCGGCGCGTAAGCGTGACGGTGGCTAGGTTATCCTGCTCTAAATCATTAACTAATGACAAGTGGTGGCGGCGCAGGGCTAGCGGCTGGCCCTCATTTTCTTCGGCAAAGGCGAAGAGCTCGAGATAGTCGGTAAACCACTCGTCGGGGATGAACGCGACCTGGCCATTGGGTAGGCGGTACTCGCGGCGGCGCTGCAAAATGTAGGGCCGCAGCCGAATAAACGGCACCGCGTACTCGCCAAACCACACCGTGCCGCGCACGTCAAACCAGTCGCCGCGCTCCTCAATACCCACCTCGACCCGCACCGGCCCAATGAAATAATCCTGGCTAGCCGAGGCGCCGCCCTGCACCTGAAAGCCCAACTCGCCCAGGGCCGGCGCATTGTCGTGCAGCCAGCGGAAGGCCTCGGCCTTGGGCAGGCTGGCATGGCCTTCGGTATCGAGCGGCAGGCCGCGCTGGCGCAGCTCGTCGGCGCGGTCGCCTTCCTCCTTGGCCGAGCGCAGTAGGCGCCGAAAGATGTAAGAGTCAGCATCTTCCTCGAGCTGCACGCTCATGGCCCGGGGTGGCATCAGGGGCAGGTCGTAGGCACCGTAGCGGAAGGTGAGGTTGAAAAACAGCGGCGCCTCATCGGTACCCGCCCCCGGAATAACCAGGGGCTTGGGCATGGGCACGCGGCCGCGCCGGGGCGGGCCGGGCGGGCGCACGGGCACCACGGGCGTGCCCGCCGCTGGCCCGGGCGGCACGTCCGAAAACGTGAGCTGCGGGCGGGCCAGGTAGCGCTCGGTGCGGATGTCGAAGCCGCGCGCGTGCACGTCGAACGACTCCATGAGCGGGGCCACGAACTTCTGGAAGTAGCTCTTCTCCACGGCGCGCGGCACGGTGATGAATTTTTTATTCAGAAACGGCAGCAGCTTGCGCCCGTCCACATCGTGGCGGAAGCAGTAGAGGACGTCGTCGAGCAGCAGCCAGGCGGGCTGCTGGCACACCAGCACAGCGTTCTTGAACTGAAAGTCAAGCTTTTGAGTCTGAAACTGAATCGTGGGGAAGTAGTGCGTACTTTCCTCGTTGCGCCGAAAGTGGAAGAGCACCGAGGCTGGCACTGGGGCTAGCCGCAGCTCGCGCCAGGTGGGTTCGCCATCGCGCCCCATTATGAAAACGTGCTTGTCCTGCAAGCCCGCCAGCAGCCGGCCCAGTCGCGTTTGCACGTAGCGGGCAATGGCTTCCTGCATGGGCTTGTCGCCCTTTTCGGCATTATAAATCTTGAGAAAGAAGTCGGCCGCCGTGACTTTGCGGAGCCAGAATTCCTTGATAACCGCGTCTTGCTGCAGCTGGTCGCAGAGGGCGATGAGCTCGTAGTCGTCTTTTTCGAGGCCCGCCGCAAATTCCGGGGCGTTTTTGGCCGAAATCGTTTGGTGCTGCAGTGTGAGGCGCCCACCGGGGCCTAGCTGCACTACGTGCGCCGTAAATAGGTGACCTAGGTACTCGTGCGCGAACAGCGAGTAAACTAATTGAAAAGGTTGCGCAGTAGAAACATTCATAGCCGAGCACGAGAACGTGCAAGTTAGCCCGCGCGGCCGGTATTCCCGATTGATTTTTGTCAGTTTTACTCCGGCCGCCGCTGGGTTCCGCCTACGGTCGAGGTTTGCTAGAGGTTCTCCCTGATTTGCATTCGCCCAGCGTTCAGGGCGGGGCGGATGGAGACGGCCAAGGTTATCGAGATGATGGCCAGCGAGATGAAAAAGATATCCGAAGCCTGCATTTTAACCGGGTAAGAATCCACCACGCTCGTGGCCATGCCCATGCTCACGACGTGGAAGGTCTGCTGTATCCAGCAAATAGCGACGCCCAGCGCTAGCCCCACCACGGCGCCCACCAGGGCCACAATGGCGCCGACCAGCAAAAACGACTGCCGCACCAGCTGCTCGGTGGCCCCAATGGCTTGCAGCACCGCGATGTCCTTGCGCTTGTCGATGACCAGCATCGAGAGCGAGAAGAAGATGTTGAGCGAGGCGATGAGCAGAATAAAGGCGAACGTGATGAACACGAATAGCTTCTCAATCTTGATAGCCTTGAGCAAACTCACGTGCTGCTCGTCAGAGTCGAGCACTGTGAAGCCCTCACCGAGGCGCTCGCGCAGCTCTTTCTTGACCTTTTCGGCCTTGAAGCTGGCCCCCACGCGCACGTAGAGGGCCGTGCGGCGATTGCCGTAGGCCAGCAGGCGCCGGGCAAAGGTGAGGGGCACGAAGAGGTAGCTGTCGTCGAGGTGCTGCTCTATCTGAAAGACGCCGCCGGCCAGGATGGTCTCTTCGTTAAAGGCTTTTTCGGGGTTGATATTAAGAGTTTTGCGGCCTGGCTCCTGGCGGGGGTACAGCAGGCGCAGGGGGGCTAGCCGGTTGTCGAGAATCACGCCGAGCTCGCGCTGCACGCCTTCGCCCACCAGCGCATATTCGCGCTCGGCGCGGCGCAGGCGGTGGTCGCCGGCCAGCAGGTTCGAGTCGATGGGAATCTGGCCGAAGTAGTTTTCGGATAGGCCGCGCATTTTCACTACCATTTGGCGGTCGTGGTATTGCAGCAGGGCGTTGTCTTCGATAACCTCGGTGAGCAGGGCCACGCCGGGCGTGGTTTGCACCCGGGTCAGCAGCAGCGTGTCGATGGGAAACGACTTGCCCTGGCGCGCGGCAATCACCAGGCTAGGGTCCGACTTGCCGTAGAGCGAGCGCACCAGGTCTTCGAGCCCATTAAACACCGAAAGCACGATGATGAGCGCCGCCGTGCCCACCGCCACGCCCACCATCGAGATATTGGAGATGATGGTAATGATGTTGCGCTTCTTCTTGGATAGAAAGTAGCGACGGGCAATCAGTAAAGGAACATTCACAAGACCGCAGATTTAACGGATTTAACGGATTTCGCGGATACGCCCACTGCGTGGGCTGGCTGCTTTGCAGGGGTGGGTTTGGCAGGCGGGCTGCCGGCAGCATCGGGGCCCTTGCGTCTTTTCTGGGGTGGTACGTGTGTGGGGCGCCTAATGACTGGTAAAAGTAGCCGCAGCAGGTTGCGCGGAGCGAAACGCGCTAGGCATGTTGCTGACCTGACTGGCCTTAAATAGGGCTAGCCCCACCGGTCAGTCAGCCCACGCAGTGGGCGTATCCGCGAAATCCGTTAAATCTGCGGTCCGGGCTACTTCCAGGCTTTTACTATCAGGCCGGTGCCTGAGTCGTGCGTGTTACGGGCATCGAACCAGTTGAGCAGCAGGCAAAACGGGAAGGTGATGGCGTAGTAGAACGGGAGCAGCAAGAAAAACCAGCGCGACTTGCCGAGCATCAGAATCGGGTACTTCATGCTGAGGCGCCATGACACCTGGCCGGGCTCGCCGTAGCTGTAGCGGGCCTCGATGCGCTCGAAGCCGGCGGTGCGCAGCTTCTGCTGAATCTCGTGAATGTTGTAGCCGTCGCGCACGTGCTCCTCAATAAAGCTCGTTTCGGAGTCGGCGTGCACGTCGGAGCCGCCCTGGTCGCTAGGGGTCGAAATGAGCAGCATGCCGCCATCCTTGAGCGAGGCGTGCACGTTGCGAAACACCTCCACGTCTTCCAGAATGTGCTCCATCACGTCCACGGCAATGGCCAGGTCGAAGGAATTAGGCTCCTGATACAGCACCAGGTCCTGCACCGCAAACTGCACCTGCGGCCGACCAATGGCCCGAAAAAAGTTGTTGGAGTCCATTACCTGCTCGTCCTTCACATCCACGGCCAAAATATGCCACTGGCTGCTGAGGCTGCTGAGCCAGTAGCTATACTGGCCGTAGCCGGCGCCGGCGTCGAGGATGTTGAGCGGCTCGCGGGTGCGGCCCTTGGCCCACTGGCGCAGCTCGCGGTGCACGTGCCAGGTGCGCAGCAGCAGCAGGTCGAGCAGGTGGTAAAACAAGCGCCGCAGCCACGGCGAACGGTTGAAGACGTTGCCCAGGCTGCGCTTAATCGGGTCGTAGTACAAGGAGAAAGTTGAATTATGAGCTATGAAGTAGGAGTTGCCGACGGGCAATTCTATTCCTCATCTCTAGGTTTGAATAGGCGCGGGCGCGGGGCTTCGCTAGCCTCATCGTCATCAGCTTGCTCGGGCGGGGCCGGCGGAATGTCGAGCTGGCTGAGCACCGCGTCCATGTGGGCCGCGTAGGAGGCACTATCATCGTGGAAAAACGTGAGCTCGGGCACCACCCGCACCTGGGCGCGAATGCGCTTGCCCAGCGCGAAGCGGATTTCCTTGGTGTGCTCCTTGATGGCGGCCAGGCGCTCGGGCGCGTCGCTACCGATGAGCAGGCTCAAATACACGCGGGCCACGGCCAGGTCGGGCGTCACCTTCACGGTGCTGATGCTGGGCACCAGCCCACCGCCGAGCAGGTGCGGCAGGTCGCGCTGCATTACCTGGGCCAGCTCCTGCTGCAGCAGGCTAGCCATCTTTTGTTGTCGTTTGCTTTCCATAACTTCTTGCTAAACCACAAAGGTACACCGCCCGGCAACGCCCGCCGTGCGCAGCCGGGCAAGTAAGCAAAGCAGTTTCGGGGGTAGTAGCGCGGGCTTCCAGTGCCCGGGTGAGCAGGCGCTGGCTAGTTGCAAGCGAAAAGTCCGCGCTGCTCACTCGGCCGCTCACTTACCCCGCTGCAACAGGGCTACCTAGCCGACGCCCGACTCCAGCCACCGGCTAGCCTCATTTTGGGCAGCTGAGGCGGCACCCGGTTTTCGCCCGCACCTTTGCAGGGTAAAACTCTTTTTTTATCGTGCTTCGCTTTTTCAAAAGCTCTCTACCGGCCCAATTACTGTTGCTGCTCGTGCTGGTGCTAGCCCTGCGGCTGCCGCTGCTGTGGCTCGGCCTGCCGCTATCGGCGGCCGAGCTGCGCCTGCTGCTGCTGGGCGAGGGCGTGGCCGGCGGCGCCTGGCCCTACCGCGACCTCTACGACAGTACGGCCCCGCTGGCGGCCGCTGGCGCCGGCGGGCTCGAGCTGGCCTGGAACCGCCCGGTGCTACTGTACCGGGCCGCCGCGCTGGGTTTGCTGCTGGTGCAGGCGCTGCGCTTCAACACGGTGCTCAACCGGGCCGATGTGCACCCCGAGCGTGGCTACCTGGCGGGCCTCACCTACCTGGTGGTGGCTAGCCTCACTACCGACCTCGATACACTGTCGCCGCTGCTGCTGGGGCACACGTTTATCATCTTCGCTCTCAGTGCCTTGCTGCCCACCTCACGCGAGGGCTACGACAACCGACGGCTCTTTCGGGCGGGGTTTCTGGTGGGGCTGGCGGCACTGTGCTACCTGCCGCTAGCCTTCTTCGTGGGGCTGGGGCTGTTTGCGGTGCTCATTTTTGCGGCCAATTCTTTTCGGAGCGCGCTGCTGCTGGTGTGCGGGTTTTTATCGCCCTATGCGCTGCTCGCTACCGTATTTCTCTACGTGGGCGCGCTGCCCAACTTCTCCAGCATGCACCTCGAGCGCGGTCTTAGCCAGCCCGTGGCCGCCACCGATGGCTTGCCGCCCGCCGTGGCCTGGCCGCTGCTAGCAGGTGCGGCGGTGCTGGTAGGCCTAGGACTGCTGCGCGCCGGCAGCACTTCGCTAGGCTTGGTGTTTCAAAGTAAGTTTCGGCAGCTCATGCTGGTGTGGCTGCTGGTGGCGGCTGGGGTGCTAGCCGCCGGGCGCGGACTGGCGCCAGGCTCGCTGCTGCTGCTGCTGCCGCCGCTCTCGTACTTCGGCCTGTACTTGTGGCAGCAGCTGCCCGGGCGGGCGGGCTGGCTGCCCGAGCTGCTGTTTGTAGCAATGCTGGGCCTAGTGGTGGTGCTGCGCTACCGCGACCTGGTGCCTGGCCTACCCCGCCTGCTGCGCCTGCCGCCCGAAAGTGCCTTTGCCCCGCAGCTCAACCCCGCCTACCGCCGCCTGGCGGCGGGCCGGCCGCTGCTGGTGCTGGGCCCCGACCGCCGCGCCTACCTGGCGCACCCCGCCGCCCGCCCCTACCTCGACTGGCCCCTGGCCGAGGCCGATTTCAATCACCTCGGCGAGTATGCGGCGGTGGTGCGCATCGGCCGCACGCTAGGGCCCCAGCCCCCGGCCTACGTGCTCGACCAAAACAAGCTATTGCCCCGCCTGCGCCACCTGCTGCCCCAGGTCTTTGGCCGTTACGAGCCGGTACCCGGCATACCCAACGCGTATGAACTGCGTAAGTAACGAGCATCAAAAAGCCCCGCCGAACGCATGTTCGGCGGGGCTTTTTGACAAACCTAGGGTTTAGGCTCCGGGGTTAGCGTTTTGCACGGCTAGCTCTTGGTTGAGCCGGGCAGTACTGTTGCGGCGCACCACGCGGGCAATGTGAATGCTAAGCTCGTAGAGCAGCAAAATGGGAATGGTAACGATAATCTGAGCCGAGATATCGGGCGGCGTGATAATGGCCGCGACGATGAGAATGACCACAATGGCGTGCTTGCGGTAAAGCGTCATTAGTTCGGGTGTCACTAGGCCGGCTTTGGCCAAGAAGAACACTATCATCGGCAGCTCAAACACGAAGGCGCAGGAGAGCGTCATCGTCGTGAGCGTGCTCAGGTAGCTCTGCAAGTCAATCTGGTTCTGGATGGTCGCATCGACCGTGTACGAAGCCAGAAAGTTGATACTCAGCGGCGCGGCAATGTAGTAGCCGAACAGCAAGCCCAGAATAAAGAGCAGCGAGACAAATACCACCGCCCCGCGCGAGTTGGCCCGCTCGTGCGGGTAGAGGCCGGGCTTCACGAAGCGCCACAACTCCCAGAACAGGTACGGAAACGACAGGCAGATGCCCACAATAAACGAGGTGCTGATGTGCATGGTCAGCTGCCCGCTCATCTCCCGGTTCTGGATGATAAAATTAACTTGGTTGTCGCACGGCGTGACGGCGCCAAACATATTGCCGATTTTGCAAAACGTCTGGTAGGTCCAGAAATCGGAGCGCGAGGGCCCTAAAATCAGGTCGTGAAACAGGAAGGTTTTGTTGAAAAAGGCGACCAGTGAAAACACTACCACCGCAATGGCCGCCCGAATGATGTGCCAGCGCAACGCCTCCAGGTGGTCGATAAAGGACATCTCCGCTTCGCCCTCGGCGGCGGCGCGGTTCTGTTGAAACTTTTGAGTGGGTGAGGCCAAGACCGCAGATTTAACTGATTTAACGGATTTCGCAGATGCGCTTGGCTGCGCCAAGCTGACTACGCTACTGGTGCGAGCGCAGAGTGCCTGCGACGCGCTTTTTTGGTGACTGAACGAGATAGAACGGAAAAAGGAGGAACGCCCCACAAACCGAAGCAGCAAAACCAACGCGGCCAGCAAGGCCGCCGCCCCGCTAGCCTAGTCAGCTTGCCGCAGGCAAGCGTATCTGCGAAATCCGTTAAATCCGTTTAATCTGCGGTCTGGAATAGTGGGTAGGCTTGCAGCCACTCGTTTACCTGGTGGCGCACGCCGGTGAGGCGGCTAGGGTCGGCGTGGTGGGTGAGGGCCTCGTCGATAAGCTCAACTATGCGCGTCATGTCGGCTTCGACCAAACCGCGGGTAGTTACGGCGGCCGAGCCAATGCGGATGCCGCTCGTCACAAACGGCGACTTATCGTCGAAGGGCACCATGTTCTTGTTGATGGTGATATCGGCCTGCACCAGGGTGTTTTCGGCGAGCTTGCCGGTGAGGCCCTTCGAGCGCAGGTCAATCAGCATCAGGTGGTTGTCGGTGCCGCCCGAGATGATGTCGTAGCCGCGGCTCAGGAATTCCTTGGCCAGTGCCTGGGCATTTTTCTGCACCTGGTGCACGTAGCGGGTGTAGCCCTCGCCCAGCGCCTCGCCAAAGGCAATGGCCTTGGCGGCAATCACGTGCTCGAGCGGCCCGCCCTGCGTGCCGGGGAATACACCCGAGTCGAGCAGCGCCGACATGGGGCGAATCTCGCCCTTAGGCGTCTTCAGGCCAAACGGATTATCGAAGTCCTGGCCCAGCATGATGAGGCCGCCGCGCGGACCGCGTAGCGTCTTGTGGGTGGTAGTGGTTACGATGTGGCAGTGCTCGAAGGGCGAGTTGAGCAAGCCCTTGGCGATGAGACCGCTAGGGTGCGAAATATCGGCCAGCAGCAGGGCGCCCACTTCGTCGGCGGCGCGGCGCAGGGCGGCGTAGTTCCAATCGCGCGAGTAGGCCGAGGCCCCGCAGATAATCATCTTGGGGCGCTCGCGGCGGGCGGTTTCAATCACCTTGTCCCAGTCAATGAGGCCGGTTTCCTTCTCTACCCCGTAAAAGCTGGGCTGGTAGAGCTTGCCCGAAAAGTTGACCGACGAGCCATGCGTGAGGTGGCCGCCGTGGCTAAGGTCGAAGCCCAGGATTTTATCACCGGCGTTGAGGCAGGCCAGCATCACGGCCGCGTTGGCCTGGGCGCCCGAGTGGGGCTGCACGTTGGCCCACGCCACGCCAAACAGCTCCTTCACCCGGTCAATGGCCAGTTGCTCTACCTGGTCAACTACCTCGCAGCCACCGTAGTAGCGCTTGCCGGGCAGGCCCTCGGCATACTTGTTGGTGAGCACCGAGCCTTGTGCCTCCATCACTTGGTCGGAGACGTAATTTTCGGAAGCAATCAGCTCCAGGCCATGAGTTTGGCGCTGGCGCTCCTGCGCGATGAGGTCGAAAACGGCGGTGTCGCGCCCGGCGGCAACGGCGGAGGTGGGGGCAGTGGCTTGCATGACCCCAAAAGTACGACTGCGGAGGAAGGGCCGCGGGAAATAGCAAGTAAGTAATTTGAGTTACTTTTACCCGTAAGCCGGCTAGCCCCTGCATTTTGCGTAATTCTCAGCAATTGAGGTCATTCTAAAGCAGCTTGCTTACCCCATGCTCACCCCTACTTTCCTTCAGCGCGCTCGCACGCTCACTGTCCTGGGTGCCCTGTTGCTACTAGCCGCTTGCTCCAAAGACAAGCCGGCTCCTACGCCCGCCAGCAACTGGCAGGTTGATGGGCAGCCGCTGCAATCAGAAAAGATAACGGTGGAAGTCGGCACCTCTACCTACAACGCAAATACTATCACCATAAGCATCTGGCAGGATATCAGCACAGCCACCTCTACCGGTTCGGCCGTGGCCCTCACCCTGCGGGTGCCCAACCGGGTGGACAGCTATCGCCTTCCGGGCACCAGTACGGATGTGGATGCCAGCTATGCCGATTATGTAACTCCCGGGCAAGGCAGCAACCTATATGAGGCTACCAGCGGAACTATCACCATTTCGGCCCTCACGAGCAATTCTGTTGCGGGGACCTTTTCTTTCACGGGCGCCGAGCTGTTCAATGCCAAGCATACCAAGCTGATTACCGGCGGCCAGTTCAGCAAAAGCTCTTAACGGGCCGGTTAGGTTGGTACACGTCAGCGCCTGGCAATGGGGTAGGGCTCCTCGCGGTTTTCGACCAGGTGCAGCTGCCAAGTATCGAGGTCGAGCGCCGCTAGGTGGCGCAGCTCGGAGTTGAGGTGAAAAACGCAGCCGGTGTCGAGGCCAATGGCCCCGGCGCGGGCGGCCACGCTAGCTCGCACCTCAGCCACTGGGGTAGGCACGTGGCCGTGCAGTAGGCGCTTGCCGGCCAGCCGGCTAGGGTCAAACACAAAATGCTTGGTGTAGAGCATACTATGCCTGTCCTGGCGCAGTTGGTCGGGTGGCAGGGTAAAGTCGAAGCCAGCGTGCACGAGCACAAAGTCGGGTAGCTCCAGCGTGAGAGGCAAAGCCGCCAGCCACGCCACGTAGCGGGGCGCAATGTCGGCGGCTTGCGCCACGCCGAAGCTGGCTAGGGTCATGCGTTGCTCCGCGGCCAATTTCCACATCGTGTTGGCATTGGTCTCGCCGCCAATGGTAGCCAGCAGTTCGTGCTCATGGTTGCCGCGCACGCACTGCACCTGGTAGCCAAAGCCTTGCAGCTGCATAATGTAGTCGAGCACGCCCGCGCTGTCGGGCCCTTTGTTCACGTAGTCGCCTAGTAGGTACAGGTGGTCGTCGGGGCGCAGGCGCAACTTCTGCTCCACGAGGTAGCGAAAGGTGCGTAGGCAGCCGTGCAAGTCGGTGGCAGCAAAGCGGCGGGCCATTTTAAGGAAGGATGAAGTGAGAAGCGTAAAATCAGCGGGCGCGGAGTAGGCTGGCCTAGCTAGGGGTAAATTTGACTTCCCTAGCCAGCCCAAGGTTAAACGGCGCAAAAAAAGCCCCAGCCAGAAGAGGCGCGGGGCTTTTACACTTGATTGGTCGAAGAAAGCTAGGCGTAGCTGCCTTTGCCGTTGTCGGCCTTGTTGTGGCCGCGGTTGGGGTGCTTGATGCCCGCGTCTTCGGCCTCGTTTACGAGGCGTTCTTCGGTAGCCTCGTCAAGGTCGCCAGCGGGTAGTGCGTCGGCTTTGGGCTGCTCGGGCAAACCCGCCTCGTTTTTGTTGGTTTGCGACTGCTGGTTCTGCTCAGTGTGGTGGGTCGACATAGGAAAAGGAATTAGCGCAGGTACAGAAGAATGGTTGCTGGTAGCCGCTGCTACTAGCGGTTGGGGTGCGTCACGGGCGCATCCTGCGCGTCTTGCTGCAAGCGCTTTTCGGTTTCTTCGTCGCGCTTCACGTCGTTGTCTTCGCCGGTACCAGCTGCTTGTTGCGATACGCTAGGGCCGCCCTGGTGCGATTCGCCCTGCTTGCCTGATTTGTGGTCTGCCATGATGTTGATTGAAAAAAAGGATGGGATAAAAATTGCGAAGAAAGCAGCAGGTACGGGCTAGGCCATAGCTGCTGCTCAATACCTTTTTAAAAGCCGATGTCAAGGCCCGAATCTTGGGCGCCGGGGTCGTTCTGCTCGGCGTTGGTGTCGGTGCCCGTTACGGGTTTTTGTTGCTTGGGAGCCATTTGGCCCATGCCTACGTGCGAGTCGGCGTCTTCCATTTCGTCGGGACCTTTGCGCAGGTCGTCGGCTTCGAGCTCATCGACGGGGCCGCGGTGGGGGCGGCTGCCATCTTCCTCGCGCTCGTCATCGGGGCTAGGCAGGTCTTGGTTGCGGCGCTGGTCGGCGCCCTCGTCGGCGGTGCGCATGTTGTCGCCGGGCTGCTTGTCGTCGGGGGCATCGGTGGTGGCGTTCATGGCCACGGCCGTGATGCCCTCGCTGCTGTCGGTGCCAAAGCCTTCCTTGCCATCGCGGTTGCCAAAGCCACCGCGCGCCTTCTCATTCTTGGGCGGGTCAGCATTAGGAATGCGCAGGCCAGCGGCGAATTCTTCTTCGGTGGTGTCATCGTTGATGACGCGGATGGGGCGGTTGTTAGGGTCGACTGGCATAGGGAGGAAAAGCTAGGCAATTGCTAAAGGAGTTTACTTAGGTTTGGGCATTTGGGTTATAGCATAGGCGTAGGCCGGCGAGCGAGCCTGGCGGGCAGTTCGGTAGCCGGCTACCTCCGGCGCACTTGCCTGCCAGGCTCGCTCGCAAGCTAAAGCTTACGCTGCCTCTACCTTTGCCCCATGCCCGAAGCCGCTGCCCTGACCCTTGTGCCCACGCCCATCGGCAACCTCGAAGACATTACCCTGCGCGCCATTCGCACGCTGCGCGAAGTGGACCTGGTGCTGTGCGAAGACACCCGCACCAGCGGGCGCCTCCTGCAGCACCTCGAGCTCAAAAAGCCCCTGCTAGCCTATCATTTGCACAACGAGCACAAGCAGGTGCCCCACCTGCTCGAGCGCCTGGCCAAGGGCGAGCGCATGGCCCTGGTGAGCGACGCCGGCACGCCGGGCATCTCCGACCCCGGCTTTTTGCTGGTGCGCGAGTGCCTGGCCAAGGGCCTGCTGGTCGAGTGCCTGCCCGGCCCCACCGCCCTGGTACCGGCCCTGCTCAAGTCGGGCTTCGGAGCCGAGCGCTTTGCCTTCGAAGGCTTTTTGCCGGTGAAAAAAGGCCGCCAGACCCGTTTGCAAGAGCTGGCCCGCGAAACGCGCACGCTCATCTTTTACGAGTCGCCGCACCGCATTGTGAAGACGCTCACGCAGCTAGCCGAGGTATTTGGCCCCGAGCGCATGGGCAGCGTCAGCCGCGAGCTCACCAAGCTGTTTGAAGAAACTCTCACCGCTCCGCTGAGCGAGTTGGCCGCCACGCTGGCCGCCCGCCCGGCCATCAAGGGCGAAATTGTATTGGTAGTAGAAGGTGCTAAACAAGAACGAAGTGAGCGCAGCAAATACAACTCCCGCGAAGAACGCGAAGATGAAGGCGATGACGACGAGCCAGCCGACGACGGCGATGCCGACGATGACCCCGCCGCCTAGCTGGCACCAGCGCCCGCTGGTGCTGGCCACCGCGAGCGCGCTGCTGCTGTGCGGCGGCTGGCTTCCGCACCCGGTGGCCCTGCCCGCGCTGCTGCTGCTGGTAGGGTGGGTGCCCTACTTGCTGCTCGAGCGCCGCCTCACCCTCGAAAATGCCCCCCGGCGGCGCGTGTTTGCCAGTACCTACTGGCTGCTGCTGCTCTGGAACGCCCTTACTACTTGGTGGGTAAGCTACAGCACCCTGGGCGGCGGCATCGCGGCCGTGGTGTGCAATGCACTGCTGATGTGCCTGCCGCTCCTGGCGTTTCGGCGCACCAAGGAGCGCTTTGGCAACCGGCTAGGGTACCTCTCGCTGCCCATCTACTGGATAGCCTTCGAGCAGTTGCACCTGCACTGGGACCTCACCTGGCCCTGGCTCACGCTGGGCAATGGCTTTGCCGCCGCCCCGCAGTGGGTGCAGTGGTATGAGGACACCGGCTTTCTGGGCGGCTCGGTGTGGGTGTGGGTAGTTAATCTGCTGATTTTTGCCTGGCTGATGCCGGGTGTTTTTGGTGAGTTAAAAGTTAAAAGTGAAGAGTTGAAAATCCGTGGTGCCGTTCAGGAACCCCACCGGTTAACTTTTAACTTAAAACTTTTAACTCCTTTGCTGGCGGTGGGGCTGCCCATCGGCCTTTCGTACCTCATCGGCGCCACCTACCAAGAAAAAGGCCCGACCGCCGAGGTTGTAGTAATTCAGCCCAACTTCGACCCCTACGTGGAGAAGTTCGCAGGCGGCGCCAATTTTGTGCCGCCCACTCAGCAGCTTACGCGCTTTCTCACGCTTTCCGAGCAGCAGCTCACGCCCGCCACGCGGCTCATCATCTGGCCCGAAACGGCGCTGGAGGAGGCCGTCTTTGAGAACACGATAGAGCGCGACCCCAAAATTCAGCGCATCCGGGCGTGGCTGGGGCAGCACCCGGGCGTGGCGCTGCTCACGGGCGTCACCACCATCGGCCTGTACCCGAGCAAGGAAGCGGCTAGCGAAACCGTCCGCCACCGCGACGACCTGGGTTACTACGACGTGTTTAACGCCGGGGCGTATTTTGCCTCGGCTGCGGCGCCCATCGCCTTCTACCACAAATCGCGCCTGGTGCCGGGCGTGGAGAAAGTGACCCCGCTGCTCACGGCTCTCGTATCGAGCATCGACCTGGGTGGCTACGTGGGCTCCTACGGCAGCCAGGCCGAGCGCACGGTGTACCCCGCGCCGGCCAGCGCGCCGGCCCTGCGCCCGGCCCCGATTATCTGCTATGAGGCCATCTACGGCGATTTTGTGGCCGAATACGCCCACAACGGCGCCACGCTGCTCACCGTCTTTACCAACGATGCCTGGTGGCTCGACTCGCCTGGCTATCGCCAGCTACTGCGCTACGGCAGCCTGCGCTGCATCGAAACCCGCCGCGACCTGGCCCGCGCCGCTAATACCGGCTTCACCGGCTTCATCAACCAAAAGGGCGAAATCACGCAGCTCGTGCCGGCCTGGGTGCCCACCGCCGCCCGTGGCATCGTACACCTTAATGACGAGGTAACCTTCTACGCCCGCTTCGGCGAGCTCATCGGGCGCGGCGCGCAGCTGCTGGCCGTGCTAGGGCTAGTCGGGCTGGTGCTATGGCCACTGCTGCGCCGGAAGTAGAGGCTAGCCGTTATCCTACAACTAAAGAACGTTTGTCATGCTGACGAAGGAAGCATCTTGCCAGGGGCGCTAGGCACTTTGCAAACCTGATAAGATGCTTCCTCCGTCAGCATGACAAACGTTTTTAAGCAAGCTCATTTATCAACAAAACATACCATAATGACTCCCGACCTTCTCCCGCTTTCGCACGCCGTGGCCGACCTCTGCCGCCAGGCCGGCGCCTTCATCCGCCAGCAAGTCAGCAGCTTCGACCAGTCGAAGATTGTGACCAAGGGCCTGCACGACCTCGTTTCCTACGTCGATAAGGAATCGGAGAAAATGCTGGTCGAAGGCCTGCAAAAGCTGTTTCCCGAGGCCGGCTTCGTGACTGAAGAAGGCACTGTAGCCAACTCCGACGCGAGCACGCCTTACCGCTGGATAATCGACCCGCTCGACGGCACCACCAACTTCATTCACGGCCTGCCGTGCTTCGCCGTGAGCGTGGCCCTGGCTAGGGGCAACGAGCCCATACTGGGCGTGGTATACGAGGTGAGCCGCGACGAATGCTTCCGCGGCGCCGAGGGCCACGGCGCGTTTCTCAACGACCAGCCCATCCGCGTGAGCGCCGCCACCAGCACCGAGGATACGCTCATTGCCACTGGCCTGCCCTTCTATAAGTTCGACCACATGGATGCCTACATGGCCATCCTCACCGAGTTTGCGCAGCACTCGCGGGGTATCCGCCGCTGGGGCTCGGCGGCTACCGACCTGGCCTACGTGGCCTGCGGGCGCTTCGACAGCTATTTTGAGTTCAACATCAATGCCTACGACGTGGCCGCTGGCATCCTGCTGGTGCGCGAGGCTGGCGGCCGGGTCACGCAGTGGCTAGCCGACGGCGACCCGGTTTTCAACCGCGAAACCCTGGCCACCAACGGCCACGTGCACGACCAGATGCAGGCCGTAATGCAGCGCCACTGGCAGGAAGGCTATAAGTCGTAGCTTGCGCAATACTCCCTAACGTGTTGCTGATGAACAAACTCTATTTGCTACTCGCGCTGGCGCTGGCTGGCTCCTCCGTCTCGGCGCAGTCGTGTCTGGTGTCGGGCACCATCAAGGGCATTGGGGCAAAGCCGATACTATTCCGGTATACGCAGCAGGGCAAAACGCACCGCGACACGGTGCGGGCGGTGAATGACCGCTTTGCCTACACAGCCAAGCCTAGCGACGATGGTAAAATAGTGTTGTTTGTCGGCCCGCCCCGGTACGATAGTTTCTGGGTTGAGCCTGGCAAACTGACCGTAACGGGCGATGCCGCGCTGCTCGGCCACCTGGCCATTGTGGGCACGCCGGAGAACGACTTACAAAATGAGTTTAATCGCACAATAGGCTGGAAGTACGACGTAGACGCGGCCAAGACCAGTGCCGAAAAAGCGGCCACCAAAGCACTTTATAATCAGGGCGCTAGCCGATTTGTCAAAGCGCACCCGGCGGCCCGCACCAGTGCTGACCTACTGTATTGGCAGATGCTGATGGCCCCCAATGCGCCCCTAGCCGGGTACGAGCAGCTGGCGGCGCAGCTAGCTCCAGCCGTGCGCCAGAGCTACCAAGGGCAGCAGGTGGCCAAGCAATTGCTCATTCTGCAAAATCGGCCCACGGTGGGCCGCCCGGTCGCGGACTTTAGCATGGCCGACACGGCGGGCGTCAAGCACTCGCTAGCCACGTACCGGGGCAAGTATGTGCTGCTCGATTTTTGGGGGCACTGGTGCAGCCCCTGCATCAAGTCGATGCCCAAGCTGAGGGCGCTGCACACGCAATACGGGCAGCAGGTAGCCATCATTGGCATTGGGATGGAAAACCCAGATGACCTAGCCAGGTGGAAGCAAGCCATTCGCAACTATGAAGTGCCGGGCCTGCAACTATCCGAGCTGCAAGCTGCCGATGGCCCGGTTATTTCGGGCTACAACGTCACCGCTTTTCCCACCTACATGCTGCTCGACCCCAAGGGCATGCTGGTAATGAGCACCACTGAAATAGACGACATCACTAAGAAGCTATCTACGCTCGGGACTTTGTAGCTAGCGCCGGCTACCCGCAAACTTTCTTTTCGCGCCGTTGGTTTTACGCCCATCATGGATGCTCAACTGCTCATTATCATCGCCTTATTCGGGGTGGCGCTCTTTTATTTGGGGCGGCGCTTGTGGCTAGCCTTCGCGGCTAAGGGCCAGGCCGGCTGTGCCAAAGGCTGCGGCGGCGCGTGCGGCGCGGCCCTCGATGTAGACGCCTTGCAGCGCACCATTGAGGCGCGTAGCGCCAGCGCCCGGCCCTAGCCGCAAAAACTCTCGCCAACGACTAACCCCCGACCGCCCCGGCTCCGTATAGCCGGGGCGGCCTGTTTCGGGCCAGCCTCATCTGCCACCTGAAAACACCCATTGCCATGCAGGACAAAGAAGAAATGACGTCGATGACGACCGTCGAAAAGAAGTTGAAAAGCCAGGGCTACACCCACGATTTCAGCGTGGAAGACGGCCGCCTGACTACGATGGACAACGACAGTGCCCTCACCTTCAGCCCCGAAGAAACGACTATTGTCGACTACTTCCGCTTCGAAGGCGAGAGCAACCCCGACGACGCCGCCATCCTCTACGCCATCGAAACCGCCGACGGTGCCAAAGGCACTATCTCCTCGGCCTACGGCGTGTACGCCAACGAGGACGTAGACCAGTTCATTCTAAAAGTAGAATCACTGGGCAAAAACCTCATGAAAGGCAAGAAGTAACCCAGACCGCCGATTTAACGGATTACAAAGATACGCCCACTTCGTGGGCTGACTAAGTGAATACGTTGTTGCGTTAAGTATACTAAAACCAGTAAATAAGAGAAGCCGCTTGAAAGAGCGGCTTCTCTTATTTACTGGTTTCGCTAGCTAGCCTAGCCAGCCTGCGGCAGCAGGCGTATCCGCGCAATTCGTTTCATCCGTTAAATCTGCGGTCTTGGAGCGGCGGTCTTTTTAACCCCACACTTTGGTGCCTTCGGTGCAGTTGCGGCACATCTCGATTTGGTCGCGGCCTTTCAATAAGGCTTGGCGGAAGCCCTGGTATTTTTTGCCGTGCCAGAGGGCACCGAAGCTTTCGTGCTGGCTGTCGCCGAGGCGATACTCGGCGTCTTTGTCGAAGCAGCAGGGCACTACTTTGCCATCCCAGGTCACTACGCACGAATGCCACATTTTCCAGCACCCGTTCACGAGCTTGTTTTTGAGGCTAAACGTGCCATTGCCATTATTGGCGTAGCGCGAGTAGTAGTCGATGGTGGGTATGAGCGGCGAGCCCTGCTGGTAGTCGTAAATCTGGGCGGTTTTAAACCACACGTCATCCACGCCCATTGCCTGGGCTAGCGCCTTGGCATCGGCAATCTGGTGTTCGTTGGGCCGCACTACCAGAAACTGGAAGATGATGCGCGGCGTGTGACTTTTCAGCTGCTTGCGCCATTTCACCACGTTGCGAGTGCCGGCCAGCACTTTATCCAGCTTGCCGCCTACGCGGTACTGCTCATACACCTCCTGGGTGGTGCCGTCGAGTGAGATAATGAGGCGGTCTAGTCCACTCTCTACCGTGCGGCGGGCGTTTTCCTCATTCAGAAAATGCGCATTGGTGCTGGTAGCCGTGTAAATGCCTTTCTTACTGGCATACGTCACCAAATCCAGAAACTGCGGGTGCAGATACGGCTCGCCCTGAAAGTAGAAAATGAGGTACCACAGCCGGCTGCCCACCTCATCCATCGTTTTCTTGAAGAGCTCGGCCGGCAGCATCCCCGTGGGCCGCGTGAACGAGCGGAGCCCGCTAGGGCACTCGGGGCAGCGCAGGTTGCAGCTGGTAGTAGGCTCGAAGGATAACGCCACCGGCAGGCCCCAGGCCCGGGCGCGCCCCGTGAGCCGGCTCAGCACGTAGGACGCCACCACCTGCCCGGCATTGAGCGCGCGGCCGGGCGTGGCCTTGCGCAAAAAAGAAACGGCGTCGCGAAGAGTAGAGCGCATAGGGCAAAGGTCGGCAGCAGCCGGCTAGCCCAAGAGACACGCGACCCGGCTCGGAAGTTTTCACCGGGCCGGGTCGCGTGTCTCCTGGGCTAACCCCCGGGTGGGCTACTTAGCCACCGCAGTAGGCAGCTGCGCCACGGCGGCGCTGTACACGCCAGCCCGGCCAAACGACTGGTTTATCTCATCCACGGCGGCGCGGCTGCTCAGGCGCTTGGGCTTGGGGTTGAGAATGGTACCGTCTTCGCCGAGCAAGATGTAAGTCGGCACTTCCTGCAAGTTGTAGGCCTTAGCCACTTCCGAGCGCAGGCCGCCGAGGGCCCGCACGTGCACGCCGGGCAGCTTTTTTATCGTCACGAGCTGGCGCCAGGGTAGCTCCATCTCGTCGAGTGCCACGTTCACAAACACAATGTTCTTGCCCTCAAAGCGCTTGGCTAGGTCCTGGGCATAGGCTAGGTCACGTAGGCACAGGCCATTGGTGGTTTTCCAAAAGTTCAGGTACACCAGCTTGCCCTGAAAGCTGCTTAGCCGCACCGAGTCGCCGGTAGCCGATACCAGCCGGAAGTCGGGGGCTGGCGACCCAATGGCTAGGGTCTTGTGCTTGCCAAAGTCGTTGTCGAGCGCCACTATGTAACGCTTTTTGGTATCCAGCGCGCGAAAATCGGCGAGCATAGCCGCCGACTGCCGCACATGCCCAAAGCGAAACGACTCTTGCAGGATGCGGCCCAGCGTGAGCAGCTTCATCTGGCCATTGAGGCGCTTGCTAGCCAGGGCGTAGCAAAAAGGATAGAAATCGGGGTCGGTGCGCAGGTGCTTTTGCTGCGCGGCCGTGTAGTGTACGTAGTTGAGCAGGAACTCCTGAAACTGCTCGTTGCCTACGGCCGTTTGGTCGTTTAGCAGGTTGGGGTCGCGCAGATAGTCGTAGTAACCAGGCGTCATCGTCATGCGGCCTTCGGTGCTCACCACCTGCTCGCGCAGGTCGGCAAATGTCAAACGGTCGTTGGCATTGGAGTACGTAATCTCCGCCTTGGCATAATTATAAAAATCGATGGTAAAAGACTGTCGGGCAGCCCGGTCTTCCAAGAAGTTGCGCTCGTGCTTAATGCGGTACTCCAGAAACGACACGAAGGGCGTCTCGTAGAGTTGTATGTTGTCGGGCAGCACCTGAAAACCATCGTTCGACACGAACTGCTCGTCAAACTCGGCCAGGTAGGAGTTGGCGTTAGCCATCTGCTGGCGGTGACGCTGGGCATCGGTCAGGTTGCCGTTGTTGCGAATCTTGGTGGCGAAGCCCGTGGGTACATCATTGGCCCTGAACTTCACCGTGCCGGGCAAGTCTTCGGCCTTAAAGCGCACATCGAGGTCGGTGCCCGGGTCCAGAAAGAGGTCGGCTACGGCGTCGCCGTACACCAAATCGGCTTTGGTAGAGCCGGTAAGCGAAATGCTGAGTCGGAATTCACCTTTCTCATTGAGCCGCGCGTAGCTGATGCGCTCTTTGGTATCGAAGGGACTATCGTGGATAGAAACGGCTACGGTATCGGTCGTGGGGTTCGCCACGCGGCCCGTGAGCACGGCGGCACCCGCTGTTTCGGCGGGCTTGCCGGCGGGTGCCTGCGCCTGCGCGTCTGTTGCCAGCGCCCAACTTATCACCCAAGTTAAAAGAAACGTAAATGGTAGTTTCATATAGTAGCAGGACAGGGACTAAGTAGCCTTAATATGCTAAATCAACAAAAAGGCGTAATACATGTGCCTATCTGTTTTATCGGTAAAAGTCAATTCTGACACCGAAGATAAGGGACACTACGCACTCGAATAGCACAACTTCAGAGCAAAAATAAAATGCCCTGAAATTGTGCTATTAGCTATTTGATTCAGCCTAAAGAGCTGGTCTGAGCGTTCCTGATGCCCTAGTGGCTACCCGCCTAATTGTCTTATCCAAATAAGGCCTGCAAAACCTCGTCGAGGCGGCTCACGGCCTGCACTCGCAGGCCAGCACGGCCTTGGTCGGCCAGGTTTTTACCGTTGAACTGCGACACGTACATCTCGCGAAAACCCAGTTTTTCAGCTTCGGCCAGGCGCTGGTCGAGGCGAGGCACGGCGCGCATCTCGCCGCTCAGGCCCACCTCGGCGGCCAGGCACACGTCGCCGGCAATGGGCAAGTCGTTGAGGCTGCTCACTACGGCGGCGCACACGGCCGCGTCGAGGGCTGGGTCATCGAGGCGCAGGCCGCCCGCGATGTTCAGAAACACGTCGTGCTGGCCTAGCCGCAGGCCGGCGCGCTTCTCCAGCACGGCTAGTAGCATTTGCAGGCGCTTGGCGTCGAAGCCGGTGCTGCTGCGCTGCGGGGTGCCGTAGGTGGCGGGCGTCACGAGGGCCTGCACCTCCACCAGCAGCGGGCGGTTACCCTCCAGGGTGGCCCCGATGGCCATGCCGCTCAGGCTTTCGGCACGCTGCGAAAGCAGGATTTCCGATGGGTTGCTCACCTGCCGCAGGCCGCTGCCCTGCATTTCGTAAATGCCTAGCTCTGAGGTACTGCCAAAGCGATTCTTGGTGGTGCGCAGGATGCGGTAGCTCAGGTGGCGGTCGCCCTCAAACTGCAGTACGGTGTCGACCATGTGCTCCAGAATTTTGGGGCCAGCAATACTGCCATCTTTGGTAATGTGACCGATGAGTAGCACCGGCGTGCCGGTTTCCTTGGCAAACTTCAGAAACTCGGCCGTGCACTCGCGCACCTGGCTCACCGAGCCAGCGCCGCTCTCCACCAGCGTCGAGTGCATGGTCTGGATGGAGTCGATGACGAGCAGGTTGGGCTCGACCTGGTCAATCTGCCGGAAAATATTCTGGGTGTTGGTTTCGGTGAGGATGTAGCAATTCTGGTGCTGGCCGTCGGCCAAGCGCTCGGCGCGCATCTTTATCTGGGCCTCGCTCTCCTCGCCGCTCACGTAAAGAATGCGTAGCTTCTTCATCATCAGCGCAATCTGAAGCATGAGCGTGCTTTTGCCGATGCCCGGCTCGCCACCGATGAGCACGATGGAGCCCGGTACCAGGCCGCCGCCGAGCACGCGGTTCAACTCGCCATCGGGGGTGATGATGCGCGGCTCTTCCTCGTGGCGGATGTCGGCCAGGGGGCGCGACTTGGCGGCTTTCGTGGTGTTGCCGCCGGGCACGGTGCTAGCGGGCTTCCACTGGCCGGTGGTGGTAGCGGCCGTTTCCTTCTGGATAACTTCCTCCACGTAGGTGTTCCACTCGCCACACGAGGGGCAGCGCCCTATCCATTTTGCCGACTGCGCCCCGCAGCTCTGACAGAAAAAAACCGTTCTTGCCTTGGCCATTTTTGCTAAAATTATTCGCAAGAATAAGGCGAAAAGGGCCGAAAAAGTTGCGGTAGGCTAGCGGAGTGATTACCCAGCATAGAATAAAAAACGGTTGTCATGCTGAGCCTGCCGAAGCATCTTGCTCGCTTCGTTAGGTAGAAACCCTAGCGGGGCAAGCAAGAGGCTTCGGCAAGCTCAGCATGACAACCGTTTGATTTTTGTTAGCCTCGTGATAGCTTGGCTAGCCCTTCTTCTTGCCCGTGTAAGCCACGCGGTAAATCACACCGTTGTCGTCGTCGCCCATCAGCAGCGAGCCGTCGGGGGCCTGGGCCAGGCCGCAAGGGCGGCCGAACTCCGATTTATCGTTATCGACCAGGAAGCCGGTGATGAAGTCCTCGAACTTCTCGGGCTGGCCCTGGGCGTTGAAGTGCACGCGCACCAGCTTGTAGCCGCTGGGCTGCGCCCGGTTCCAGGAGCCGTGCATGGTCACGAAGGCATCGTTTTGATATTCCTTGGGAAACTGCTGGCCTTTGTTGAACACCAACCCTAGCGGGGCCGAATGGGCCTTGTAGAGCAGCAGCGGGCGCTCGTTTTTCTTGTCGAAGGCCTCGTAGCTCTCGCCGCTCTTGGGCTTGTTGGCGGGGTAGTGCTGGCCGTCGGCGATGATGGAGGGCCAGCCGTAGCCAGCGCCGGGCTTGATGTGGTTGAACTCCTCCTGCTGGGTTTCGTCGCCGAGCCAGTCGATGCCGTGGTCCATGCCAAAGAGCTCCTTGGTAAGCGGGTGCCAGTCGAAGCCGATGGTGTTGCGCAGGCCGTGGGCCACCACCTGGCGGCCCGAGCCGTCGGTATTGATTTTCAGAATAGTAGCATTCTCGGGGTTGTCCTCGTCGCAGGCGTTGCAGGTGCTGCCCACCGAGAGGTAGAGGCTGCCATCGGGGCCGAAGCGCAGCACCCGGTTGGCGTGCTGGCCGGCGTCGGGCAGGTCGTGGTACAGCTCTTTCAACTCGCTTAGGCTGCCATCGGGCTGCACGTCGGCCACGTAGATTTCACGGATGGCCGTGAAATATAGCTTGTTACCTTGCAGGGCTAGCCCGTGCAGGTGCGGCTTTTGAGCCACCTGGCGCATGGTTTCGGCTTTGCCATCGTGGTTGGCATCACGCACCAGCGTCACGGTGCCTTTCACACGGTTGGTCACGTACACATCGCCGTTGGGGGCCACAGCCAGCATCCGCGGCATGTCGAGGCCTTCGGCAAACTTGCTGATGGTGAAGCCGGCGGGCACCTTCAGGGCGGCCACGCGGGCGTCGGTGGCGGGCAGCTTGTTGGGTAGGTAGATGTTGCCCTGCATCTGGAAGGGCGTGGCGGGCGGCGGCACGTTTTGAGCCAGGGCCGGGCTAGCGGCGATGAGCGCGGCTACGGGTAGCAGGCAAGGAAGTAGTTTCATAATAAGACGTTGAGTAACTGTATGATTCAACTGCTATTTCGCGGCTGGGGTTGTGGGCGCGTGGCTAGGGGGCTTAGCAGCAGCCTACTAGCAGGAGGCAAGGTTGACTTAAAGCTGCGTGCCTCACTCGGCCACCACCGTGCGCCGGATGCCCAGCTTTTTCATGCGCGCTTCCAGCGTTTTGGGGTTGATGTCCAGGATGCTGGCCGCGCCCTGGGCACCACTCACGCGCCCGCCGGTGCGGTGTAGGGCCAGCAGAATATGGTCGCGTTCCTGCTCGCGCAGCGTTTTGAGCGGGGCGTCGGGGTTAGCTGCGGTTGGGGTAGGGGCGGCGGGGCTAGCCAGTGGCTCGGCCGGGCCCGGACTGGGCGGCAGCGCTCGCAGCATGGGCCCGGCCGCAAAGCCGCCAAACTCCAGCCACGCGCCCTGGCTCACGATGATGGCCTGCTCGAGCACGTGCTCGAGCTCGCGGATATTGCCCGGCCAAGGGTAGGCGAGCAGCGCCGTCCTATCGGCGGGCCGGATGGGCCGGGGCGGCCTAGCCAGCCGCTTGCTGAGGCTAACCAAATAGTGCTGCACCAGCGGCTCGATGTCCTGGGGCCGCTCGCGCAGCGGGGCTAGCTGAATGGGAAACACGTTGAGCCGATAATACAAGTCGGCCCGAAAGCGGCCGGCGCGCACTTCCTCTTCGAGCACGCGGTTGGTAGCGGCCAGCACGCGGGCATTGGTGGTGAGCACGCGGTTGCCGCCCAGGCGTTCAAACTCTTTTTCTTGCAGCACGCGCAGCAGCTTGGCTTGCAGGTCGAGGGGCAGCTCGCCCACTTCATCCAGAAAAATAGTGCCGCCATCGGCCAGCTCAAACTTGCCGATGCGCCGCTCCACGGCGCCCGTGTAGGCACCCTTCTCGTGGCCAAATAGTTCGCTCTCGATAAGCTGGGCCGGCAGAGCCGCGCAATTAAGCTTCACCAACGCCCGCCCGTGCCGGGGCGAGGCCTGGTGCAGGGCCCTAGCCACCACTTCTTTGCCGGTGCCGGTTTCGCCGGTGATGAGCACCGTGGCATCGGTGCCGGCCACCTGGGCAATGCGCTGGCGCACCTGCTGCAAGGCCGGGCTTACGCCAATGAGGCCATCGGCGGGCCGGTCGGTGTTGATTTCGTCTATCAGATAGGTGCGCTCCTGCTCGACCTGCGCCTTGAGCTCCTCAATCTGCTCGAAGGCGAAGAGGTTTTCGAGGGCCAGGGCTATCTGCGGCACAAGGGCCTGCACGGTGGCTAGGCTGTCGGGCGTGAAGCCGTTGGGGTCGGGTGAGGCGAGCAGCAGCACCGCCGCGCCATCAGGCCGCTGCCAAATAGGCACGATGAGCATGGCCCGCACCTGGTGCTCGTCGTAGGCGTAGCGCATGGCGGGGTAGCGCACGGCGAGCTGCCGGAAGTCCTCGCCCGCGTACAGGCCAGCGGCTTGTAGCACGCCGCCTATTTGCTGGTACATAGCGGTAAGCGCCTGCAGATTACTGGCCGAGTGCCGGCTAGAGTCGAGGGCTAGCAGCGGGCCGGTGGGGTCGTCCTCAGGCCGGGTGAATTCAGCGAAGCCCTCAAAGGCCTCGCGCTGCCCCGCCCGCTGCAGCCGCAGCCCAAAGTAGTCGAACGGCACCACCTGCTTCAACTCCTCGGCAATGGCCCGGAACAGCGGCTCGCGCTGCTTGATGCTAAGCAGGGCGTTCGTGACGTTGAGCTGCAAGGTGCGCTGCTGCTCGCGGCGCGCTACTTCCTCAAAATCGAGCGAGTTGCGCACGGCTACGGCTACCAGCGAGGTTATTTTTTCGAGCAACTGCTCGTCGGCCGGCGTGTAGGTCGCCAGGCGAATGGTGGAAAGAATGAGGTAGCCCGTGAGCTGGCCGTTGAGCCACATGGGTACCATCGTCATGTACCGGATGCCCTGGCGCATGAGCCGCTGGAAGGGCTCAAAATCAGCGTACTTCCGCACGTAGTCGCCCAGCTCGATGTGCTGAATGCGTGGGTCTTGCACCAGCAGCTCGACCGGAGAGTCGGCGATGGGCGTAAAGATTCCCATGCTACTCGGTGCGGGCTCGGGCGGGCTAATGTTAGAGTAGTCCTTGAAAAACAGGCGCTTATTTAACAGCTCTTTATCAAAGATGCTGATGCCCATCATCTCAAACGGAAAAATCAGCCGCAGCTTGCGGGCGATAATCTGGAAGAGCTGGTCTTTATCGCGGATGGTGGCAATGGCTTCATTGAGGTGAAGCAACAGCGACTCGTCTTGGCTAGCCTGACTGGACATAGGATTTGGGGTAATTCCTGATATGTAAGGAAACCCTAAGATTCGCTTATTGTTTGCCAGAATACTTTGCTACTGTTGAGGTAAATTAGAATGCAGATTATGAGTAAGTTATGAGAAGAAAATGCATCGCGTTCTCCTGGCACGACATTCGGTAAGCAGTTGGCACACTACTACGCCACTGGGCTTATGTTTTCTAGATATCAACTTGCCGGTTTTGCGGGCCTGACCCTAGCGGGGAGCCTGTTGTCGCAGCCGGTGCTGGCTCAAAATCAGCCCAGCGTGCCGGCTGCTAATCAGGCTATCGGACTGGTAAGCGACTCGCTAACCCTAGGGGGCACCGTGCAGGCCGTGCTCGACGCCAACCCCGGCGTGACGAACCTAACGGAGCTAGCCAATGCGGCCAGCAGCCGCTTATCGCAGACGCAGGCCGGCTTCCTGCCCCAGATAACGGGCTCGGCTACCTACACCCGCATCGACCCGGTGTCGCAGTTTCAGCTAGCGCCGGGTAGCGAGGCGCTGGCTTTTGCGCCCAACAACAACTTCGACGCCCACCTGACGGCGCAGTACGAGTTGTATGATTTTGGTAAGCGGGCGGCCTCGACCGACTTGTCGCGCGCGCAGGTGCAAACAGCGCAGGACAACGTGGTAGTGGCGCGCCGCGACCTGGCTTTCAGCGCCGCGCAGTCCTATTACAACATCCTATTTGCCCGCGAAAGCATTCGGGTGCAGGACCAGCAGATTGCCTCGCTGGTGGCGCACCGCGACGAGATGCAGAAGCGCGTGGATGCCGGCGTGAGCACCAAGTTCGACGTGACGACCACCGACGTGCGCATCACACAGGCTCAAAACCAGAAGCTGGATTTGCAGAACCAATTGCAAAACCAGCAGGTGCAGCTGGCCCGCCTGCTGCACAAGCCCCAGCAGGCCGATGTTCCGGTGCGCGGCCGCCTCAGCTACGAGCCGCAAGCGGTGAACCTCGAAGCCGAGCTGGCGAAGGCCGCCACCAACCGGCCCGAGGCCAAGCTGGCCAAGGATGCCGAGGCTACGGCCGACCTGCAAAGCAAGCTCACGGCCAAGAGCAACCTGCCGGTGCTGGGCGTAGGCGTGCAGGCGGGGGGTAAAAACGGTTACCTCATTCCGGGCGTGCCGCCCGGTGAGGCTTTGCAGCGCGTCCGCTTCAACACGGTGGGCGTGGCCCAGTTGAGCCTGCCTATCTACGACGGCGGCAAAAATCGCAAGCAGCGTGTAGAAGCCGCGGCCAACTACCGGGCCACCCAGGCCCGCACCCAGGATACGCAGGAGCAAATCCGGGCCGATGTGCGCCAGGCGGCCAACAACATGCAGTTTAGCCAGGCGCGCTACGAAAATGCCCAGCAGCAGGTGGCCCAGGCTACCGACGCCCTGGAGCGCGCCCGGGGCCGCTACCGCTACGGTGTGGGCCAGAACCTCGACGTGCTGGATGCCGAAACTCAGCTCGCCCAGGCCCGGCTAGCCCGCGCCCAGGCCATGTACAACTACACGCTGGGCCAGTACCAGCTGCGCCGCGCCACCGGCGAGCAGATTTGGCAATAGGGAATTAAAAATTAGGAATTAAAAAGGCTCATTGTCAGATTTATAGCTGACGGATTGCCTTAATTCATAATTTCTAATTCATAATTTTTAATTTAAAAAATGACCCTCTCCACCATCCTTTGTCCGCTTGACTTTTCGGCTGCTTCGGCGGCGCTGGTGGCCTATGCCGCCGCGCTGGCGGTAGGCAGCGGGGCCGAGCTGCGCCTGCTCTACGTGCAGGAGCCCGCCGTGCCGGTGCCGGCCAGGATGGAGGCCGAGCTATTTGCCCACCGCGCGGCGGCTGAGGCCGCCGGGGCTAGCCGCGTATTCACCAACACGGCGCACGGCGAGGCGGCCCCGACCATCTTGGCCGAGGCGCAACGCCACCGCGCCGACCTTATCGTGATTGGGGCGCACGGCCAAACCGGCCTGAGTCGTTTTTTGATGGGCAACACCGCCGAAATGGTGGTACGTACGGCCCCTTGCCCCACGTTGCTTGTTAGAGAGTAACCAACTGGCCAGCCGGCCGATTTTGTAACACTTCTTTTGGGCTAGCAGCCCCTAGCTACCAACCTTCAGTAATTTCTCCTCTTTATCTCCATGGCTACCCAACCTGACCTTCAAGACGCCCCTCCGACCGCCGTGGCCGAGCCGCTGGAACCCAAAAAGAAGCGTAATCCGCTCATTCTTCTTGTTGTGGCCCTAGTGCTGCTAGCTGGTGCTTACTATGGCTACACGCGCTACCGCTTCTCGCAAGCCCACGAAAGCACCGACGATGCGGCCGTGGAAGGCGACGTATACCCCGTCATCCCCCGCGTATCGGGCCCGGTGCTGAAAGTATTTGTGGACGACAACCAGGTGGTGAAAAAGGGCGACACGCTCGTAACTATCGATAAGGCTGATTACATCCAGCGCGTAAACGCTGCCCAAGCTGCCCTACTGGCCGCCCAGGCCCAGGTAACCGCCGCCCGCGCCGGGGTGGGCTCTGCCCAGGCTGGCGTGGGTACTGCCCAGGCCAATGTGCGTACTGCCCAAACTACCATTGGCGTGAGCGCCGCCAATCGCGCCCGCTTGCAGCAAGACTTGGCTCGCAGCACCAAGCTTCGCAATCAGGATATCATCCCGCAGAGTGAATACGACGCGGTATCGGCTAACCTCAAGGCGACCAGCGCTCAGCAAAGCACCGCCCAAGACCAGGTGAGCGTGGCGCGCAACCAGGTGACTGCCGCGCAGCAGCAGGTAGCGCAAGCCCAGCAGCAGGTAGCCGTGGCGCAGGCCGTGGTGAAGCAGCGCCAGTCGGACCTCGACAACGCCAAGCTCCAGCTCAGCTACACCACGCTGCTAGCCCCGGCCAATGGCATTGTGAGCAAGAAAAGCGTGCAGCCCGGCCAAGTAGTAACCCCCGGCCAGCAGCTCATCGGTCTGGTGAGCAGCGGCAAAACCTGGGTGATTGCCAACTTCAAGGAGACACAGCTCGAAAACATGAAAGTGGGCCAGTCCGTGAAGCTCGAAATCGACGCCTATCCTAACGAGGAGTTCGACGGCCACATCGAGTCGCTGTCGGCCGCCACGGGCGCCCGCTTTGCCCTGCTGCCCCCCGATAACTCGACCGGCAACTTTGTGAAAGTGACCCAGCGCGTGCCCGTCAAGGTCGTGCTCAACAAAGAAGACCCGCAGCACCCGCTGCGCGCCGGCATGAGCGTGAACGCGATTGTGGCGGTGAAATAACTTTTTGGCATACAAAAAAGCCCGTCATGCTCATCTGGCGTCCGCGCAGCGGAGCGGAGTCGAAGCATCTCTCTAGCGGAGTAATCCTGACGACTGCGGTAGAGATACTTCGACTCCGCTCCGCTGCGCGG
>JBPBQJ010000019.1:0-74971 GCA_050954765.1 Janthinobacterium lividum | reverse complement strand
TGGCGCGGGTGTACGAGTTTTGCAGGTAGTTCAGGCCCTCGTTGACCCTAGCCAGGCCGCCCACGCGGCGCACGTTGCCGTTGTTCACGAACGACAGCGCCTCGAACAGCGAGGGAAAGCGCCAGCCATTCTGGTACGAAGCGCGGAAGTTGTGCTTCTCGGCCACGGTGTACACGGCGGCCAGGCGCGGGTTGACCTTAGCCGTAAACTCGGGGTTGTAATCGACGCGCAGCGAGGCGGTGAGCTTCAGCTTGTCGGCGAGCAATAGCTTGGTAGCCTGGCCAAACGCGCCAAATTTCTTATAGTACACGTAGTCGCCGCCGGGCTGGCTACGGTCGCTCAGCGGCCGGCTGAAGTCCACGAAGTTGTTGCCGTCGGGGATAATCTGGTACACGCGGGCATCGGCGCCCACGAGCAAATCCACGAACTTGACGCGCTGGCCCAGGTTCCAGAGCCCCTCGGTGTGGTAGGTGCGGCTGTGCTGGGTGAGCGCCGCGCCGCCGGGGATGGGCGCGCCCGGCACGTTCACGCCGCTATCCCAGTTGTTGAGGCTGGTAATCTGGTTTTTGAGGTCGGTGAAGGCCTGGGTGCCGGGCTCGGCGCGGCCAGCGTCGGCGGCCTGGCGGGCGGCGGCCATTGCCTGGGGCAGGGCCGCGCCGCCGGCCAGCTGGCTTTGCAGCGCGGTGCGAAACTTGCCGCCCCACACGGCGTTGGAGCCGTTTTGCAGGTCGAGGTTGAGGGCTAGCGGGTTGAGGTTGTAGGAGCTGCCCGTGTTCTCAATCAGCGTGTAGGCGCGCACCACAAAGTCGCTGCCCTTCAGCTCCAGCTTGTGGTTTTGCACCGTCACGCCGTTGAGCTGAATCTTGTTGCCGCGCTGAAATACGCCGTCCATCAGCCCGAAGCGGTAGCCGTAGCTCAGCTCCAAGTTATCGGTGAGCTTGTAGTGCAGGCTGGCATCAGCCTTGATGTTGCGCACAATGGGGTTCACGAGGTCGCGCTCGTAGTAGCCGGTGCGCGTCACGGTAAAGGCCTGGTTTTTACCCTGGTACGGAATCGTGACGGTCAGCGACGAATTGGTGTCGTCGCCGTAGCGGTTCCAGAGGTCGGCGGCCGGGTTGTAGGCGCCGGAGAGCTCCGAAAAGCCGGGATTGGAAGTCGAAAGACCCTGCGGATTCTGGTCGGTTTGGGTGTTGGAGAGCCAGTCGGTGCCGCGCAGGTAATCGAGGTTCACCTTATAGGCCCAGCGGCCGTTGTCGCCGAGGGCCTGGGCCCAGCGCACCGCCGTTTCGGTGAGGGCGCTGGGGTTGCGGTCGATGCCATCGACGTGGTTCACGCCCAGCTTTTGGTACACGCTCAGGCCCTGGTAGGTGTAGGGGCTTTTGGTAGTGAGGTTAGCCATGCCGTTGATGGCGTTCATGCCGTAGAGAGCCGAGGCCGCGCCGGGCGTGATTTCGACGCTGGCAATGTCGAGCTCCGTGGGCCCGATGGCGTTGCCGAGCGGCACACCCAGCGTGGCCGCCTGCATGTCCACCCCATCCACGAGCTGCATGAAACGGAAGTTGTTGGGGATGTTGAAGCCCCTGGTGTTCGGCACTTTAAAGGTGAGGCTGCTCGTAAGCATTTGCACGCCCTTCACATTCTCCAGCGCGTCGTAGAAGCTCGGAGCCGGCGTTTCTTTGATAGCCCGGATGTCGAGCTTCTCAATGGCGACCGGTGATTTGAGCCGGCTCTCTTCTACCCGCGAAGCCGATACCACGACCTCGTTGGTGAGAATGCCTTTAGACTCCAGCTGCACGTCGATGGGCTGGCTGCTGCTCACGATGGGCAACTCAATCACCTCGTGCCCCAAGGCGTTGAACACGAGGGTAAACGGGTAGGTGAGCTTGGCTTTGAGGGCAAAGCGGCCGTCGACGTCGCTCTGCGTGCCGGTATTGCCGCCCTTGATACTGATGCTCACGCCGGGCAGCGCCTCGCCGGTGCCTTTCTCGCGCACCACGCCGCTAATGGCAATGAGTTGGGTTTGGCCAAAGGCCGCGCTGAGGCTAGCCAGTAAGAGAATCAGGAAAAGGATGATGGACGGGTAGTAGGCTTTCATCGAAAGGCGAAGTTGAAGTCGGAAAAGAGCCGGCCGGAGCGGGCAAAAACTGGCGAGAGCGCGGGCGCATACAGCAGCCGGCCAGGCGACAACAACAGGTGGGCATTCGGAGCGACATGGGAATGAAAGTCAAGTATTTGGGTGAGTATTTGCGAGGCTCGGGTCTAACGTGGCGCCTCACCCCCCGGCCCCCTCTCCGAAAAGGATAGGGGAGCCGGACGATTTAGTACACGTCTTCTAGGTAGCGGCGCTGCTTCTTGAGGTTCTTCACGTAGGCGGTGGCGTTTTCGGGCGAGAGGCCGGCTTCTTTTTGCACTACCTGCACCAGGGCGGCCTGCACGGCGTGGCCGAGGCGGTTTTTGTCGCCGCACACGTAGAACTGCGCGCCGTTTTCGAGCCAGCCGAACACGTCGCGGCTGTTTTCGAGCAGGCGGTCCTGCACGTACACTTTCGCGGCCTGGTCGCGCGAGAACGCCACGTCGAGCTTGGCCAGGCCGCCGCGCTTGAGGTGCTGCTGCCACTCGGCCTGGTAGAGGAAGTCGGTGGTGAAGTGCGGGTTGCCAAACAGCAGCCAGTTGCGGCCGGTGTCGCCCAGCTCCACCCGCTCCTCCACAAAGGCCCGGAACGGCGCGATGCCCGTGCCCGCGCCCACCATAATGATGTCGGTATCAGCCGCTTTAGGCAGCTTGAAGTACTCGTTGTGCTCCACGAACACGCGCACCTCGTCGCCCACCGCCACGCGGTCGGCGAGCAGCGACGAGCACACGCCCTGCTTCTGGCGGCCGTGGGCCTGGTAGCGCACGGCGCCTACCGTGAGGTGCACCTCATCGGGGTGGGCTAGCAGGCTGCTGGCGATGGAGTAGGCGCGGGTGGGCAGCGGGCGCAGCGTGTCGGCCAGGGCCTGGGGCGTGAGTTGGTCGGTGGGGAAATCGAGCAGCAGGTCGGCCACGTCGCGGCCGTAGAGGTAGGGCTGGAGGCGGCTCGTGTCGGCCAGCAGGCCCTGTAGCTCGGCGTGAGGGGCTAGCGCGGCGTAGCGCTCCAGCACGTCGCGGGTGAGCACCGTGAGTTCGCGGCGGCTAGCCAGCGCGGCCGAAAGCGGCAGGTTTTCGTCGCCCAGCAGCACCGGGGCCGAGTCGGAGAGGCGGGCGGCGCGCAGCACTTCCTCCACCAGCGGGTGGTGGTTGAGCGGACGCACGGCTAGGGCATCGCCGGGCGCGTAGGTCAGGCCCGAGCCAGTGAGGTCCAGCTCGATGTGGTGCGTTTCCTTGTCCGAGCCCCGGCCATTCAACTGAATGGTTTCGAGTACCTTAGCCGGCCAGGGGTTTTCGGCTGTGAAATTGGCAACGGACTGCGGCTCAGCTACTACGGCGGCCGTGCTGGCAGCCAGGGCGGCTAGAGCAGGTGCCCCGGCCGTAGCCTGGCCCGCCGTTAGTTTATCCAGCGTAGCGGTTATCCAGTGGGCGGCGGCTGGCTTGTAGGCCACGTCGGCGTCGATGCGGTCGAGCAGGCGGGTGGCCCCTAGTGCGGCCAGTCGCTCGTCAAAGTCCTTGCCGGTCTGGCAGAAGTGGATATAACTCGTGTCGCCCAGCGCCAGCACGGCAAACTTCAGCTTGGGTAGCTTGGGCGCGCGCGGCCCGCCGATGAACTGGTGCAGCTCCTCGGCCGACACGGGCGGGTCGCCCTCGCCGTGGGTGCTCACAATGACGAGCAGGTTTTGCTCCTGCGCCAGCTGCCGGCCGGGGTAGTCGTTCATGTCGCGCACTTCGGGCCGGAGGCCGCGGGCGGTGGCGGCTTCGGCGGCCTGCTCGGCGATTTTCTTGCCGTTGCCGGTGTGCGAGCCGTAGAGAATGGTGAGCTTTGGGGCCGCCGGGGCGCCGGGCGCTGGGGTGGCCGCGGCGCCCGGCGCCGCTGCTGCTAGTGTACCCGCCGCCCCGCTCGTGGCCTGGCCGTAGAAATAACCGCTCAGCCACACCAGCTGCTGCGGCGTGAGGCTGGCCGTAAGCTGTTGAAGCGTAGCCTCATCGAGGCTGGGCGGAAGAATGGGAAGCGTGGGCATAACTAAGGGAAAACGGGAGCTGGCAAAGCGGATTTAAATGGAAAACGTAGCTTCCACCGGTACTTCCTGGGTGAAATACTCAGGGTCGGTGGCAGTGATGAGGCCGGCGGCTAGGGTGGCACCGGTTTGCTCATCAACCAGGATGAAGGCACCGGTAGCTCGGTTGTTGCGGTACTCATCGGCTACCAGCGGCAGGGCGGTTTTGAGGCGCACCCGCACGATGTCGTTGAGCTTGGCCTCGTCGGTGCCCACGCTCTCGAAGGTTTCGATGTTGGTTTTCTGGAGGATGGTCGTCACGGCGGCTTTCACCACGGCCGAGTGGTGCTGCACCAGCAGCTTGCGGCCGGCGCGCAGGGGCCGCTCGTCCATCCAGCACAGCGTGGCCTCGAACTCGCGCACTACGGCCGGGTGGGCATTGAGGGGCACGATGGTATCGCCGCGGCTGATGTCGATGTCGTCGCGCAGGCGCAAAATGACCCCGAGCGGCGCTTCAGCGGTAGCCACTGCCTGCTGGTTTACCTCGATGGCGTCGAGCACCGTTTCGAGGCCCGAAGGCCAGATGCGTACCTTGTCGCCGGCGCGGTAGGTGCCGCTCTGGATGCGGCCGGCGTAGCCACGGTAGTCGGGCAGCTCCTCGGTCTGTGGCCGAATGACGTACTGCACCTGAAAGCGCGGCTCATTCGGGTTGGCGTCGGCGGCCACGGGCACGCTTTCGAGGTGCTCAAGCAGGCTCGGGCCGTCGTACCACGAGATGTTTTTCGAGCGGCGCACGATGTTGTCGCCGTGCAGGGCGCTCAGCGGGATGGGCTGCACGTGGGCTAGCTTCAGCTGCTCGGCAATACCCTGGTAGTCGGCCACAATTTTGTTGAAAACCGCCTCGTCGTAGCCTACCAAATCCAGCTTGTTCACGGCCAGCACGAAGTGCCGGATGCCCAGCAGCGAGGCCAGCAGCGTGTGGCGGCGCGTTTGCTCAATCACGCCCTGGCGGGCATCGACCAGCACAATGGCCAGGTCAGCGTTGCTGGCGCCGGTCACCATGTTGCGGGTGTACTGCACGTGACCCGGCGCGTCGGTGATAATAAACTTGCGGCGCGGCGTGGTGAAGTACTTGTGCGCCACATCAATCGTGATGCCCTGTTCGCGCTCAGCCTTCAGCCCATCGGTGAGCAGCGCCAGGTCCACGGTGTCGCCGTTGGTCGAGGTGCGCTTCTTTTCAAGCGTGGCCAGCACGTCGAGCGATACGGAATCGCTGTCATAAAGCAGGCGGCCGATGAGCGTGCTCTTACCATCGTCGACGCTGCCGCAGGTAATAAATCGAAGGATATCCATTATTTTGATAATTAGCTGTTTAGCCTAGAAATACCCGTTGCGCTTGCGGTCCTCCATGCCGGTTTCGGACAGATTGTCGTCGAGGCGGGTAGCGCCGCGCTCGCTCACCTTGGCCAGCAAAAGGTCCTGGATGATGTCGTCAATCGATACCGCGTCGCTTTCCACGGCGGCGGTGCAGGTCGAGTCGCCCACGGTGCGGAAGCGCACGCGGCGGCTCACGATTTCGTCGGTGTCGTCGAGGTTGAGGTGCTCGCTGAGGCCGAGCAGCTGGCCGCTGGGCAGCACCACGCACTGGCGCTCGTGCGAGAAATAGATTTCGGGCAGCGCTATTTTTTCGCGCTGAATGTAATTCCACACGTCCAGCTCGGTCCAGTTGGAAATGGGGAACACGCGCACGTTTTCGCCCTTTTGGATGCGGCCGTTGTAGATGTTCCACAGCTCGGGGCGCTGGCGCTTGGGGTCCCACTGGCCGAAGTCGTCGCGCACCGAAAAAATGCGCTCCTTGGCGCGGGCCTTTTCCTCATCGCGCCGTGCCCCGCCGATGCACGCATCAAACTCAAACTCCTCAATCACATCGAGCAACGTGTAGGTTTGCAAGGGGTTGCGGCTAGGGTACTTGCCGCCCGGCTCGTGCAGGCCGCGCTCCCGGATGGTGTCTTCCACCTTGCGCACAATCAGTTTTTCGCCCAGGCGCGCCGCCAGCTCGTCGCGGTAACGAATGATTTCCTCGAAGTTGTGGCCCGTGTCGATGTGCACCAGCGGGAAGGGAAACTTGCCCGGCCGAAACGCCTTTTCGGCCAGCCGCGTGAGGGCAATCGAGTCTTTGCCACCCGAGAACAGCAGCGCGGGCCGCTCAAACTGGCCCGCCACTTCGCGCAGAATGTGAATAGCTTCGGCTTCTAGCTTATCTAAATAATCCATTGGTACTTAATAATTTGGTGTTTGGTAAGAGCGGAAGGCTAGCCAGGTAGTTGCTCCACCACTGGGTCGAGGCCCTGGTGGGCGGTGGTATCGTGCAGGCCGCACTCTTTGGCGTCGGCATTTTCCCACCACCAGCGGCCGGCGCGGAAGTCCTCGCCCGGCCTGATGGCCCGCGTGCAGGGCGCACAGCCGATGCTCACGAAGCCCTGCTGGTGCAGCGGATTGGTAGGCACGCTGTTTTGCTGCGTGAAGGCCACGGTTTCATCCCAGGTCCACTCAAAAAGCGGGTGCACCTTGATGAGCTGGTGGCCGGCGTCCCACTCCACGGCGGGCATGTTTTGCCGGTTGGCCGACTGCTCGGCCCGAATACCGGTAAGCCAGATGTGCGTGCTGGCCAAGGCCCTAGCCAGCGGCTCCACCTTGCGGATGTGGCAGCACTCCTTGCGGTTTTCGATACTTTCGTAGAAGCTATTGGGGCCTTTTTTAGTCACCAAAGCTTCGAGGCTAGCCGTCTGCGGCGCGAAGACTTCGATGGGCTGCTCGTAGCGCAGCAGCGTCTTGTTCCAGGTTGAGTACGTTTCCTGAAAATTGCGGCCCGTGTCGAGCGTGAACACCCGCACTGGTAAATTATTGGCAAAAATCAGGTGGCTTAGCGCTTGGTCCTCAAGGCCGAACGAAGTCGAGAAAGCCACCTTGCCGGGGAAGCGCGCGGCCACGGCTTGAATAATTTCCAGCGCGGAGTGCCCGGCCAGTTCTTGGCGCAGGTCGTTGACCTGGGCCGCAAGCGTACTATCCATAATAAAAGGGGTTTCGCAGCTCTAAAGCCGCTAAAAAAAGTGCCGACGCGCGGGGGCGCTCCGGCTAGGCCCGCACGGGCCTAGGGAGCAGCATCAACCCGAATGAGTAGGTAGCCGGCTGGCTGAAAAAGTGTTACTAAACGCTAACAGCTCCGCAAGGCTACCGGGCGCATTCGGCCGGAGCAAGGCATACAACAACACCCATGCTGTAGGGCAGCAAGGCAGGTGGTCATAAAGCGGAGATTAGTTGAGCAGCACACGGCAACTTGTTTTTATATGGTCAGGACTTGGCACCGTTCCAGCAAGTAGCTGGGGGTTGCCGGCGTTTCGTCGAGCCTGTCTCTCCACGCCTCTGTATAAAAACAATCCTTCTGGCAAGAGGAATTGATGACACAAAGGTAGGTAAGGAATGATGGAATTTCCAATCGTCCAGGTAAGGCCCTGAAAATCAACGGGCAGCCTCCGTCGTGGAGGCCGCCCGTTGGTCTTGACTGGCGCTATAAGCCGCCGCCGCCTGGTTTTGTTTGGGAGGCTAGCCAAAAAAAGAAGGTCCGGCTACTGGTAGCCGGACCTTCTTTTCGCTTAAAAACCGCCTTTATCCAGGTTCAAATCTTCCTTGGGTGCGGCGCCCATGAAGGGATAAGGATACTCCACGGGTGGGTTAAATGTCTCCTTAATAGCGCGCGGCGACACCCAGCGCTGCAGGTTGAGCAGCGAGCCAGCCTTATCGTTGGTGCCCGAAGCGCGGGCGCCGCCGAAGGGCTGCTGGCCCACCACGGCGCCGGTCGGCTTGTCGTTGATGTAGAAATTGCCGGCCGCATTCACCAGTTTCCGGCTAGCCAGGTCGATGGCGTAGCGGTCCTGCGAGAAGATGGCGCCGGTAAGGGCATAGGGCGAGGTCGTGTCCACCAGCTCCAGCACCTGCTCAAACTCGTTGGCGTCGTACACATACACCGTCACGACGGGCCCGAACAGCTCCTCGCACATGGTCACGTACTTCGCGTCCTTGGCCCGGATAACGGTGGGCTGCACGAAGTAGCCTTTCGACTTGTCGTGGTGGCCGCCCACCACGATTTCGGCGTCGGGGCTAGCCTTGGCCTCGTCGATGTACTTGGCGAGCTTGTCGAAGCTGGCTTCGGTGATGACGGCGTTGATGAAGTTGGTAAAGTCTTCGACATCACCCATTTTCATCGACTCCACGTCTTGTTTTACGTAGCCCAAAATTTCGTCGGCCAGGTTGGAAGGCAGGTACACCCGCGAGGCGGCCGAACATTTCTGGCCCTGGTACTCGAAGGCACCGCGCGAGATGCCGGTAGCTACCGCCCTGGCGTGGGCCGAGGGGTGGGCCAGGATGAAGTCCTTGCCGCCGGTTTCGCCCACAATGCGCGGGTACGACTTGTAGCGGTGAATATTCTGCCCGATTTCGCCCCAGATGGTCTGGAAAACCTTGGTCGAGCCCGTGAAGTGGATGCCCGCAAAGTCGCGGTGCTTGAAAATAACGTCGCCGGCCACCGGGCCATCCACGTAAATGAGGTTAATGACGCCGGCCGGCACGCCGGCTTCGATGAACAAGTCCATCAGCACCTGGGCCGAGTAGATTTGCGGGTAGGCGGGCTTCCACACCGTGACATTGCCCATGAGGGCGGCCGACACGGGCAGGTTGGCGGCGATGGAGGTGAAGTTGAAGGGCGTGAGCGCAAACACGAAGCCTTCGAGCGGGCGGTGCTCCAGGCGGTTCCACATGCCGGGCGACGACTCGGGCTGCTGGCGGTAGATTTCTTGGGCAAAGTGCACGTTGAAGCGCAGAAAGTCAATTAGCTCGCAGGCCGCGTCAATCTCGGCCTGGAAGGCGTTTTTGCTCTGGCCCAGCATAGTGGCCGCGTTGAGGCGGGCGCGGTAGGGGCCGGCCAGCAGTTCAGCCGCTTTCAAGAATACGGCGGCGCGCTGTTCCCAGGGCAGGCTAGCCCAGGCGGTGCGAGCGGCCAGGGCCGCGTCGATGGCCTGGTGTACGTGGCTGGCATCGCCCTCGTGGAAGTGGCCTAGCACGTGCTGGTGGTCGTGGGGCGGGGCAATAGGCAGCGTGCGGCCGGTGCGCACCTCCTGGCCCCCGATGTGCATGGCGATATCAGCCTGCTGGCTCTTGAGGCGCTTCAGTTCTTCGACCAGTTCGGCACGCTCGGGCGAGCCGGGGGCGTAGCCCTTCACGGGCTCATTGATGGGGGTGGGAACTCGGAAAAAGGCGTTCGACATAAGCGAAAAAACGAAGGGCGAGCTAAAAAAAGCGATGCGCAAAGGTAACCGACCTATCCAGAACCTGCCTGCCGCTACGCGAATCGATTAGGCTAGCCAATAAAAAAATCGCCCCCTCGCTCGGGGCGAGCAAGGAGGCGAGAGCAGGTAGCCAAGGCAATAGGCTTGGGCCAGCCAAGGCTGCCTACCGGGCGCGGCGGCGCAAGCGGCGCAGGCCGTAGGCCACGCCCGAGGCCAGTAGCACCGAGGCCCCCCCATCGAGGGGCACTTCGGTGGGGTCGGCAGGGGTGACGGGCGCGGTAGGCGTAGGGCCGCCAGTGGAGGGGGACTGCGCCCGGCCCAGAAAGGCAACAAAAACGAGGGCCGCAGCCAAGTAAAAACGATTCATAGCCAATTAGAAGAAATACGAATAGGAAAGAAAAGGAGAGTTGACCTGCCGGGCAGCTGAGGGGGCTAGCCACCCGGCAAGTCAGTGCTTACTCCACGACAAGTTTCTTGACGACAACGCCCGCGCTGGTGCTCAGGCGCAGGGCATACACCCCGGTGGCCAGTTCCGTGAGGTCGAGCTGGTGGGCCAGCGCGCCCTGCGCGGGTAGCAAAACGGTGCGCAGCTGGCGACCCAGGGCATCGACGAACGTGGCGGTTACGGCTTGGCGGCCGAGGCTAGCGGGCAGCTCCACGAACGCGGCTTTCTTGGCCGGGTTGGGGTAGAGGGCCACCTGCTGGGCTAGCGCAGCGGGCACCGTAGCCAGGGCTTTCTGCGGCGAGAACACGAGCTCGAAGCGGCCCGTGATGAGCGCCGAGGCGTTGGTAACCGTGAACTGGTAGCTGGGCGTCAGGCGCAGGTCGGTGAGGGTACCGAGCTGCAAGTCGCGCAGATATACCGGCGTAGCATCCAGGTTCAGCAGCTGGGCGGCCCAGAACGAGTAGCTGCCAGCGGCGGGCACGCCCACGGCCAGCGGAATAACCCGCTGCACCGAGCCAAGGCCGGGCAGGCCGTTGATGCTGAACTGCTGGCCGGCCACGCTGGCCGAGAGGTTCAGGCCGTTGGGGTTGGGCAGCTTCACGGCGTCATACTGCGGGTCGAAGCCCTCGGTCGAACCCTGCTCGAAGTACACGAAGGCGTCGTCGCTCACCGCACTGCCCGCGCCTTTCAGCGTGAGCTGCACCAGGGGCCGGGTTTCGGCGGCGGTGCGGCGGTAGGCGTTGTTCGAGTACGTGGTGGGGCGGTGGCTGTTCTTGAAGGTGAGCGTGGCGCTGTTCTGGTCGTTGCTTACCCGCACGAAGAAGCCTTGGCCTAGTGGCAACACGGGCGAGATATTCCCGATATTGTTATTGAAGAAGCTGTACGAGCCGGCGTAAGGGTTGGTCGGGTCATTGCTCTGGAAGACGAAGATAACGCCGTCCAAACCGGGGCGGGAGGCTACGTCTACCTGTGACCAGTCGAGGGGTGAGGGGTAGGGGTTGCCCACCAAGGCTAGCCCGGCATCGGCGGCCGTAGCGCCGCTGTTGCGGGCCAGGCTCAGGGCCACGTTACCGTTGTTCAACGGGCCGGTGAGGCTGAAGGTCTGGTTGGCGGCCAGGTTCACGGTGTAGCCCTGGCCTACGGCCAGCGGGTTGCTCAGTGCGCTGGGCGAGAACCAGCCTTTGTCGAAGGCCGGCAGGTTGTTAGTGGTCGTGGCCAAGCGGGCCTGGTCGTAGCCGTACACCGTGGGGAACGGCGTAACGGTGCTGGGCTGGGCGCTCGTGTTGTAGTTCGGGTTCACTATGGGCGAGAAGCCGCCGGTAGCCAGGCTGCCCACGGTAGCCGTGCCGATGGGCGACGAGAAATGGCGGTAGCCCCGGTTGGGGTTCAGGCTAGGGTCGATGTAGCGCTGCACCGTCGCGTTGCCGCTCACCACGTTGCCGTCGTTGTTGACGACCATCGCCGTGCCGCTGGCATTCGACTCCAGCGTGAACGGATTGCCGTTGGTGCGGAAGTTGCCGTTGAGCGTGAACAAACGCTGCACCGAAGTGCTGGCCGAGGTGCTTTGCTGCGCGCCGCTGCTGCCCACCGTCAGGTTCCAGAAGCGGACGTTGCCGGCGCCCAAGATGCTGCTCAGCGTCGAGTTGCCCAACACCACCGTGCCGCCCGTAGGCTGGAAGGTACCGTTGTTGGTCAGGTTGGCCGCGATGTTCAGTGTGCCATCCCTTTGGGTCAGTGTCGAACCGCTGTTCAGGGTCAGGTTGCGCACGTTGGCCATGGCCGTAGTCGAGGTGATGACTGGGAAGCGATTGCCGCTGGGCGAGGTCGGGATGACGGCATCAATCGTGGCGTCGGGCACTTGGTTGGGCGACCAGTTGCTGGCCGTAAACCAGTCGGTGCTGGTGTTGCCCGTCCAGGTCACCGTCGTCACGGCCGGGGCCGCGATGACGAGCGAGTAGCTGCGTGAGCCGCTGTAGGGGCCGGGGGCGGCCGAGGCATCGGTCGCCGTCACCGTGAAGGTGAACGTACCGTTGGCGGTGGGCGTGCCCGCAATCGTGCCGTTGCTCAAGTTCAGGCCCGCTGGCAGGGCGCCGGCCGTGATGGAGTAGGAGTAGGGAGCCGTGCCGCCCGAAGCCGACAGGGTCTGGCTGTAGGCCGTGTTTTGCGTGCCATTGGGCAGCGAAGCCGGGCCCACCGTGATGGTGGGGGCCACGAAAGTCAGGCTGTACTGGCTGGCGGCAGTGTTACCGTTATTAGCCCGGTCCACAGCCACGTTGGCGGGGATGTTCACCGTTACGGTGCCAGGTGTCGAGGGGGTCATGTTGAAGGTGTAGGTCGCGCCCGACACGGCGGTAAAGCCCGAGAGGGTGCCACCCGTTACGCTCACGTCACCGGCTACGAAGCCCGTTACGTTTTCCGAGAAAGTGACGGTGTAGGGGATGGGCGAGGTCGAGGTCGAGCTGCCGCTGGCACCGGCCGAGGAGCTGATGGCCACGCTGGGGCGCACCGAGTCCACGGTGAAGGTATTCGTGTTCGAGTTGGCGCTTACGGCCAAGCCACTGGTCTGGGCCGTGGCGTAGACCGTGTGCGAGCCCTGGGCCAGGGCCGTGGGCTGGACTAGGCTCCAACTGCCGCCCGGGGCCGTCGTGACGCCGATGCTGGCGCCGTCCACGTACACCGTTACCGTGCTGCCGGCCGGGGCCGTGCCCTGGTAGGTGGGCGTAGTGGTGTTCGTCAGGCTGCCGTTGGCCGGGGCCGTTACCACCGGCGCCGCCGTCACCGGCTGGGTGCTGATAACGAGCGAGTAGCTGCGCGAGCCGCTGTAGGGGCCGGGGGCGGCTGAGGCGTCGGTCGCCGTCACCGTGAAGGTGAACGAGCCGTTGGTGGTGGGCGTGCCCGCAATCGTGCCGTTGCTCAAGTTCAGGCTCAGGCCTGCCGGCAGCGCGCCGGCCGTGATGGCAAACGTGTAGGGTGCCGTGCCGCCCGAGGCCGACAGGGTCTGGCTGTAGGCCGTGCCCTGCTGGCCGTTGGCCAGTGCAGCCGGGCCCACCACGATGGTGGGGGCCTGGAACTGCACACTCAGGATATTGCTGGCCGAGTTCTGCGTGTTGTTGGCATCGTTAGCCACGCCAGCGGCCAGGCTCACCGATACGATGCCGCCGCCGCTAGGCGTCACGGTGAAGGTGTAGGGGCCTGCGCCGCTGCCGCTAAAGCTGCCGCTGGTCACGGTGCCGCCCGCTACCGTCACGTCCGAGGCCGTGAAGGTGGTGCCCACGCTCTGCGTGAAGCTCACCGAGAACGGAATTGGCGCGGTGCTGGTGGGGCTGGCCGAGGTCGTGCTCACCGTCGCCGTCAGGCTCGGGGCAAACACGTTGAAGGCGGCCGAGGTGAAGGTCTGGTAGGTCGGGATGTTGTTCGGCTGAATGTTGCCCACGAACACGTCATTAATCCCGTCGTTGACGAACACGTTCAGCCGCTGGTCGACCGCGGTGTAGTAGCGCTGGATGGTCTGGAAGCTGACCTGGTAGCTGCCGGTGGGCACGGCCAGGTTTTGCGAGATGCTGGCGTTGTTGTTGCCAGCGCTCTGTATCAGGGCCACCGCGTCGCCGTTGGGCGGCAGGGGCTGGGTCTGGCCCGCGACTTGGGAGTCGAAGAGGCTGCCGTAGCGCGCCACGCCGGACGTGCCGGTGAAGCTCCAGGGCGCGGCCACTACGCCGTCGGCCGTCTTCTTGAAGCCGTTAGCCGGCACGTTGTTGGTTTCGAAGCTGCCGTTTTGCAGGCCGTTGGGCACCACCGTGCTGGTGCCGCTTTGCAGCACCTGCACCACGTCCACGAAGGCCGTCACGTCGCCGTTGCCGCTGGCGCTGCCCGCCGCCTGAATGCGCAGGGTGGGCGCAGCGGCGAAGCTCTTGGTGATGGTGTACACCTCACCCGCCGTGTAGGGAACGTTCGATATCGTGGGCGAGGTGCCCGTGCTGTTAACCACATCCAGGCGCAGGGTGCCGTCGCCGGTGCCGGTGTTCGCCGTAACCGTGTAGGTCGTGCCCGAGCCCACCACGCTGCTCACGTTGCTGCCCGTCACGGTGGTGCCGCTGTTGGCCGTGGCGAAGTTGTTGACCGTGAGGTTCGTCACGCTGGACGAAAATACCACCCGGTACTGCACCTGGGCCGTAGCTGTGGGCGAGGAGGTCAGGCGCGTTACCGATACCACCGTTGCGGTGGGCGCGCTGTAGGTGATGCTGTATTGGCTAGCGGCGGTGTTGCCGTTACCAACTGCATCCACGGCCACGTTGGCCGCAATGTTCACTGTGACGGCACCGTTGGTGCTCGGCGTCACGGTGAAGGTGTAGGTAGTGCCCGAGCCCGAGAAGCCCGCGAGGGTGCCGTTGCCCACGGTCACGTCGCCGGCCACGAAGCCCGTTACGCTTTCCGAGAAGGTTACGGTGTAGGCAAACGTGGCGGCACTGCTGGTGCTGCCGCTAGCTGCCGTCGTGGAGCTGATGGCCACTGTCGGGGCAGTCTTGTCGATGGTGTAGGTTTCACCCGCAAATGGCAGGGTGGTGGTGACATCGGCCGAAAGGTTGGTATCATTGGCCAAGTTCAGCGTCAGGGTGCCGCTGCCCGTGCCCGTGTTCACCGGCACCGTCCAGGTGGTGCCCGTGCCCGCCACCGGCGTGCCTACCGAGGCCCCGCTCACGCTGCCCGTGGTGGTCAGCGAGAAGTTGGAAGCCGTCAGGCCCGTCACCGCCGTATTGAAGGTCACCGTGTAGTTGACCGTGGCGGCGTTGGTGGCGTTAGTGCTGGCCCGCACGATGGAGGTGACCGTAGCTTGCTGCATGCCCGTAATCTGGATGTCATCGAACACAATTTGCTCGCCACCGCCGTCGTTGGTTTCGGCTCGAAAACTAATAGTTGCCCCGTTGAGGGTAGTCGGCAGCGTAAAATCCGGGTTGATTAGGGCAGTGGTTAGGGCTGGGTTTGCCGCGCTGCCGTCTAGGCGTAATGAAGTGCCATCGCCGGCGTAGTTGGCAAAAACAGTCCAGGTTGTTCCCCCGTCGGTGCTATAGGAAAAGCGCAGAAACTCCGTCGAAGTCAAGCCTCCGTTAGTAGCCCCCACCCGCACCTTAAAGTGCAGGTTCGTGAAGCCCGCGGCGTTCACCGGGGCCAGTGTCAGCCGGCCCACGTTCCCGGCTATAACTCCCTGCGTGCCATTTGTGTACCAGTAGCCCGGGCCCTGCACGTTGGTGAACGTGGTAGTCGTGCCATTGACGAAGCCGCTGCCCGGCGTAGCGCTGCCGTTCGAGGCATTCATCAGCCGCACAAAACCATTCGAGTTTGCTACCCGGGTATTGGAGCCGTAGCGCGTGCCTTCGCCGTCCGTATCGAAATTCTCGGCGTAGGGCAGCGGGCTGGCCCCGTTGAGGGCCGTCGTGACGGTAATGATGCGTTCCAGCGGTGCGCTGTCGACCGTAGATTTTACTACGAAGGACAGTTTGCGGTCACCGGCCGTGGCGTTGTTCGGGTCCGTGTCCTGATACTTCACCGACTCCAGCAGGGCTTCGTAGTTCGACACGCTGGACTGGCCGCTGAATGTCAGCGTTTGGCCGGTGTTGCTGCTGAGCGAAATACCGCTGCCGCCGGGAATGGTATACGTCAGTACATCCTCCGCGCCGGCGTAGCCCATCGCAATCGAAACCGTCGCCCCAGCGAGGGTGGGGTTGCTGGTCATGGCAGGGTTGGCAACGGCCAGGTCGCTGAATACCGTTAGGGGCGTAGTCGTGCCCTCGGCAAACGTAAGCGTGCTGGTGCCCACGTTACTGGTAATGGTAGGCTTAGGTACGGCGCTGGCCGTGCCCGTCACCCGGATATTGTCAAACCCAATTTCCTTATTCGACCCGTAGTAGTCGGCTTCAATCTGCACATATAGTGCGCCTGTACCCGCCGGAATACTAAACGTATGGTCGGAAAAGGTCGACGTTAACGTAGTCGTATTGGTAGGGCTGGAGCCGCCCGAGCGGGTCCACGGGCCATTGCCGCTCCCTGTAAATTCGCCCAACATGGTAAAGGCCCCAGTGGCCCCATAGCGGTACTGTACCCGGAGGTGGTCCGTTGGCTGAATATTAATGCCCCCACTGCGCGGGTCGGCAAACGCCACCGTCACCTGCAGGTTAGTGTAGCTCTGGGTGTTGTTAATGGGGTTGAGCGTGAGCGTACCCGGGGTCGTGGTGCTGGTAGAATTGATGCTGGTACCCCGCACGCCTTCGCAGGCCCATAAGTACGAGCCGTCCATATTGCCTAAAGTCACTGACCCAGCAGGGTTGCCAAAGCCCGCTACTGGGTTTGTGGAGCGAATAAAGTACCGGGTGGAGGAAACAGTATTAACGGTGGTGGTCGAGGTGTAGTGCGTGCCTTCGCCATCGGTTTCAAAGCTCTCCGTCACCGGGAGCTGTGCCCACGCCCTGCCCGCGCACAGTAGCAGTAGCCAGAGTAAAAGTTTTGTTTTCATAACCTGAAAAATGAAGTGTGAATTACTGAAAAAGCGAAAAAACTGTGATAGTCAAGTGTTTATTGGGTCGGTAATTGCCCTAGTACTTCGCCTACACCCACGCCGAGCTGTTGCAGCTGCCAGCCCGTAAAATAGCCTTCGTCGAGGGCCACCATATCGAGGCGCAACGCCTCGCCCGTGCCGCAGGCTACCCACAGCCCGGTGGCCGCATCGGCGTGCAGCACGGTGCCGGGCGTAGCCGGCCCGGTGGCGGCGTTGGGGTGGGGCGTTACGCCCAGCAGGCGCAGGGGCTGCCCGCGCAGCGTTGTCAGCGCCCCCCGGTTCCAGGGGTTGGTGGCCCGCACCAGGCAGTCGATGGCCGCGGCCGGCTCGGCCCAACGCACGCATACGTCGGCCAGGCCGGGGCGCGGCCAGTAGCGGGCCGACGCCCCGGCCTGGGCTACTGGAGTCAGCGGGGGAGCTTCGCCGCGCAGGCTGGCCAGCAGGCGCAGCGCTACCGGGGCGGCCCGGCCGGCCAGCTGGCCGCGGTGCAGGCCGTGGGTGTCGGCCGGCCCGATAAGCACGGGCTCGCTCAGTACCACGGGGCCGGTGTCGAAGTCGGCGGCCATGCGGTGCACCGTCACAGCCCCAGCAGTTTCGCCGTTGCGCAGCAGCCAAAACAGCGGCTCGGGGCCACGGTAGGCTGGCAGCGGAGCTAGGTGAAAATTGAGAAAGCCCAGTGGCAGCAGGTCCAGCACGGTGGCCGGCACGCGCCAGGGCAGCGTAAACACCAGCACGGCCGGTACGGCCAGCGGCGCCAGCCAGGCGGCCAACTGGGTTCCCAGCCGGGCGCGCGTCAGGCGTATCATGGGCAGGCCCAGCGTGGCCACCTGCTGCGCTAGGCCGTCGGTTTCGGCCTCGGGGGGGCAGCGGGGTACGGCCACGGCCGCCACGCCGCCCTGGGCGGCCAGGGCGTGCAGGGCGGGCCAGCCCAGCATACTGCTAATGATAACGGCGACTTGCATTCGCAAAAGGGAGTGCCGGCCAAGGCTGGCCCCATGCCAGCCAAAAGGGCGGGTAAGCGGTTGGGTACTAACTGCGGCTAGGGAAAATACCCGTCAGCGCAATAGCGTAATTGAGCGTCAGGAACGGCTGCTGGTTGGGGTGGGGCTGGCTGCTGCCCGCGGCCGCCAGCACGGGGTTCGTCAGGGCCGCGCCCATGGTCACGGAGGTGCCGCCGGTGGTGTAGGCGTTGTTGGCCGGGTCGGTGGCGTTGCCAGGGTAAGTGTTTGCCGGCGAGGTGCTATCGGCATCACCCCCGCTGTTGAGCGTGACGTTCAGGAGGTGCTTGTGCGCCGGCATCTGGTCTGTAGTCAGGGCCACATTCTCTGTGCCTACCACGTCCCCCATGTTGTAGCCGGTGCCGCTTGGGGCTTTGCCCTGGCCCAGCAGGGTGCGGCCGCGCAGGTCGGGCAGGCCAAACGTGGTAACGCCATTGCCGCCATAGGCAGTGCCCAGCAGAGAAAACAGGGCGGCGTTCTGGTTGATGGACATCAATTGGCCCTGGCAGTAGGCCCAGCCTTTCGGGGCCCGAGAGAAGCTCATCAGGCGGAGCTCTCCAATATAAGCTTCTATATTCATGGCAACAAATTTGATTAAAAGTGAGCAATAGCCGTTATTCGAACGACGGGTAGTAGCCAGTCAGCGCGATGATGTAATTTATGGCCAGGCACGGCTGGATGTTGGAGTGAGGGGCACTGCTGCCCGCTACCGACGACCCAGCGGTCAAGGCCCCAGCGGCCAGGCTCGTCCCCGCCCCCGAGCTCTGGTAGAGAGGCGAGCCGCTGCTGCCGAAATAAGCTTCCTGCGGGCTGGTCTGGGCCTTGCCACCGGTTTGGGCGGTCAGGCCGCTCAGGCTGGCAATGGGGTGCTGGTGCAGCGGCATCTGCCCGCTGGTGAGCGCCACGGCTTCCTGCCCCCCGGTCTGGCCCATCGAGTAGTTGGTGCCCTGTGATACTACCACCCGGCTCCGTAGGTCGGGTAAGGCAAAGGTTTGGACTCCGTCGCCCCCGTACGTAGTGCCGATGAGGGCAAACAGTGTTTCGTTATCGCTGATGTTCAGTAGGGAGCCGTTGCACAGTGCCCAGCCTTCTGGGGCGTAACTGCCGCCAAAAACGCGGATTTCGCCTATGTAGTTTTCCATGGTTTGATGAGCGTTTGAGAACGGTTGGGATTAGGAGCGAACCGGGAAGGTGCCGCTCAGGCAAATGATGTAATTGATGACCAGCGACGGCATCATGTTAGAGTGCAGCTGCGAGCCTCCTACGGTTGCGGTACCACCTTGCGCCAGTGGGGCCATGGTGCCGCTGCCAGCCTCTTCGCTGTATTGGCTTTCGGTGGTGGCCGCCAAAAAGCCGCCTGTCGGGTCGGCCGAGTTGCCGGTGCCGGTTTGCACCTGCACTGAAGCGCTCAGTTGGTGCGCGTGGGCTGGCAGTTGCTCCAGCGTCAAGGTGACGGTTTCGGTACCGCTCTTCTGACCAATCTTGTACTGCGACAGCCCAGGTCCCTGTCCCATCCCCACCGCGGCCTGCCCACACAGGTTGGGCAGGTTAAATGTCGTTCTTCCATCGCCTCCGTAGGTAGTGCCAAGAATGGAATACAGGGCGGCGGCTTGGGCAATTGACATAGTTTGGCCCTGGCACAGCGCCCAGCCCACCGGGGCGAAAGCGAATGCGACGGGGCGAATCTCACCTAAGTAAGCAGAATCCATACGGGAGAACGGTAAGGGTTGAAAAAGAAAAAAAGGGTGTTTAGTAAAGCAGCTTTCGCACGGCTGATGGGCCAGCGAGCAACCAGAGTGAAGCGGGCGGTCCTCAACTACAGCAAATACAGGGCATTTGTTGATGGCAATATGCTGTGTATCAAGGAAAAGCGCAATAATGGCCGAAGCCTGATTCGCAGGTTTGTAAGGTGTGGCGGGTAGTACCGCATCTGCAAGGCAAGCGCACTCCTCATTTGAGGTGTAAGACTCTCTCACCTGGGTAAAAAACCAGGGCCGCCAAGCCAAATAGCTCTGCCTGGGCTTTGGGCGATGCCCTTAAGGCAGGGCCGCCGCATAAACCAGGGCAGAGCTACCAGCGCTGAGCAGGCTTCATCCTATGTGTATTGATAAAAGCCTGGCCGGGCTAGTAGGCCGGCAAGTGCATAACCGAGTTGGTGGTAAACCTGAAAAGAGCAGCGAGGACGGCAGCCGAAAATAGGCCTTCGTGGTGCGAAATAACGAGTCAGCACCGGTCGTTTTTAGCGTATAAATACGTGGTTTTTAAAACCCGTTATTTCTACGTACTTAGCCACTGCACTTAGGCGCACCGCTGCTTTAGCTCTGCCACGCGGCGAGAGACTAGGCGCTACAGAAAGCTGCGCAGCTCGTCGAGGCTGGCGATTTCGTAGGTAGTCTGGGCGAAGTGCCGGCGCCGGGCGGGGTTGAAGTACACCTGGTCGATGCCCGCGTTGTAGGCGCCCAGCACATCGCACTCCAAGTTGTCGCCTACCATCAGGCTCTCGGCGGCCAGGGCGCCAGTGCGGGCCAGCGCGTGGGCAAACATGCGCGGGTCAGGCTTAAGAAAGCCGCTGTGCTCAGAGGTAATTACTTCCTCAAAATAAGGCGTAAGGCTCGACGAAACCAGCTTGATGTGCTGCACGTCCTCGAAGCCGTTGGTGATAAGGTGTAGCCGGTAGCCTTTGTCTTTGAGGTAAGCAAGTACCTCGTGGGTATGCGGAAATACGGCCGATTTCTGGGGCAGAATATCAGTGAAGCGCGCCGAGATATCCGTCGGAATATCGGCCTCGGCCACCCCTAGCCGGGTGAGGGTGCGCACAAAGCGCACCTCGCGCAGCTGCTTCTGCGTCACCTTATTGCTTTGGTAGAGGCGCCACAGGGCGTGGTTTACCTCGCTATAGCGCTGGCTGAACTCGGCAAACGTGAACAGGCCGTGGCTAGCCAGGTTGTAGTCGGCAAAGAGTTGGGCTAGGGTCTCATTAGCATTCGTTTCAAAGTCCCAGAGCGTGTGGTCGAGGTCGAAAAACAGGTGGCGGTAGGCTTTCATGCAGGGCTAGAGAGGTAGAAGAGCGGGCTCAGAGCCCCAGGCGGGCAGCTAGCTCCTGCACGAGGCGCGGGGCATCTTTGGGTTGCACGTTGTTGTAGTACACATCATCGGGGTACAGCACTACGGCGGCGCCGGGGCCTTTTTTGCAGTGCTTGCAGCGGTCGAGGCAGTTGCAGGTTTGCACCTGGGTGTGCACTTTCTCGCCGTTCAGCACCACCGATTTCAGGCCCTGCGCCTTCAATTCCTTCTTGAGTGCTTTGGCCAGGTCATCACCCACGCCGGACTTCTGATTGGTGCAAACAAATACGCGGTGGTCGGACATGACTACTTGATAAAAAATAACGGATAATTACGCAGTGGGCAGCCAGCGGCGGTTCTGAATTTTGTAGGCGGCTAGCTCGCGATTGTTCCACAGGGTTTGGTACACTTGCTGGTCGCGCACAAGCTGGGGGTCGCGCTCCATCAGGCCTAGTAATTGCTGAAGCAACTCGGCGGTTTCATCGCGCAGGAAATAAAACATCCAGTTGTCGAGGCGGCGCACGCCCACTAGGCCGGCATTTTTGAGGTAGGCGAGCTGGCGCGAGGTTTTGGTCTGCGTGAAGTCGAGCACCTGCTCGAGGTCGCCGACCACCATTTCGTGGTTGCGCCACAGCAAATGCAGGAGGCGCACGCGGCTCTCGTCGCCGAGGGCCTTAAAAAGCTGCTGCCCGAATGCAACCGGGAAATGTTTTACGCGCATCTACCGTTTGGGAATGACCGAGCCAATTTGGCTAGCCCCCAAAGTACGGCCGGCGCGGCGGGCAGGTTCGTATATTTGTTACAGTATCCTTTTGCCCATCTCCTTCGTGAATACTCGCCGTTTTCTTCTGCTACTGAGCCTGGTTGTGCTGACCGGCCTGCTGGCTAGCCCCAAAGCCTGGGCTCAGGGCAAGCGCCAGGTAGTGCAGTTTACGGGTATTGTGGCGAGCGGCGACAGCCTGCTGGGCGTGCCCGGCGCCTCGGTCTACGTGCCCAAGGCCGGCCGCGGCACCACCACCAACGCCTACGGCTACTTCTCGATGCCGGTGCTGGCCGGCGACAGCATCGTGTTTCGTTCGCTGGGCTACCGCAACCAGACGATTATTATCCCGGCTGATTATCAGCGCCAGAGCTTTTCGGTCGTCATTTCGCTGCTCGAAGACCCCACCATACTGCCCGAGGTGCGGGTATTCCCCTACGCTACCGAGAAAGAGTTTAAAAAGGCCTTCCTGGCCCTGCGCCTGCCCAACGAGCGGGGCTCGGCTGCGGCCGACAACCTCAACGAGGACCTAATGCGCAAGATTTTCAACTCGCAGCCCATGGGCCCCACCGCCAACTTCCGCCAGTCGATGTCGCAGCAGCAGCTCGACCTCGACCGGCGCATGGGAATCGCCCCCAACCTGCAAAGCAACAACCCCTTGCTCAACCCTTTCAGCTGGCTTAAGCTTGTGAAACAGGTGAAGGATGGCGAGTTTAAGAAAAAAGAAGGTGTTGATTACTAGGGGCTAGCCAGCTTAGGAATACAACCCCCGGTCGGTTTTTAAGGTAAAGTGAAGGTGGCAGTCAATTGCCGCCTTTTGCTTTTTCTATGGATACGAACCTTCCTATTTCGGCGCAGCCGCGGGTAGTGATAGTAGGCGCGGGCTTTGGCGGCCTGCGCCTGGCGCAAAAGCTGGCCGACGCGCCGGTGCAAGTGGTGATGGTAGACCGCAACAACTACCACAATTTTCAGCCGCTGCTCTACCAGGTGGCCACCGGCGCGCTCGAGGCCGATAGCATTGCCTACCCCATCCGGAAGATTTTTGCGGGTCAGAAAAACTTCTTCTACCGCATGGCCGACGTGAAGGGCGTGGTGCCCGCCACCAACACCGTGCAGACGAGCGTGGGCGACATTCGCTACGACTACCTAGTGCTAGCTACCGGCTCGCTCACCAATTTTTTCGGTATCGAGAGCATCGAAAAAAACGCGATGCAGATTAAGAGCATCCCCAATGCGTTGAATCTGCGCAGCTTCATCTTCCAGAATTTCGAGCAAGCGCTGCTCGAAACGGACCCCGAAAAGCGGCAGGCGCTGCTCAATATCGTGGTGGTGGGCGGCGGCCCCACGGGCGTCGAAATCAGCGGCTCGCTGGCCGAGATGCGCCGGCACGTGCTGCCCAAAGACTACCCCGAGCTGGATTTACGTAAGATGCAGATTTTTCTGGTCGAGGCTGGCCCAGCGCTGCTAGGCCCCATGTCGAAGGCCTCGCAGGATGATGCCAAACGCTACCTCGACGACCTCGACGTGGTGGTGCGGCTCAACATGGCCATCAAGCGGTTTGAGGACGGCCGGGCGTATTACTCCGACACCGAGTTTATTCCGACCGAGAACATGATATGGGCCGCCGGCGTGAACGGCGCCGCCCTGCCCGGCCTGCCCGACGAAGTGGTGACGCGCAACAAGCGCCTCAACGTGAACGCCTGGAACCAGATACCCGGCCAGCCTAACATCTTCGCCATCGGCGACGTGGCCAATATGGTGACGCCCGATATGCCCAAGGGCCTGCCCATGCTAGCCCCCGTGGCCCAGCAACAGGCCGACCTGCTGGATGAAAACCTGCGGCGCATCCTGCGTGGCGAGGCACCCAAGGAGTTCACCTACAACAACAAGGGCGTGATGGCCATCATTAGCCGTAGCAAGGCGGTGGTCGATTTGCCGAACGACGTGCATTTCAAAGGCTTTTTGGGCTGGTTGACCTGGCTCTTTATTCACCTTATTCTGCTCGTGGGCTTCCGCAATAAAGTGGTGGCGCTGGTCGACTGGGCCTTCAGCTACTTCAATTCCGACCAGGCGCTACGGCTCATCATCCGGCCCTTCAACCGCCGCGATATGAAGGACGACAAGGGCAAGCGTGCCGCCGAGCACGCCACCGCCACCGCCGAATACAACCCCACGCCGCCCGCTATCCAGGAAGACGTAGCGCGGCCGACGTCGGCTTCGGCAGCGTAAAAATTACCTTGTCATGTGGAGCTGGCCGAAGCACCTTGGCAGGTCCGTTAGGATAGTAACCCGCACGTAATCAGGCAAGATGCTTCGACAAGCTCCGCATGATAACGATTTTTAGGGTAAAAACAAAAGCAAAAGAGCCGCTGGTAGCAGCGGCTCTTTTGCTTTTAAATAATGCAGAGAGGCTAAAGCAAGCCGCTCAGGAAGCCGGGTAGGATACCCAGCACCAGCGTGAGCACGGCCAGCACCACTAGCGTGGCCGACTGAAAGCCATCGACCACAATCGGCGCTTCGTTGCCCGGCTCGGCGGGGCGCATGTACATGGCGATAACGGGGCGCAAGTAGTAATAAATACCCACCATGCTCATCAGCACCGCAAACACGACCAGCCAGATGTAGCCCTGCCCGGCCACCGCCGTGAAGATGAAAAACTTACCGAAGAAGCCGCCCGTGAGCGGAATACCGCCCAGCGAGAGCATGGCCACCGTCATCACGAAGGCCAGCAGCGGGTTGGTGCGGGCTAGCCCGGCCAGGCCGTTGTAATCTTCGCGCTGGCGCTGGTCTGACACCAGCTTGAGCACGCCGAAGGCCGCTACCGTGGCAATAGAGTAGGCGAGGCTGTAGAAGAAAATGCCTTGGGCAGCCGGGCCGCTCAGCTGCCCGCGGCCGGCCACGAGGCCTAGCAGCAGGTAGCCGGCGTGCGAAACGCTGGAGTAAGCCAGCATGCGCTTGGCACTGGTTTGCACGGCCGCACCTATGTTGCCGAGTAGCAGCGTGAGCACGCACATGGCGATGATGGTGGGCAGCCACACGGCGCTGGTGCCGGGCAGGGCCACCACCAGCAGCTTGAGGAAAGCGGCGAAACCGGCGGTTTTTACCACCGTGCTCATGAAGGCGGTGAAAAAGGTCGGCGTGCCCTCGTACACGTCGGGCGTCCAGAAGTGGAACGGCGCGGCCGATACCTTGAAGCCAATGCCGATTACCATCATCAGCACGCCCACATACAGCATGGGCTGGAGGCTGGCATTAGCCGGGGCGGCGATGCCAGCGGCTAGGCCATCGAGCTGGAACGAGCCCGCAGCGCCGTATACCAGCGCAATGCCGAAGAGCAGAATGCCGGTAGCGAAGGCACCTTGCAGGAAGTATTTGAGGGCCGCCTCGTTCGAGCGCACGTTGCGTTTGTCGGAGCCAGCCAGGCAGTACATGCTGATACTCAGAATCTCAATGCCCACGAAGAGCATGATGAGGTGGTTGTAGCTCACCATCATAATGGCGCCCACCAGCGAGAACAGCAGCAGCGAGTAGTACTCGGCCAGGTTGGGCTCGCCGGCTGCCACGTAGGAGCGCGAGAAGGGCAGCAGCACCAGCGCCGTGAGCAGCACAATGCCGCTAAACGCCACCGAGTAGTTGTCGACCGTCAGCATCTGGGCCACGTAGGGCGAGTCGAACAGGCCCGGCAGGCTGCCGGCGTGGTTCCAGTCGAGCAGGTTGAGGCCGAACACGAGGGCTAGCACCACCAGCGCAAACGGCAGCAGCACCCGGTTGGAGCGCAAAAAGCCTAAGAACAGGTTGACAATGCCGAAGACGGAGAGGAGAACGATGGGGAGCATACTAGGCTTCTAAAGAAGGGCGTCGCGCTGAAAACAACCGGGCTAGCGGGTTAAAAAAGTGTCATGCTGAACAAAGCGCAGCATCTCTACTGGTTCGTAACGCTAACGACTCGGTAGAGATGCTGCGCTTTGCTCAGCATGACAATGGGGGAGTGGCCAGCATGACAATACTTAAATTATCGACCAACCAAGGTCAGAATGCTGCTGATAGCCGGCTCCGACAAGTGCAGAAACGTGCCCGGAAACAACCCTAGCCAGAATACCAGCGCGATGAGCGGCACAAACATGAACAGCTCCGAGCCGGTGAGGTCGGTAATGGTGTCGGAATACGCCGAATCGGGCCCGAGCATGGCGCGCTGATACATGCGCAGCAGGTACACGGCCGAGAAAATAATGGTGAGGCCCGCCACGGCGCCCGCCCACATATTGAACTCGTACACGCCCGCCAGCAGCAGAAACTCACCCACGAAGCCGCCCGTGAGGGGTAGGGCCACCGTGCTGAGCAGCATCACCAAGAAGCACACGCTGAGTAGCGGCGTGCGGCGGGTGAGGCCGCCGAGGTCGGCCAGGTCGCGGGTGCCGGTGCGGCGCTCGATGGCATCGGCTACCAAGAACATCCCTACCACGTTCACGCCGTGGGCCAGCATCTGCACCACTGCACCTTGCAGGCCAATGGCTTTGAGCGAGAACACGCCGGCAATCATGAGGCCCACGTGCGAGAGCGACGAGTAGGCAATGAGCCGCTTCATGTCGCGCTGCCGAATGGCGATGATGGCGCCGTAGATGATGCCGATAATGGCGAGCACCATTACCAACTGCTGCCACTGGCTAACCCCCAGCGGCACCACCGGCAAAAGCCAGCGCAGGCAGCCGTAGATACCCATTTTCAGCATAATGCCCGAGAGCAGCATAGTGGCCGGGGCCGGCGACTCGGTGTAGGTATCGGGCTGCCAGGTGTGGAAGGGGAAAATCGGCATCTTCACTGCGAAGGCGGCGAAAATGAGCCAGAACACCCACGACTGCTCCGAGGCCCCGAGCTGCTTGCCAGCGGCGTAGAATGCCTGAATGTCAGACGAGTGCGCGGCTAGTGAGCCGGCGCCTGGGCCAGTTTGCAGGTACACGTACACGAAGCCGGCCAGCATGAACAGCGAGCCGATAATGGTGTATAAGAAGAACTTAAACGTAATCTGGATGCGGCGCTCGGAGCGGCTCCAGGCGCCGGCCAGGAAGTAAATCGGAATCAGCGCCACTTCCCAGAAGAAGTAAAACACAAACGCATCGAGCGAGGTAAATACCCCGAGCAGGCCGGTTTGCATAAACAGCACCAGCGCGTAGAACGCGCCGGGGTTCTCGTACTCCTCGTGGCGGAAGGCCGTGGCTAGGATGATGGGCACCAGCGTGGCCGTGAGCAGCACCAGGCACAGGCTCAGCCCGTCGATGCCGAGGTGAAAATTGATGCCGGCCGAGGGTATCCAGCTCAGGTTGAGGTCGAAGCCGCCCGGCCCGCTGCGGGCGTAGGTGATGGCCGCAAATACGGCCACGGCTAGTTCGAGAAAGGATGCCCCCAAGGCCAGGGCACGGGCTGCGCTGCCTTTGGCAAAGTGAAGGAGCAGGGCGGCGGCCAGCGGGAAAAAGACGAGAAAAGCTGTCAGCATTAGCGAAAGCGCACGGTAAACCGGCCGGAAGCCCGGTGAGTTTACCGCGAATTAGCTGCAAACTTACTGCCCGCGTGCGGAAGGTGGGCAAGGAGTTGCGCTAAAAAGCGCCGGCTAGCCCGCTGGCTACCCGGCTAGCCGGCGCCCGCCGCACACCCGCCCGCCGCTAACACACGTAAGTTTGACTTCCAAACCCCCGCCATGCCCCGCCACCCGATAACCGATTTTCTAGACACCGCCGCCGGCCCTATCCTCGATGTGCGCGCCCCGGCCGAGTACGCGCAGGGCCACATTCCGGGCGCGCTCAGCCTGCCACTTTTTACCGATGAGGAGCGCGCGCGCATCGGCACCACCTACAAGCAGGTCAACCCCGAAAAGGCCGTGCTGCTCGGCCTCGATTTCTTCGGCCCCAAGATGCGCGCCATGCTTGAGCAGGCCCAAAAGCTGGCGCCCGGCCAGGAAGTGCGCCTGCACTGCTGGCGCGGCGGCATGCGCAGCGGCGCCGTGCTGTGGCTGCTAGAGCTAGGCGGCTTCCACGTCAACCTGCTCGACAAAGGCTACAAGGACTACCGCCGCTGGGCGCTGGCCGAGTTTGCCCGCCCGCGCCAGCTGCGGGTGCTGGGCGGCTACACCGGCAGCGGCAAAACGGCCGTGCTGCACGCGCTGGCCCAGCGCGGCGAGCCGGTGCTCGACCTCGAAAAGTTGGCTAACCACCTGGGCTCGTCGTTCGGGGCGCTTGGCCAACCGCCGCAGCCTACCCAGGAGCAGTTTGAAAACGACCTAGCCGCCGCCCTCGCCAAGCTGCCCGACGACCGCCCCATCTGGGTCGAAGATGAGAGCCGCACCATCGGCAGCTTGGGTATCCCGAACGCATTCTTTGAGCAGATGCGCGCCGCGCCCCTGGTCGTGCTCGATGTACCGAGCGAGGTCCGCGTACAGTACCTCGCCGCCGACTACGGCCGCCACGACGCGGGCGGGCTAGCCTCGGCCGTGCTGCGCCTGCGCAAGCGCCTCGGCGGCCTCGTGACGAAGGAGGCGCTCGGAGCTATTGCCGACGGCGACATGCCCCGCATGGTCGAGCTGGTGCTGGCCTATTATGATAAAGCCTACGGCTACGGGCTAGCCGACCGGCCCGCTACCACCGTGCTCGCCGCCACTACCGACGCGGCAGCGAATGCGGCGCTGGTACTTAAATCTACAAAATAATAATGCTGAGTAGATATAGTTTGCACAGCATCAAAGAGAATGAATTATGGGAATGATGGAGTGTCCTAAGCACGGGCCGCATACATTAGGTGGAGCGGTTGATGCAATGAATCGAGTTTGTTGCCCTGAATGCTTACAAGAAGAAAAATACTATGCGGCGAAGAGCACAGGCAATGATTTGCCATGCATAGGATACGAGCATACATTGAACTGGCGTCACTTGACGGAAGTAGAGCGGCTCGAAGAAGTACTTAGAAGTCAATATCAATTTCAAAAGAGCAAGCGGCCACACAGTGAAGGGACTGGTTCTTTGCTAGTGTTGCCAGGCCGCTTCACGGAACCGCTTACTGTAGAGATTTACTACGTGGTGCTGGGTAGTGAGCAGGATTATTTGCTAGCACTTATTGACAAATTTTTTCTGGAAAGTGAATACCCGCAACGTAAGATTATATTCTACGAAGCTGAGCGCTGGCATGAGGAAACAAGAGGTAACACTCATTCTTATCAATACCTTGAAGGTATAGTAATTCGGGAAGTATCAGTGGCCTAATAGGCCTAATCATCCTGCCATTTTATTCAGAACAATATTTTACATTATGACCCCGACCGACCTCGACCAAATCCGCCTCACGCAGTACAGCCACGGCGCGGGCTGCGGCTGCAAAATTGCCCCGAGCGTGCTCGACAAAATCCTGCACAGCAGTCTGCCGCAGCCCAACTACGAGAACCTGCTCGTGGGCAACGGCTCGCGCGACGACGCGGCCGTGTACCGCCTGCCCAACCAGGCGGGGCAGTGCGTTATCAGCACCACCGATTTTTTTATGCCTATCGTCGATGATGCCTATGATTTTGGGCGTATCGCCTCGGCCAATGCCATTTCCGACGTGTACGCCATGGGCGGGCGGCCGCTGCTGGCCATTGCCGTGCTAGGGTGGCCCATCGACAAGCTGCCGCCCGAGGTGGCCGCCCGCGTCACGGAAGGCGCTCGCGCCATCTGCGCCGAGGCCGGCATTCCGCTGGCCGGCGGGCACAGCATCGACTCGCCCGAGCCGATTTTTGGGCTGGCCGTGACGGGCCTCGTGTGCGAAGCCAACCTGAAGCGCAACGACACGGCCACCGCCGGCTGCCGCCTCTACCTCACCAAGCCGCTAGGGGTAGGCATTATGACGACTGCCCAGAAACGCGAGATTCTGCGCCCCGAAGACGCCGATGTGGCCCCCGCCCAGATGCGCCAGCTCAATAAAATCGGGGCTGACTTGGGGGAGATTCCGGGCATCAAGGCCATGACTGATATTACGGGTTTTGGCCTGCTTGGGCACCTGGCCGAGGTATGTGAGGGCAGCGGTGTGCAGGCTAGCCTCAATTACTTGCAGGTGCCGCGCCTGGCCGAGGCCGAGCGCTACCTGCAGCAGGGCGCGGTGCCCGGCGGCACTATGCGCAACTTTGCCAGCTACGGCCACAAAGTAGGCCCGCTCACCGACGAGCAAAAATTTTACCTCTGCGACCCCCAAACTTCGGGTGGCCTGCTCGTCTGCGTCGAGCCCGGCGAAGCCGAGGCGGCGGCCCAGGCCGTGTTTGCCCGGCACGGGCTGGCATTGGAAAGCTTCGGCGAACTGCGAGCACACACTGCGGGCGAGCCGTGGATAGTGCTGGCGTAGCCGTGCCGCCCACCGTCGGCCGGCTAGCCCCCACGCCCAGCGGCTACCTGCACCTGGGCAACGCCGTGAATTTCGTGCTGACCTGGCTGCTGGTGCGCCGGGCAGGCGGCACGCTGCACCTGCGCATCGACGACCTCGACCGGGCTAGGCTGCGACGAGCTTATCTGGAAAATATATTTCGGGTAATCGACTGGTTAAGGCTCGACTACGACCAGGGCCCTAGCGGCCCGGATGATTTTCTGCGGCACTACTCACAACTCTTGCAACTGCCTAGTTACAACCAGGCATTGCGGCGGCTGGCTCAGCGGCCGGGCCTCGTATACGGCAGCCCGCGCTCGCGCTCAGGCAGCGCGTCCGAGGCGGCGGTGCCCCTCAGTACGCCTGGCGTGGCGTGGCGGGTGCGGGTGCCCATGGGCACCAACGTGGCCTGGGTCGATGGCGGACAAGGCGCGCCCACCGTGCCGCTAGCCATCCAAATGCCCGACTTTGTGGTGCGCAAAAAGGACGGCGTGGCTGCCTATCAGCTAGCCTCGGTGGTCGATGACTTGCGGCTGGGCACTACGCTCATCGTGCGGGGATTGGACCTGTTGCCCAGCACGGCGGCCCAGCTGTGGCTAGCCGCGCAGCTGGCCGAAACGAGCGCCTTCAACCCGGCTGACATTCAATTTTACCATCACCATCTGCTTACCGATTCGGCCGGAAACAAGCTGAGTAAAACCACCCAGGCGGCCGGCGACCAGGGCATCCTGGCCGCAGCCGGGCCGGGCGTAGTGTACGCCGCCGTGGCGCGCCTGCTAGGCCTGCCGATAGCTGCGGGCGAGTCGCTGGCCAGCCTGCGGGTGGCCCTTGGCTAGGGTAAAATTTTACTGGAAAAGGCCCGCTCTTGCTAGAGCGGGCCTTTTCTATTTATTCGACAGGGGCTAGCCCTATTGGCGCACCACAGTGAGGCGGGCAGTCTGGCCGCCCTGCTGCACCACGAGCACGTACTTGGCGGGCGCCAACTGCCCCGTGCCGGGCAGCGCAAGGGTACTAGTACCCACCTCTACCGAGGCCAGCGCCTGGTCGTAGAGGAGGCGGCCTAACATGTCGTAGAGCTTGGCGCTGAGTGGCCCGGCCGTGGCGGTAGTCACCTGTACCGACAGCCCATCGGCGCCAAAGGGCACCGGGAACGCATTGATGCCGAAGGTGCTGGCGGCCAGCGTGGGCGGGCTGGCGGCGCTGGCTAGGGTCCAGCGGCCGTTGAGGTCCGTGACGTAGGCGCGGCGCACGGTGCGGGTGGCGGCATCACGCTGGGTGGCGCCCTCGTTGGTCCAGGTGGCGCCGGCATCGGTCGAGCGGAACATAGTCAATTGGTTTTCGGGCAGGCCATTGCGCTCGTGCAGCCAATACTGCTGGCTGAGCGTAGCACCCGGCAAGCTGCGGCCGGTGGCGGCGGTAATATCAAAATAGCGGCTGATGCTGCTGGCCGCGCCCACACCCTGTGGCTGGCCAGTGGTGCGCACCACCGTGGTGGTGCCGGGCGCGCCGGCCGCCGCAATGAGCAAGCCTAGCCCGCCAAAGCTCTCGGGTGCGGTGCCTAAATTGCGGGTAGCCTGCACATTACCCAACACGTAGCTAGCGTCGGTTTCGGTGAGCGTGGCGGCCGGAGCCAGCGTGATAGTGGCTGCGTCGGTGCTCAGCACGGGGCCCGCTAGGGTCAGGCTGGTGCCGATAGTGGCCGCCCCAATCGACTTGGTGCCGGTGCCAGCTACTAGCAGTAGCTGATAAGTATCGGGGCGCAGGGCCTGCGCTCCGGCTCCGCGCGTGGCCACAGTGCCACCGGTCTGGGTGAGGGTGCCGGTGCCGGCGTAGTCGCCGTAGAGGGCCAGCTCGCCCGCCGATAGCGCGAGGCTGCCTTGCTGGGTGAGGGTGCGCACCTCGGCCGTGCCGCCCGCTAGGGTAGGGTAGGGGGTACTGAGGCCGGCCGGAATAACGGCATCGGTGGCGCGGGTGGGCACACAGCCGCTCAGCCAGTTGGCGGCATCAAACCAGCTGCCGTTGCCGGCCGCACCGCTCCACACGGGCGCCGCCAGCCGCACACCAATCGTGTCGCTGGTGGCGCAGGCGAAGCTCGGGCTGCTTACCGTCACGCGGTAGATGGAGCTTTGCGTGGGGCTCACCGTGAGGGTCGGCGTGTTGGTGACGGCCAGCAGGCCATTGCCGCTTACCAGGCTCCAGGTATAGGTAAAAGGTGCCGGGGTGCCAGTGAGGGCCACATTGTCGATGGCCCAGAAATACGCCCAGGTAGCCATGTAGTGCCAGCGTAGCTGCACGCTGGGTTGGCTCACGTAGGCATCGAGGTTGATGGTGGAAGTGGCCGGCCGCGAAGAGATGCCCTGGCCGTCGATGTAGGTTGCTACCGGTGCCCAGCTAGTGCCGCCGTCGGTCGAGATTTCAACCGTAGCTAGGTCGCCGGGGTCGTTGCGGTAGTATTGCTGAAAAGTGACTTGCAGCGTGCTGTAGCCCACGGTGCTGAATACGGGCGAGGCCAGGGTAGTATTGGTAGTCGAGTTGGGCCCGCCGATATCGGAGTTGGCCAGGGCAAACTGGCTGCCATTGAGCGAGTAGTTGCTCAGTTCCACGTAGGCGCTGGAGTAGCTAAAAGGGGCCGGCCGGAAGCGCCAAGCGGTGCTAGCCAGGCCCGCGTTGCCGATAGTCCAGCCCGGCGCGCTCCCATTGAAGTCTTCGCTGGGCAGGCTGCCCGCCGCCGGAATCGTGGCCGAGAGCGTGACGGCCGTGCCCGGGCACACGGCCGTGGCCGAGCGGGCTAGCTGGGGTTTGGGCGGCGCGGGGTTTACTACCACGGTAGTACTGGCCGCGCCGGGGCAGGCGCCGCTGCTGTTCGACACCGTCACGGTGTATACGCCCGCCGTCATCAGGCTCACGCTGGGTAGCGTGGGGTTTTGCTCGGTGCTGACGTAGCCATTGGGGCCGTGCCAGGCATAGCTCACGCCGGCCGGGCCGGTGGCCCCGAGGCGCACGCTGTTGCCGGCGCAGGTAGCTCCGCTGTTGGTAGCCCTAGCCGTTAAAGTGGTGGTGCACAAAGCCGGCGAGGTAAGCAGCACGCCACGCCGCGGCGTGCTCACGGCAAACACGGCCTGCATCCGGTCCTTCTGATTGCCCGAAAACATTTCCATGCAGGCATCGTCCACGTAGTCCATGTAGTTCATGAACATGTCGCCGCTGGGGCCATTCGAGCACGTGATGTGCGGGAAGCTCGGGCAGCCGTAGTTGCCGGTTTGCTGGGTGGGGGTGTCGGGGCAGTAGTCGTTGCCACAGTCGGCATCGCCCCACACGTGAATGAGCCCTAGCCAGTGGCCCATTTCGTGGGTGAGCGTGCGGCCCTTGTTATAGGTACTGCTTAGCGTGCCCACGCGCCCGAAGGCCGAATACAAAATCACCACGCCGTCGGTGGCCGCCATGCCGCCCAGCGGACTCAGGCCGCCCAGGCCGGCTGTGTTATCCGGAAACTGCGCGTAGCCCAGCACGCCGCCGCCCAGGTTCATCACCCAGATGTTGAGGTACTGGTCGGGGTTCCAGTCGGTGCCCGGCTTGATGGTGGTTTCGGCATACGTCAGCGAGTAGGGCGGGGCCGTGAAGCCCTTGGCCGACCGGTCGACGCGGTCGATGCCCGGCTCGGCCAGCGTGGCGCCGCTAGGGTCGCGGGCGGCCAGCACAAACTGAAACTGAGCATCGGCCCGCAGCGGCTGAAACACGCTGGGTACCAGCGCGCCGTCGGCATTCAGGTTGCGGTAGTCCTCGTTTAGCGCGTCGAGCTGCGACTGCACCTGCGCCTGGCTGATATTGGTGCCCGTACCCACGGCCTCGCTGTTGTTGATAATGTGCACCACCACCGGCAGCGTGTAGGTAGCGGCCGCCGTGCGCAGCGCCCCGGGCGCTACCGGGCTAGCCTGCTTGGCGGCGCTGTAGCTGGGTAGCTGCCGCTTGAGGGCCGCCTGCTGCCAGGCATCGGCCTGCGGAGTGCCGCAGATGCGCGGGCCGGCTGCGGGCGTTTGGGCCACGGCCGGCGCCGCGCCCAAGGCACAGAGCAGCAGGTAAAAAGTCAGTGAATAAAAAGTAGGCATAGCGCCAGGCGTGGGAATTGCAGAAAAAGGGTAACGCTGGAAACTGAAATGTGCTAAGCAGTCTAGGAATATTTCTTTGCCAGCAGGCAGATAAATCAAAGATAAAGCCCGGCCTTCCGAAAGCCGCACGCTAGCCAACTAAAAGAATTTCAAGGCGCTCAATAATGAAGGGACGAGAAGTTTAACGCACTTCTTTCTTAAATTCTTCGGCCCAATAGTCGGCCAGCCGGGTGGGCTCGGGCAGCTTATAGCCGCGCAGGCAGGCGAGCGCCAGGCGGGTGGCCGTGGCCTGGTCGCAGCGGTGGCCGGGGCTCACGAAAAGTGGTAATATTTTGTCTTTGCTGCGCACCACCTCGCCAATTAATTCGCCCGTTTTGGCATCGAGTAGGGGCGTGAGGCTGCCCTTTTCGGGTGCGGGTTCCTGGTAGGTGCCGGTTAGCTTTTGCTTGGCTACGCCGAAGGTGGGCCAGTCGAGCAGCACGCCCAGGTGCGCGGCGATGCCCACCCGGCGCGGGTGCGCAATGCCGTGGCCATCGACCATGATGACATCGGGCTTGTTTTCGAGCTTGGCGAAGGCCTGAATAACGTTGGGCGCCTCCCGAAAAGACAGGAAGCCCGGCACGTAGGGCATCGTCACGGGGCCGTAGTTATAGACCTTCTCAACCAGCTCCAGCGACGGAAATTTGAGCACCACAAACACCGACAAAATCGTGTCGGGCGTCGGAAACGACGAGTCGCAGCCCCCAATAAGGCGGGGCTCGTGGGCGAGCGGCTCGGCGCGCACGCGCTGGCGCAGCTCGTTTTGTTGCTCGGTGAGGCTGCGCACCAGCGCGGGGTCGGGCGCGGGGCCGGGCGGGCGGTAGTAGGCCATTTCGTGAGGTAGGAGTTAGGAGTTAAAAATTATGAGTTGGTGGCTAAGGGTAGGCTAGGGGCTTACGCCGTTCTTCCCTTATCGACCATGCTACGTAAGCAGCGTAAAAGCAATAAAATTCGCGGCTAGGCCATTCGTCAGCTTGCAAACCGCAATTCCTAATTCCTAATTTATAATCCATCATTAACGAAGCAATGTCCGAGCATTCACCTGCCGCCCAGCCGGCTGCCCAGGGCAGTGGCCCGCAGCTAGAGCGCCGTTATTTCATTGACCTGGAGCGGTCCCATTTTACGCCGGTGCAGCTTATGGCGGCCGTGCAGGCCGATGTGCCCAGCTTCTCGCCGGGCCTGCTGGCCGATTTTGAGCGCACCCGCGGCCAGGCGGGTAGCCTGCACGAGGGCGATGAGTTTCACATCAAAATTTTGGGTCCCTGGAACGGCAGCGTGCGCGTGACGGCCGTGGGTCCCACTTTTTTTGAGTTTCTCACGCTCGAAGGCCACCCCGAAGCCGGGCGCATCCGCTTCGAGGTGCACCCGCTCGATGGCCGCGCCGATGCGCTGCGCTTCGAGATTCACTCCGTGGCGCGCTCGCGCGATGGGCTAGTGGCCTTCGCCTACGACACGCTGGGTGGCGGCAAGCTGATGCAGGAAGCCACCTGGGTCGAATTTTGCGAGCGCGTGGCCCGCACCAGCGGCGGCCAGGCGCTGGGCCCCGTCACGGTCGAAACCATCCGCCGGGCCGAAGACGACGACTCGGCGCAGCAAACGCACACCCGCCACTAGCCCCGGGCGCCAACTACTCGCGGCGCCCGGCGGCTTTTTCCAGCGTGATTTTGAAGGCGTAGTCGGAGGCAAAGGGCGCCTCCCCAAACTCGGCTGGTTGCAGCTTGGGCACGGCTAGGGTTAGTACCCCGGCGCTGGCCGTGGCGCGGGTGCTGCCGCCAAGCTGCGGGTTGGTGATGCGCCCGCCATCCAGCTCGCCCGTACCGTTGGCGTCGTACTTGTGGGTGGTGCTGTACCACTCGATGGTATATACCCCGTTGTGAGTCAGGCCACTGATAGTGATAGTTTGGCCGCTAAGGGGTGCCACGGCGGGCAGGCTCGTGCCGAGTGGCACCGCCGGGTTGCGGATATCGGGGCCCGTCGGGTTTTCCGGAAAAAGTGCTGGGTTGTGCGCCGGGTGGTGGGGCGTGGTGTACCAGTAATAATCCTGGTCGTGCACCCAGCCGAGTATTTTTTCGGCCGAGCGCAGCGCAAATACCTCCAGTCGGGCATCGGAAGCCACCACGTCCCGACTCAGGTTGCTGGTATCGAAGGGCGCGGCGAAGTAGTCGGCCGCGGGCGCAAAGCCCGTGTCATCAAACGCCGGTGCCCCGGGCGGTTTGGCATAGCCCAGCGGCTGGCCACCGGCGGCCCGCGTGCCGGCCTGGTAAGCGCTCAGGGCCGTGCCGATGGGCTGGTATGCCACGCGGGAAGCGTTGAATTTCTCCCCCTCCAAAAATGCGCTCAATGGCTTGAACAGCCGAATTTCATCGTTGCCCCAGCAGCCGTTGTGGTAGCGGCCGTCGGGCCCGTAGAGAAAAGCTGTCGAAAACGCGCCCGACAGAGCCGTGGCCCAAATGGCCTGGTGAATGTCCTGGCTACCCTGCGACATCCAGGTTTTGGGCCCAAACTCGAGCTGGGCAAAGGGCTTCTGGTATTTGGCGAGGTGGTGCCGGGCAATGTAGGCGTACTGGTACTGCACATTCTTGTCCCAGCTGTAGTAGTGCGCGCTGGAAAAATCGATGCTGGCCGACTTAAATGCGTCGCTGCTAAAGCCGTAGCCGTAGTCCACGCTTACCAGGTGCGCCGGGTAGGCGGTCGTCTTCAAAAAGGCCGCCATCGTCTCAAACCAGCCATTTATCTTGGCTACGTTGGGGTAGTAGAAGTTGCTGGCGGCGGGCGAATCGTCGGGCATTTCGGGCTCGTTCATCAGCCCATAAGAGGCGATGGCCGTCGAGTAGCCCCAGCGCGCCTGAATGTAGCGCAGCCGGTTCCTGAAGGCCTGCGCGGCCGCAGCGTTGGTGTAAAAATCGAGCAGATTAGCCAGCTGAAACTGCTGGCGGTAGGGGTTGAGGGCCCAGCCGCTGCCCTCGTCGGCCGTGCCGGGGTTATTGCTCAGGTTGCGCGAGCCATACAATACCAGGTGCACATACACTTGGTGCGCGCTGGCGTACTCGATGAGCGAGTCGAGCTCGCTAGCCCGGTTTTGCCGGGCCCCGTAGCGGCCCAGCGAGTCCCACTCAAACTCGTAGCTGTAGGGCTCGAGCCAGAGCCTGACCAGGTTGCCGCCCTGGGCGTGAAAATCGCCCATCCAGGCCTGCTGCTGCGGCCGGGTCAGCAGGGTGAAGCACGGCTTGCCATCGGGGCACAGCTGGGTCGAGTCGGGCGTGCAGGCGGCCGTTTTGGCCGGGTTGAAGGAGGAGCGGATGTCTTCGCTGATGCCCATGAAAGAGGTGCCGTCCGAAAACTCCCAGTACCGCTTGTTGGCCGCCACCCGCAAAAAGCCGTGGGCCGCCGAGGGCACGCAGTCGAACTCGTACTTGCTGCTCGTGGTGCGCGTGGCGCGGCGGCCGGTGGTTTTGTCGGTTACCCGAAAGGCGTAGCGCCAGCGGCCCGCCTCGTTGGGGCTGAAGCGCACGCGCCAGGGCGTGGCCGTCGGGGCCTGGTGCCAGCCGGTTTTGTCGCGGGTATAGGGCACGTGGTAGTAGGCGTACACCCGGTAGCGCTTGCGGCTGGGCGAGGTAAACGTCACCTCCACATCGATGGCCGCCGGGTCGTAGGGGTTCGCAAATTCTTTGGTCAGGCTCGCCGCCGCCTCAAACTTGCTGTACCTGGCCACGGGCGCCGTGGTGACTGGCGCCACCGTGCGCACGGCCGCTACCTGGGCTGCCGCTGGCCCGGCCAGCAGCAGCGCCAGGCCCGCCACCAACAGCTGCCAGGGGCGCATAAAATGAAAGCAAGTTGCCCTGCGGCACTGGTTACTCATGCAAGCGGTAAAAAAGAAGCTACTGCGAAGAAAGGGGAAAAGCCGGCTGATTGGGCCAAGGGCACCCGCGCAGTAGCCTCGTTTACGGCCCTGGCCGGGCTAGGGGTGGCTTCGGGCGGCGGGCGCCGCCGCTGGCCGGGACAACGGCCGGGGCGGCTTCTGCCGTACTACTGTCCGCACGCCGCCTTCCGTTTCTTTCCTATGCCTAGCCCCGCCACCGCGCCCAGCGCCCCGCCCGCCTGGGAGCAGTACCGCGCCCAACTCGCGGCCTACGCCCACGCCAAGGTCAACTACGACTACGAGCAAGTGCACGAATATTCGAGCGCTACCGGCTGGCGCATTGATAAATACCAGACTGACCTGCCGGCCGAGGCGCCCGGCCCGCCCGCCGCGCAGGGGGCGTTTGCGGCGGCGCAGGCGGTCATGCGCCGCTACGCCTTTCCGCCGCCCGACCTCATCACCGGCTACTTCGACCCTAGCCAGCCGCTGGCGCAGCGCATTATGGTGCTGCGGGCGCATTTTTTGGTGTTTAATTTTTATTTCGGCGTGCGCGTGGTCGATGTGGTCGATGAGGCGGCCCAAGCCAGCCCCGCCGGCCCCGAGCGGGTGTGGGGCTACGGCTACCGCACCCTGGAGGGCCACTTCGAGAAGGGCCAGATAAACTTCTCGGTGCACAAAAACCTGGGCACCGGCGCGGTGCAGTTTCGCATCCAGGCCATGTCGCAGCCGGGGCACATCCGCAATCCGTTTTACTGGCTAGGGTTCAAGCTGTTTGGGCGTACGTTGCAGCGCCGGTTTGCCCACCAATCGCTGGCCCGTATGCGCCGACTAGTGACCGAGGCACTGGCCCAGCCCCCGGCCCCGGCCCAAACAAAGACCCTAGCCGGGAGTTAACCCCGTACCTACGCAACCGCGCCGCTGCTGCCCACCGGGCCGTCGCGGCGTTTTTGTACGCCTGATTCATTACCAAACCAAACGACGAATGTCTACTACCAAAGCCTACGCGGCTCCCGCCGCCAGCATCCCCCTCGAACCCTTCCAGCTAGAGCGCCGCGCGCCCGGCGCCCACGACGTGCAGATTGATATCCTGTTCTGCGGCGTGTGCCACTCCGACTTGCACCAGATTCGCGATGAGTGGGGCGGCTCTATCTTCCCGATGGTACCCGGCCACGAAATCGTGGGCCGCGTGTCGGCCGTGGGCGACCACGTGAAGGGCTTCAAAGTAGGCGACCTCGCCGGCGTCGGCTGCATGGTCGACTCGTGCCGCGAGTGCTCGTCGTGCAAAGAAGGCCTGGAGCAGTACTGCGAAACCACCGGCATGATTGGCACCTACAACAGCCGCGAAATCAAGACTGGCCAGCCCACCTACGGCGGCTATTCGCAGAGCATCGTGGTGGATGAGAAATACACCCTCAAGGTGAGCGAGAAGCTCGACCTGGCCCGCGTGGCCCCGCTGCTGTGCGCTGGCATCACCACCTACTCGCCCCTGCGCCAGTGGAAGGTGGGCCCCGGCCACCGCGTAGCCGTGATGGGCCTGGGCGGCCTCGGCCACATGGCCGTAAAATTTGCCGTAGCGCTCGGCGCCGAAGTAACGGTACTCAGCACCTCGGCCGGCAAAGAAGCCGATGCCAAAGCCCTGGGCGCCCACAAGTTTGTGGTAACCAAGGACGAAGCGCAGTTCAAGTCGGTGAACAACTACTTCGACTTCATCATCAACACCATTTCGGCCCAGATTGACCTCGGTGCCTACGTGAACCTGCTGCGCCTCGACGGCACCATGATTTTGCTGGGTGTGCCCAGCGAGGCGCCGCACCTGCACGCCTTCAACCTCATCAGCAAGCGCCGCCGCGTGGCCGGCTCGCTCATCGGCGGCATCGCCGAAACGCAGGAGATGCTCGACTTCTGCGCCGAGCACAACATCATGTCGGACATCGAGGTAATCGACATCCAGCACATCAACGAAGCCTACGAGCGCATGCTGAAAGGCGACGTGAAGTACCGCTTCGTCATCGACGTGGCTTCGCTGAACTAAGCGCTAGCCCCAATAGCCTGAGAAGGGCCGCCGCTACCTAGCGGCGGCCCTTTTTTGGTATCGTAGGCTGTACCGTGGCCCCTGCGGGGCCGCGCGTGAACCGACAAACGTGCGGACCCGCAGGGGTCACGGTACAACTCACAGCCGAAACTCCTGCCGCACTTGCGTGGTGAAGCTGCTGTAGCCCGGTGCGGGCACCACCGTGACGGGCAGTGCCGGGGCCAGGCTGGCGGGCAGGCCCAGTGTGCAGGTCGTCACTACTACCGGCAGCGGGCCGGGGCTAGCCAGCTCCAGCGTCAGCTCTTCGCCCGCGGCGCGGGGCGCCAGAAAATCCAGGCTCACCGCGCCCGCTACCGGGTGCAGGCTAGCGGCGGGCGTCAGCTCGTCGGCCACGCGCACTGAGAGCAGCCGGGCAGCTTCGCCAATGCGCAGCGAGAGGCTGCTGACTTCGGCGCGGCCGGGCAGCAAGCGCAGGCTGAGGAGCCGGTGGCCGGCCACCACCTCGTCGGCCAGCACCGCGAAGCTGGCCGGGGCTAGCGGCAGCGCGGGTGCCGCCTGGTGCAGCACCGGTTCGCGCGAGTCCGGGTAAAGCGCGGGCAGCGGCGCCAACTGCGGCTGGGTAAATACCTGGCGCGTCCAGGCATCGGGGGCCGGGAGCACCGATAGCCAGTAGGCCCGGCCGTGCGCCGCATCCAGGGTGTAGTAGAGGTGGGTTTGCTGGGGCTGGCTGGCGGTGGGCTGCCGGGTGAGGTGGCCGATGAGCAGCGCCATCAGCCCCTGGGCCAGGGCCAGGCCGGGCAGCAGCCAGCTCGTGGCGGGCGGGCGGTGTGGCCCCACCGCCGGGCGCAGCACCGGCAGCAACACCGGCAGGGCTAGTCCCAGCAGGATGGCCAGCAGCAGCAGCGCCCCCAGCACCGGCACGCTCAGCCCGAAAATTATCAGTAGCAAATACAGCGTCGGCGCCAGCAGCGCCACGGCGGGCAAGGCCAGCAGCCACTCGGCCAGGCTGGCGGGTGGCTGGCGGGTGGGGCTAGCGGCCCGGCGCAGCCGCAGGCCCCAGGCCAGGGTAGTGGCCAGCAGCGGCCACGCCAGCAAAAACGCCGCCGATGGCATCCGCCATTGCATCAGCCCCAGTACTAAAGCCAGCACCAGCAGCACGCCCCCCAGCAGTGAGCCCGGCCGCAAAAAGCGACTCAGCCAGCCGTAGTAGGCCGCGAACAGGGCTAGCCCCAGCGCCAGCAGCGCCCCCTGGTAAGCCAGCGCGTTGTAGGAGGTCCGGTCGTAGAACGCACCGTACTGCGGGTAGAGCCAAGCCACCAGCGCCAACAGGCCCCAGCCGGCTAGCCCCAGCAGCACCACGCTGCCCAGCCAGCCCAGCGCGCCGCCCAGCAGGCTACCCACGCTCAGCTGGCCGCGCAGGTAGGCCAGCACCAGGGCCAGCACTACGAGGCTGATAGTGAGCTGGGTAAGCCAGAGGTTCCAGGCGGCGGGGTAATGCACCAGCCAGGCGCCCAGGGGGTTGAAGAATGTTTCGTCGGGCGCCTTGGTGTGGGTGAGCGGGATGTTGCCGAAGTGCCGCACCAAACTCAGCATGTACGAGCCGTGGTGCTGCAGCGAGCCCAGGTCGAGGCGGGCGGGCGTGTCGGCCGGGCTGTGATAGTAGGGGTAGCCATCGGCAAAAGCAAACCCTAGCCCCGCCAGGCCGGCCTGGCGCAGCGGCGTGAAATCGGTGCTATTGGGCAAGCGCCGGTATACTTCATAAAATACCGACGAGGCGATGGGGTAGGGCACGGCCTTGGCGTACTCGCGCATCACCCAGCCATTCTGCGAATTAACTTCGAAGGTGAGGCTAGGCCCCGCATTGCCGCGCCCCTCAAAATTGAGGGCCACGCCCACCTCGCGGCGCAGGCGGGCCGTGTCGGCGGCGTAGGCGCGGGCGCCCAGCAGGCCGGCCTCCTCGCCATCGGTGAAAAGCCAGATAATGTCGTTGGCTAGGGGTGGGCCGGCACGCAGCGCCCGGATGGTTTCGAGTATGGCGGCCACGCCGGCAGCATCGTCGCCAGCGCCGGGCGTGTGGGGCTGCGAGTCGTAATGGGCCAGCACCAGCACGGCCGGACCGCCGCGCTGCCGGCCGGGCAGGCGGGCCACCACGTTCTGCACCCGCGCGGCGGTGAGGGGGCCCTGGTCGGTCACGACCAGGCTAAGGTCCTGCACGCTAGGCGACAGGCCCAGCTCGCGGCAGCGGCTGAGGAGGTAGTCGCGCACCTGGGCCTGGGTGGCCGAGCCCAGCGAGTGGGGCTGGCTAGCCACGGCCACCACATCGGGCCGGGCGCGGTAGGCCGAAAACTCGGTGGGCGGGGCCGTGGCGGGTACCGGGCGCGGCGGCTGCACCAGCCACACCGCTAGCCCGGCCAGTAGCAACAGCCCCAACAGCGGCAGCCAGCGAAAGAAAGCGTGGTTCATGTAATCCCCCCCAGGCAAGCCGGCAAAACGCCCCGATGGCGTTGCCCGCCGCAAGGTATTAACTGCCAGCCAGACTATGGCCCGCCAAGGTTGTGCCTAGGTGCGGGGCCGAAGGGCCATTGCCGGCCTAGCCCGGCGTGCCCACGGCCTGGGGCGGCCAGGGTGTGGGCGTGAGCTGCACCAGGGGCCAGAGGTCCTTCTTGCCCGAGTAGTGCAGGAAGATGCGGGCTGTGGTCACCACGTCCTTTTCGCAGTAGGTTACGATGCGGGCCAGGTCTTTATCCTCCCAATACACCTGCGCCACCTGCGAGCCGTCGATGTCATCTTTGGGCGAAGGGATGCCGAACACGCCGGCTAGCAGCGGCAGCGAAATGTGGCCCTTGGTATCGCCAAACTTCCAAAGGTCCATCGTGTCGAGCAGGTGGGGCAGGTCCCAGGGCTTGTGGCCAGCCACGTCGAGCATGGGCGGTATTTCCTGCCCGCAGATGAGCATGCGCCGGCCTAGGTAGCCGTAGTCGAACTCGCGGCCGTTGTGGGCGCACAGGAAGCTGCCGTCTGGGCCGGCTGTTTCGAGCTTGTTGTAGCGGGCGGGGCCGTAAGGCGCGAAGCGCTGCAAAAAGTGCCCGAAGCTGCGCAGCACCTCGCACTCATCATCGTCGGCAAAGGACTTGGTGCGAAACTCCAGCGTATCATCCTTCAGCATTCGGAAGAAGCCCACCGAGATGCACACCACCTTGCCAAACTCGGCGTAGAGGCCGCCGTGGGCGAACAGCTCGGCGTGGGTTTGGCCGGCGGCCAGCTCCTTGGCGTGGCGCTTGTCGCAGAATTTTTGCCACAGGGGATGGTAGGCGGCGGGTAGCTCGGCGTGGGTGGCGTGGCCCGGCACAGTTTCGATATCGACGAAGAAAACGCGGGTAAGGTCGACGTGGCGCAGGATGTTCATGGCTATATAAAACGGGGTAACCCAAAGCTACGGCCTCGGTTGAGTTATGCGTTAAAAGTTAGGAGCTGGCGCGGTAACTCATAGCTTTCGCAGCTGTTCAGAAAGTTGAATCACCTGCTATTCTGCCATGCTGAGCGTAGTCGAAGCATCTTGGCAGAGTGCGAATGGCCACGAGGCGCTGCCCGACTTCTTCGGCACCAAGGGGGCGGCCGCGGTGTGGCGCGATAGTCTCTTTGAGCCCTTCAACTGGCTAGCCGTGGCGCTGCTGGTGGGCTACGGCCTGCGCATGCTGGCCGACTACCGCCGCTACGCCCGCTACCTCGACGATAACTTCTCAGACCCCGAGCGCCTGCGCTTTGCCGGGCTGCGGCAGTTTCTGGTGTTGCAGGGGCTAGCCCTGGCGTTGGGGCTGGTAGGGGCAGTGCTTAGTTATTTATTCGACCTGAGCTACGATGCGGCCTGGTACATTTTTGCCCTGCGCGGGGTGCTGATTTACGGGCTCATCGTGGTGGGTATCCAGGCCAACTATGCCGCCGCCAGCCCGCTGCGCTTTGACCCGGATGCCGCGCCCGCCGCATCGGCTGGCGTTTTCAAAGATTTGGAGGAGTTAAAGGACTTGGAGACGTCAATCGAAACCTTGGAAGCACCAAGCAAAGTCTTGGATACGCTGGGGATGACTTTAGAAGCGCCTGCTAAGACTCTGGGCAGCGCAAACTCCGCACCGGTGGCTCACTTCGATGCATCGGAAGCAGCTACCAATATACCCAAAACGCCCGCTGGCCTGCCCGCCGAGCTGCTGCCCTGGCGCACGCGCCTGCTAGCCCTCATGGTCGACGAGCAGCCCTGGCTGGAGCCCGAGCTGACCCTCACCGAGCTGGCGCAGCGCCTGCGCACCAACCCGGGGCTGTTGTCTAAAGTCATCAACGCGGGCTGCGGGCAGAACTTCAACGACTTCGTGAACACCTACCGGGTGCACGAGGCCCAGCGCAAGCTAGCCGACCCGCGCTTTGGGCACTACTCGCTGGTAGGCGTGGCGCTGGAGAGCGGATTCAACTCAAAATCAACGTTTAACCGCGTGTTTAAGAAGCTGCTGGGCCAGGCGCTCAGCGAGGTGGCCCGCCCCAAATCATAAGTTGGGACGGCCCAGATAATGACCTGGAGCGCCGGGCACCGGAGGCTGGGGGACCTTTGACCCAGTCATTTCAACCGCCCAGCTATGCTTCACACCTTGGTAATGCGCTGCCCGGTGGGGCGATGTAACGTTTGGCCCCGCCGCCCGGTAGCCGGGGCACGGCTTCAGAAAATCTTCAGACGGGCAAGCAACCCCCACCCCCACCGCAGCATCACTAGGACCACAAGCGCGGCGTGCACCTCCATACGTATGAAAAAAACTACTCTTAGGCTGCTATGCCTGCTTGCCCTGGTGGGCTTCCCGATGGTGGCGCTAGCCCAGGCCCCGGCTGCCACTCCGGCCGCGGTGGCTACCGGCTCGCTCACCGGCACGGTGCTCGACTCGCTGGGCCGCCAGCCGGTGGCCTACGCCACGGTGGTGCTGCTGCCAGCCACCGGCGACAAGCCCATCACGGGTGTGGCCGCCGACGACCAGGGCAAGTTTAGCCTCACCAAGCTAGCGGCGGGTAGCTTTCGGCTGCGGGCCACCTACGTGGGCTACGGCCCCCGCACCCGCACCGTGACGGTGGGCACCGGCCCCACTGCCGTGGGCGCGCTGCTGCTGCCCGCCGCCGCCCAGGCCCTGGGCGAGGCCGTAATTATCGGTACCAAGCCGGTGGTGGAGGTGAAGGCCGACCGCCTCATTTACAACGCCGAGCAGGACGTGAGCAACGCCGGCGGTACCGCCCAGGACGTGCTGCGCAAGGCCCCGCTGCTGGCCGTGGATGGCGACGGCAACGTGAAGATGCGCGGCTCGAGTAATTTCAAGGTGCTGGTGAATAACAAGCCTTCGCCGACCCTAGCCAGGAACCTGGCCGAGGCGCTGAAAAGCATTCCGGCCGAGCAGATTAAGAGCGTCGAGGTCATCACGACACCCTCGGCTAAGTACGACGGGGAGGGCACGGCGGGCATCATCAACATTGTGCTAAAGAAGGGTGTGGACCAAGGCGTGAACGGCCGTGTGGCCCTAGCCAGCGGCAACCGCAACACCAACTTCAACTCGGCCCTGAACTTCAAGAAGGGCAAGGTGGGCTTCACATCGTCGGCCAGCGCGGGCGCCTGGTACAACCCCGGGCAGTCGAGCCGCGAGCGCATCGGCTACGCGGCGGCCGTGCCCGACACGCTGCGCCAAAACTCGGACAACCGCAACCTCGGCGGCTGGTACTACGGCACGGTGGGCCTCGACTACGACCCCGCCGAGCACCACAGCATTTCGCTGGCCGGCTCGGTGAACGGCTACGGCGGCAACTCGACCCAGGACCTGGTGAACCGCTACACCAACTTCAACCCGGCCAATAACCAGCTCTTTACCCGCGCCACCAAAAGCCTGTTTAGCGGGCTGAATGTGGAGGGCACCGGCACTTACACCCACACCTTTGCCACGGCCCGCAAGGAGTGGAGCGTGTTGGGGCAGTACGCACTCAACAACGGCACCTTCGGCTACGACTTTGACCAGTACGCCAACTCCTACACTGCCTTAGAGCAGAGCCAGGCCAGCTACCGCGAGCGCAGCCGGGGCCGCACGCCGGGCCACGAAGTCACGTTTCAGACCGATTTTACGCAGCCCTTCGGCGACAAGCGTACCCTGGAGCTGGGCCTGAAGGCGATTTTCCGGCGCACTGGCTCGGAGGCCACCGTGGACACCCTGCGCACGCAGTACGGCCCCAGCCTGGCGCCCGACGGCCGCCGCGTGACGGACTTTACCTACTCGCAAAACGTGCAGGCGGCCTACGCCATCTATTCCTTCAGCGCGGGCAAGAAACTGACGGGCAGCCTCGGCACCCGCCTCGAGCGCACCGATGTGCAGGCCCGCTTCGGCCCCGGCAGCCCCGAGGTATCGCTGCCCAGCTACCTCTCGCTGCTGCCCAACGGCAGCGCCCGCTACGCCTTCACCGATGCCACCAGCCTGCGCTTTGCCTACAGCCGGCGCATCACGCGGCCGTATATCGACTACCTGAACCCCTTCGTGGACCGCTCCGATGCCAAGAATATTTCCTTCGGCAACCCGCTGCTGAACCCCGAGTTTACTGACTCATACGAACTGGCCTACAGCACTACCGTCAAGACCACGACGCTGAACGCGTCGCTCTCGGTGCGCCACACCGGCAACGCCATCGAGTCGATTCGCTACCTCACCACCAACCCTAGCCCGCCCGTGCCGCTGCCCGCCGGCGTGACGCCCGACGCCAGCGTGACGGCCCAGACCTTCGCCAACGTGGCGGCCAATACCTTCTACCAGTTCAACGTGTACCTCTCGGCCAAGCCCGCGCCCAAGTGGGACCTGAGCGCCGGGCCCGATGTGCAGTACATCGTGCGCAGCTCGCCGGCGCTGGGCATCGAGCGGCGCGGCTTTGCGGCGGGCATTAACGTCAACACTTCGTACAAGCTGAACAAGGGTTTCACGGTGCAGGGCTTTGCCTTCGCCAGCACGCCCATGCCCGACATTCAGGGCACCGGCCCGGCTAATCTCTACTACCAGCTAGGGGCCAAGAAAACGCTGCTGGGCGACAAGGCTGACCTGACCCTCAACTTCAGTAACCCCTTCAATGCCTACTGGCCCTACCGCAACACCACCACCACGCCGCTCTTCACCGAGCGCAGCGAGTTCCGGTCTTACCAGCGCTCGTTCCGGCTTGGTTTCAGCTACCGCTTCGGCCAAGCCGGCCAAACCAAGCAGCGCAAAGCCATCCAGAACGACGATACCAAGGGCGGCGGCAGCAAGCAGGGCGGCTAGCGGGCTGGCCCCGGCGTGGACTGGGGCGCGGGCGGCGTGGGCGGCTGCTCGCGATAAGGCCGGCTGTGGTGAGCGCCGCGATATGCTATCGCCGTGACGACTAGCGCCAGGCTAGCCACCACTACCAGCCGGGTGCGGCGCTGCCGGTAGCTGCTCCAAAACAGGCTTTGGCCGTCTTGCACCTGCGGTAAAAACGTGAGTATTGCCCACACCAGTGTCGGCAGCCAGCTGATGTCGCGCAGCCACTGGCGCGGCACAAAATGGCCGGGCACCCCGGCGCTGGTGTAGTGCATGGGCACGAAGGCCAGCACCGCGGGCCAGGCGAAACGCACGTACAGTACCGGTATCAAGGCCAGCCCGGCGGTCAGGGCCGCCGCCAGAAATATTTGACGAGTCATGTGCAACTAAAAGCCAGGCAATACTACTCATAGCGAAGAGAAAGAGGATGAAGAATCCTCGAGCTATGAAAGCACGAAGACCGGCCCCGTCCTGCGGAGCCGGTCTTTTTAGTTAGCCTGGTTGCCGGTGGCATTGGGGCCGGTAGTGCGCGCGGGCTCGGCCGCCAACTGGGGAGCGGCTCGTTTCTTTGTATCGAACCTAGCGGGCCGCCATGATTCTTCAGTATATGTTTCGCTCGGCGGTGCTGTGGCCGCTGCTGGGGCCGGCTGTGGCCACGGCCGCGCTGCTGGCTAGGGGCCACTGGCGCCGGCAGGTGTTGCCGGGGCTGTTGCCCGCCTTGCTGCTGCTGCTACCCACCTTCTTGCTGGCGCAGTTCCTGCTAAGCCTGGCTAGCTGGTGTATGCTACCCCTGGCCGAGGCCGGGGCCGCGCCGCTCTACGCGCCCTGGTACGCCGAGCTGCTACTGGCGCCGGTGTGCTACCTCTACCTGCGGGTGCTCACGGGCCAGCCCCGGCGCCCGCGGCTGGCGTGGCAGCGGCTATTGCCGGGCCTGGGGCACATTGGGCTGTTTGCGGGTGTGGCGCTGCTCGACCTGGGCTACCGACACGGCGTGGCCGCCGCGCACTTCGGCGACCTTGGCCCCGCGGCCGAATTGCTGCGCCAGGTGCTGGCCCCGCTAGCGCTGGTTTGCTACGTGCTGCTGCTGCTCTATGGCTTGAAGGCGCTGGACGACCACCGCCAGTACTACTGGGCCGGCACCACGGCTGGTCGGCCGCGCCGGCCTGGCCCGCGGCGTACGCTGCTGGTGGTGCTGCTGCTAGGCTTCGGCCTGGGCTTGAGCTTCGTGGCGCTCGATGCCTGGTTTGGGCCCTTTGGGTATTCGGAGCTGTGGTATGCGTTTGGGGTGCGCTGCGGGCTGGTGTTTGGGCTAGCCGTGGTGGGGCTGCAAGCCAGCTATGGAGCTAGCCGGCCCGTGCCCATCGGCTGGGCCGGGGGCGCCGCCCCAAGGTGGGCGATGCCGCAGGAGCTATCCCCCGCGCTGGCCCCCCAGGCTACGCTAGCCGCCACCAGTGTCTCATTGGCCGAGCCGGTTGCCGCAGCCGAGGCGGCTGTAGCCGAAAAGCTGCCGCCCGCTGAGCTGCCGACCGAGTTGCTGCCCTGGCGCCCCAAGCTGCTCGCCCTGATGGCCGACGAGCGCCCCTGGCTCGAACCCGAGCTTACCCTAGCCGAACTGGCGCACCACCTGCGCCTGCACCCCGCGCAACTCTCCCGGCTTATCAACCTGGGCTGTGGCCAGAGCTTCAGCGACTTTGTGAACGGCTACCGGGTGGCCGAGGCGCAGCGTAAGCTCGCCGACCCGCGCTTTGCGCACTACTCACTGGTAGGGGTGGCGCTGGAAAGCGGATTCAACTCAAAATCAACGTTTAACCGCGTGTTCAAGAAGCTCACCGGCCAGGTGCCCCGCGAGCTGGCCCGCCCCAAATAAGTACTCAAGACGACCCAATTAACTAGATTGAAGCGCGGGGTAGGGGCAGCAGGCGGATTTTTGTCCTTGTGCCGGGGCTAGCCGCCATTTGCTTGGCAAGGCGCCGCTAAACCCAGCCAGCTTGACCAGTAAACCCAGAACCGCGCCGCTATGCAACCGTTCTTTTTTGCCTTGCTACTGAGCAGTCTAGCCCTTGGTGCGCCAGCTAAAGCGAGCGCGCAGGCCGCCGCGGGCGATGGCCTGCGCGGCGACTACTACGATGGCCTCAACTTCGAGCACCTAATAGAAACGCGGCGCGACCCGCTCATTGACTTCTTCTGGCACGGCGAAAAGCCAGTTAGCGGAGTGCCTGCCGAGCAATTCACCGTGCGCTGGGCGGGCTGGCTGGTGCCACCCGTGACGGGCCACTACGTGCTGCACCTATCCGTCGACGATGGTGCCCGGCTGTGGCTCGATGGCAAGCAGCTGCTGGATGAGTGGCGCGGCCAGCCCCTCAGCTACTTCGACGTGCCGCTCGACCTTGTCGGCGGCCGGCCCTACCGCCTGCGCCTCGACTACTGCCAGTATTCGCTCGATGCCACAGCCCGGCTATTCTGGGAGCGCCCCAAGCAGCCCGAGCCGCTGCGCACTTCCTCTTGGCGCAACCTCTGGGGCATGACGCAGGGTAAAGCACCCACCTTTGCCAATCGCTTTCAGGAAGTCGTTCCTACTCGCTACCTATTCAGCCGCCCGCCGACGCTGCCTAAGCTAGCGGTCGACCTAAACCCTGTGCTGGTGGTGGGCGGAAGGCCGGCGTTGCTTGCTGCTCCGTCTTTGGCTGTCAGCAGTCCGTTGCTCGCCGAGCGGCGCGTGGTAGCCAAAGCCAAGCCACCAACTGTTCGTTCGGCCGCCAAGACCCACCGCCCCAAAAACCCGCCACCCACCCGGCGGGTCGAAATAATGGCCACTCAACTGCTAAGTGGCCAGACTATTACGGCACGGGCGCTCTACTTCGAGCAGGGCCAGGTGCTGCTACTGCCCGCAGTGCGGGCCAGCCTCGATACCCTAGCCCGAGTACTCAATCGCTACCCAGCTTTGCGCCTGGAGGTGCAAGGCCACACCGATAACCAAGGTGACCCCGTACTCAATCAGCAGCTTTCGCTGCGGCGCGCCGAGGCGGTGTGCCAGTATTTAAGTGCCCGCGGTATTTCCCCCGCCCGACTGAGCCCACTAGGCCTCGGCGGTACCCAGCCCGTAGCCGACAACAACCTGCCTGCCGAGCGACCCCGCAACCGCCGCGTAGTGCTGCGGCCGCTGCCCTAGCGAGGCGTTGGCTAGCCAATCGATAACGCAAAAAAGGCCAGTCCCGCACTGCGGAACCGGCCTTTTCTATTTTACTCGTTACTATTTCGACTCGCCAGCTTCGGGCTCCGAAGGCTTCTCAGCCGGCCGCTCATCGCTGGCTAGGTTGGGTGCCTCGTCGCTCTTGGCAATGGTGAAGAATAGCTCATCCTTACCATCCTCGTAGTCGGCGGTAATGATGTCACCGTGCAACAGCTGAGCTTTCAGGATTTCCTCAGCAATCGGGTCTTCGATGTACTTCTGGATGGCCCGGTTCAGCGGACGAGCGCCGTACTTAGGGTCGTAGCCTTTGTCGGCCACAAAGTCCTTAGCTTTCTCGGTCAGCTCCACGCGGTAGCCCAGCGTGAGGATGCGGCTGAGTAGCTTACTGAGGCTGATGTCGATAATCTTGTGAATATCCTTCTTTTCCAAGGAGTTGAAGACTACCACGTCATCCAAGCGGTTGAGGAACTCGGGCGAAAACGTCTTTTTCAAGGCGTTGGTAATGGTGCCCTTCGTAATCTCATCCATGTTCTCGTTGCGCGACTTAGTACCGAAGCCGATGCCGGCGCCAAAGTCTTGCAAGTCACGCGCCCCGATGTTCGAGGTCATGATGATGATGGTGTTGCGGAAGTCTACCTTGCGGCCCAGGCCGTCGGTCAGAATACCATCGTCCAGCACTTGCAGCAGCAGGTTGTATACGTCCGGGTGCGCCTTCTCAATCTCGTCGAGCAGAATAACCGAGTACGGCTTGCGGCGGATTTTCTCCGTCAACTGGCCGCCCTCTTCGTAGCCCACGTAGCCGGGAGGCGCGCCAACCAGGCGCGATACGCTGAATTTCTCCATGTACTCCGACATATCTACGCGCACCAGCGCATCTTCCTTGTCGAAGAGGTAGGTAGCCAACACCTTGGCTAGCTCCGTTTTACCCACGCCGGTCGGGCCGAGAAACACGAACGAGCCAATCGGCTTCTTCGGGTCTTTCAAACCCACGCGGGTGCGCTGAATGGCTTTCACCAACTGCTTGATGGCCTTGTCCTGGCCGATTACCTTGCCTTGCAGCTCGGCGCCCATGTTCAGCAGTTTCTCGCCTTCGTTCTGGGCCACGCGGTTCACGGGAATACCGGTCATCATGGCGATTACCTCGGCCACGTTTTCCTCTTTCACCGTGTAGCGCTTCTTCTTGGTCTCATCTTCCCACGACTTTTTGGCCGTTTCGAGCTGCTCCAGAAGCTTCTTTTCGGTGTCGCGAAGTTTAGCGGCTTCCTCGTATTTCTGCGATTTCACCACGCGGTTTTTCTCGCCTTTGATGTTCTCAATCTGCTCTTCGAGCTTGAGAATATCCTCAGGCACCACGATGTTGTTGATGTGCACGCGGGCACCGGCTTCGTCCAAGATGTCAATGGCTTTGTCCGGCAGGAAGCGGTCGCTCATGTAGCGGTCGCTCAGCTTCACGCACTGCTCAATGGCTTTGTCCGTGTACACCACGTGGTGGTGGTCCTGGTACTTATCCTTGATATTGTGCAGAATCTCAATAGTTTCCTCGGGCGTGGTGGGGTCCACCATCACCATTTGGAAACGACGGGCCAGCGCACCATCCTTCTCGATGTACTGGCGATATTCGTCCAGCGTGGTGGCGCCGATGCATTGAATTTCGCCGCGAGCCAAAGCCGGCTTGAACATGTTGCTGGCGTCGAGCGAGCCCGAAGCCCCGCCGGCGCCCACAATCGTGTGCAACTCGTCAATGAACAGAATCACGTCGGGCGACTTCTCCAGCTCGTTCATCACGGCCTTCATGCGCTCTTCGAACTGACCGCGGTACTTGGTACCAGCCACCAGCGAAGCCAAATCGAGAGTTACTACGCGCTTGTTGAACAGCACGCGGCTTACTTTCTTCTGGATGATGCGTAGGGCCAGACCTTCAGCGATGGCCGTCTTACCCACGCCCGGCTCACCAATGAGAATCGGGTTGTTCTTTTTGCGGCGGCTCAGTACCTGGGCCACGCGCTCAATTTCTTTTTCACGGCCCACGATGGGGTCGAGCTTGTCTTCTTCGGCTAGCTTAGTGAGGTCACGGCCGAAGTTATCGAGCACCGGAGTGCGCGATTTCTCACCAGCACGCTTGGCACCAGCGCCAGCGGCACCACCCTGGGCACCCTGGCCGCGGCCAGCCCCGCCCTGGCCTTGGCCAAAGAGGCGGTCGTCATCGTCGTCAGCCTCCGGGCCAGCTTTGGGGCTAGTGTTCGGAGCGGCGCCGTGGTAGTCGAGCGAGTCGCGCACGGTTTCGTAGTTCACGTTGAATTTGGAAAGAATTTGAGAAGAAATGTTGTCCTCATCGCGCAAAATCGAGAGGAGCAGGTGCTCGGTGCCGATGATTTCCGACTTGAAAATCTTGGCTTCGAGGTAAGTGATTTTCAGCACCTTCTCGGTCTGCTTGGTGAGCGGAATCGAGCCGGTAATGCTGGTGCCCTGGGTGGAGGCCGTGTTGCGCGTGGCTTGCTCAAGGGCAAACTTCAGCTCATCGGTGGCCACACCCAGTTTTTTGAGCAAGCCGAGGGCCGTGCCTTCGCCTTCGCGAATCATGCCCAGCAGCAGGTGCTCGGTGCCGATGTAGTCGTGGCCGAGCCGAATGGCCTCCTCCCGGCTCAAGGAAATAACCTCCTTGACGCGGTTTGAAAATTTAGCTTCCATGCAAGCAAGATAGAAATAAGACGCAGATAGTAGCTGTACCGATACCGGCTCGAATAGTTGCGCTACATCGATACGTAAAGGAAAGCGGATTATAAGAAAAACAAGCGCCTGCGGACGAAGGTTCGGACAAATTGAAATTGGCTGAGCGCCTGTCCTATAAAAACTGCCCGGCGGCCGGCCCTTGCATAAACAACAAATCCAGCACGCTAAGCCCTGGTACAAATGCGGTACCAAAAACCTGCGAATAGGGCCGTTGCGACGGACTGTCAGGTTCGGCCCCGGCTAGGGGGCTTTTAGGTGTCAGGCAGTCGCGTCGGTCGAGCAGGGCTGGGGCTAGCGGCGCGGTTGGGGCCAGATACTCAGTGGTGAAGGCTACCGGCAGCGGCCAGCGCAGGCAGCGCAGCAGCAGGTGCAGAAAAGCCAGGTTCAGGTCCCAAAGCCGCGCTGGCTTTTGCGCATAAATATCCTGTAGATACCCCGCGTAATACTCAAAATACGGCGAGGCACCGTAGGCGGTTTGCAGGGTGCGAAAATGGCGGTGCATCCAGTTCTGGCGGTAGTCGATTTCAATTTCGCTGGTGCGTATTTTTTCGGCGCGGGCGCCGTCCACCACCGGCACCGTGAGGGGCTGCAAGCCCTGCGTGGTCACGATGAGGGCGCGGTTGCGAAACGTTTGCTTGTGGTAGTGCTCGTGAGCGTCGAGCAGCAGTTGGTCGGCGCGCAGCAATTGCTGAAAATAAGGTATTGACGGCAGGTAATGCAGTTCGGTAAGGATAACGGACATGGCCGCAAGGTAGCCGCCCGGCACGGTAATGGCCCTAGCGCGGGCGCACTGCTTATTTTTGTCCTTATGCGCGTTCTCTCGTTGTCTATCTCGCTAGCCCTGGGGGCTACCCTCGGGGCCCAGGCCGGCCCACCGCAACTCATTTTGCAAGTGGCTAAGTTTCGCAATCTTGACCAAGTGCAAAAGGGTGGCGAAGTGGAAATTGCCGTTTCGGTGCCCACCCAGCCGCTCACCTACCGGCAGCGGGCGCCCAAGTCGTTTCAGTCGTCGGCGGTGGTCGATTTGGATATTCTGAAGGCCGATGGCACGTCGGCCTGGCACGAAACCGTGACGCTGAAGCCGCCCGTGCTCAGCGACACAACTATTGCCATCAAGAACCCGCTCAGCTTCCTCAAGCGCGTGGCCCTGCCCGACGGCACCTACACGCTGCGTGGCCGCATTCGCGACCAGTACAAGAGCGCCAACGGCGAAACCACCGTGGAGCAGCAACTGGTAGTAGCCGCGCCTACCGCGCCCGCCTTTAGCGACCTCGTTTTCCTAGCCCGGCCCGCGGCCAAGGCCAGCGCCGAAAGCGTCTTCAACCGCGGCGGCTACTTGCTGACCCGCGCTACCGGTGGCTACTACGGCCGGGGTACTGATAATGTCTTCTTCTACACTGAGTTGAACGCCTTGCCGGCCGGCCGCAAGGTGAGCCTGCACTACCACCTGGCCGCCGAAGACGGCACTGCCGCCGATGCCGACGCGCCGCTCGTGACCACGCAGGGCGGGCGGCCTACGGCCGTAGTGGGCCAGCTGCCGCTAGGGCCCATTCCGGCCGGCCCCTTCACGCTCACCATCGAAGCCCGCGATGCGGCCACCAAAAAAGTACTGGCCACCCAGCGCCAGACGGGTGAGCGCAGCCTCACTGACTATGCCCCCGCCGGGGCCGCCGTGCCCCGATGAGTGCTAGCCCGGCCGCGCCGCGCCACTACCGCTGGCTAGCCTGGCCGCTGCTGGCGCTGGCCCACCTGCCGCTGGCCGTGCTGCACGGGCTAGCGGGCGTTATTTACCTATTGCTGCGCTACGTGGTGCGCTACCGCTGGGGTGTGGTGCAGGAAAACTTGCGCAAGTCGTTCCCCGAAAAAAGCGCGTCCGAAGTCGAGCGCATTGGTCATCAGTTCTACTGGCACTTTGCGCAGGTAGTAGTCGAGATTCTGAAGCTAGCGGCCATCTCGCCGGCCGAGTTGCAGCGCCGCATGCGCTTTGTGAACCCCGAGCTGATGACGCGGCACTTTGCTGAAAACCGCACGGTGCTCTCGCTAGGCTCGCACCGGGGCAACTGGGAGTGGATACTCTCGGGCGCGGCCCTGGAGTTTCCGGGCCGGGCGGCGGGCGTGTATAAGCCGCTTACCAACAAGTTTTTCGAATACTTTATGCGGCGCCTGCGCACCCGGCTAGGGGCCGATGCCGTGCCCATGCTAGCCACCCTGCGCTACCTCGTGCAGCACCGCGGGCAGGGCCGCACGCTCAGTCTGCTCACCGACCAGGCGGCCAGCAAAGACGACCGCCCGTACTGGACCAGCTTTCTGCACCAGGAAGCAGGCTTCTACACCAGCGCCGACCGGCTAGCCCAGCAGCTCGATTGCGCGGTGCTCTACGTGGGTATCCGGCGCGTGCGCCGCGGCTACTACGAGGTGAAATTCACCGAGCTGCCCGATGGCCGCGCCGTGGCCGCCGGCGCCAACTCGTCCGATGAGGCCCTGCGCTTTCCGGCTACCGAAGCCTTTATCCGGCAGTTGGAAGCCGATATTCGGGCGACGCCCGAACAGTATCTGTGGACGCATCGCCGCTGGAAACATAAAAAACCGGTGAGTGAGTAACCAAAAAGGACCGTTCTGCTACTTGCAGAACGGTCCTTTTTACCTGTGGCTGAGCGCTAGCCTTACAAGAACTGCTCGATGTCGCCCAGGCCTTCGCGCACGAGGTCGAAGTCGTCCTTGGTGCAGTCGATGATGGTGCTGGGCACGTTGCCGCCAAATCCGCCGTCGATAACGAGGTCGACGAGCGAGCGGTATTTTTCAAAAATCAGGTCGGGGTCAGTTACATATTCTTCCAGCGTTTCCTCGCTTTCGCGCACCGAGGTGCTCACGATAGGCGTGCCGAATTCTTTCACAATCTGGCGCACAATCTGGTTGTCCGGCACCCGGATACCGACCGTGCTGCGCTTCACGCCACCGTAGCGCGGGGCGTTGGGGCTAGCCTCAAAAATAAAGGTGAACGGGCCAGGCAGCGCCTTCTTAATCACCTTGAACACCGGCGTGGTGATGCCGTGCGCGTAGTCGCTGATGTGCGACAAATCGTGGCAGATAAAGCTTAGGTTGGCCTTCTCAGGCTTCAGGCCCTTGATGCGACAAAGCTTCTCAACCGCTTTCGCGTTGTTGATATCGCAGCCAATGCCATAAACCGTATCGGTAGGATAAATGATAAGCCCGCCTTTGCGCAGCACCTCCACTACTTGCAGAATACGGTTTTGGGGCGGGTTCTCGGGGTGGATGCGGAGCAGGGTAGCAGCCATAGGGCAGAAAAGAAGCTAATGAAACAAAATGGGCCAGCCGGGGCGGCCCGTAAGTGGCGCGAAAGGTACTACGGCGAGCGGTTTTGCCTAGCCCGCCCGCGGCTAATTGAGGGTTATAAGCAAATGTGCCGCCAGTTGTTTAGGTTAGCCGCGTTGGTAGGGCGGGGCGGAGCTAATTTTGAAGTTCTTATTCCCCGCCGCCATGTCTGAACCTGTCAAAAAGTCCGCTATTGAGTACCGGGCCGATTCCATCAAGCGCCGCAACCGCTTTGCCGCCGTGAGCGTGATTACCGGCCTCATCCTGGTGTGCTTCTCGTATTATTTCTTCCAGATTTTTTACACCACCAACATCGACACCCGCGATAAGCCCGCGTATGCTTACATCCACAAAGGCGATAACTGGCAGAAGGCCCTGGTGGCCGTGGAGGCCGTGCGGGCCGAGGGCGAAAAAGTGGTTATCGACCCGCTCTCGCTGCACTTTGTGGGCAAGCTCATGGGCTACAACAAGCCCGGCGCCGTGAAACCCGGCCGCTACGAGCTGAAAACCGGCATGACCAACCGCCAGGTAATCAACTTACTGAAGTCGGGCCGCCAGACGCCGCTCAAGCTCACCTTCACCAATGTGCGCCTGCGCCGCGAGCTAGCCACCAAGCTCAGCAAGCAAATCGACGCCAAGCCCCGGCAGATTGATTCGCTGCTCAGCAGCCCCAGCTACACCAAGAGCCTGGGCTTCGACACCACCACGGTGCTCTCCATGTTTATCCCCAACACCTACGAGCTGTATTGGAATACCTCGGCCCAGAACCTCATGCAGCGCATGAAAACTGAGTACGAGAAGTTCTGGACGCCCGAGCGCGATGCCGCCCGCCAGAAGCTGGGCCTCACCCGCGTGCAGGTGAGCACCCTGGCCAGCATCGTGGAGGCCGAGCAGCAGCAGCACGCCGACGAGCGCCCCCGCATCGCGGGGGTGTACCTCAACCGCCTCAAGCGCGGCATGAAGCTGCAGGCCGACCCTACCGTGGTGTACGCCAACGGCGACTTCGGCATCAAGCGCGTGCTCAACGTGCACCTGCGCAAAGACTCGCCCTACAACACCTATATGTACGGCGGCCTGCCGCCCGGTCCCATCGACCTGCCCAGCATCGCCAGCATCAACGCCGTGCTGCACCCCGAGCAAAACGACTACCTCTACTTCTGCGCTAAGGAAGATTTCAGCGGCTACCACGCCTTCGCCGCCAACGAGCAGCAGCACCTCGCCAACGCCCGCCGCTACCAGGCGGCGCTCACGCGGGCCGGTATTCGGTAACCCTAGCCAGCGTTTTCCCTTGCGCTTGTCATGCTCATCTGGTGTCCCGAAGGAAGCAGCTTGTCAGAGTAGAACAGGGCTAGCCACGTAAGCCTGACAAGCAGCTTCCTTCGGGACGCCAGATGAGCATGACAGACCTTTCTTAAAGCTATATTTTTAAGAGTAACATGTACCAGTCCGACATCCAAATCCGCGTGCGCTACGCCGAAACCGACCAGATGGGCTACGTCTATCACGGCAACTACGCGGCGTACTTCGAGGTGGCCCGCACCGAATCGTTCCGGCAGCTCGGCATTCGCTACAAAGACCTGGAAGGGCAGGGGGTCGGCATGCCGGTGGGCGAGCTGCACACCCGCTTTCGCCGCCCCGCTCGCTACGACGACCTACTGACTATCAAGGTGATGCTACGCGAGCTGGCCGAAGGCTCGCGGGTAAAATTTGAGTATGAAATCCGCAACGAGGCTAGCGAGCTGCTCACCGAGGGCTACACCCTGATGGTATTCGTGAGCACCAGCAACGGTCGCCCAGTGCCCATCCCCGACAGCGTGCGCGAAAAGCTAGCCCCCTATTTTGCCGAAGGCGAGGGCGACAGCCCGCTAGGCCCCGGCCGCGCCACGCCCGGCGATGCGCCTGCCCCGGCCGCATTTGGTAAGTAGCGCGGACTTTGTAGTCCGCGTTTGGTGTTATTTGCGAAACAGAATATTTAGCTAACGCCCATATCTGCTTCGCGGACTATAAAGTCCGCGCTACTGCTTATGCTCGCTCCTCCCGCTCGCCGCCGCGCTGTGCTGCCCGATGTGCGCCGCCACCGCGCCTACCGCACGCTCATGGCGTGGGGCAAGCGCCAGCGGATGCGCGGGGGCCGCATCTCGGTCTACGATGTGGGCGAGCGCGTGCTGCACGAGCTGCGCCTCGACTCGCTCGAAAAGCGCGCCGCCTACATGGCCTTCAACCTCACGCTGGCCCTGTTTCCGACCATCATCTTCCTGTTCACGCTCATCCCCTACATCCCGGTGCCCAACCTGGACGTGGACATTCTGCAATTTCTGGCCGACATCATGCCCCACGAGCTGTACTCGGCCACGGCGGGCACCATCGAGGACATCGTGCGCATCCCGCACGGCGGCCTGCTGTCCTTCGGTTTCGTCACGGCCCTAGTGCTCTCCAGCAATGGCATCATGGCGCTGCTCGACGCGTTTGAGAAAAAATACCCCTGGTTCAAGCACCGCGGCTACCTGCACAAGCGCGTGATAGCCACCGGCCTCACTTTCGCGCTAGCCCTCATCCTGGTGGTGGCCATTGCGGGCATCTTCTTCGGCACCTTCATCATTGATGGGCTAGTATTCTACGAAATTGTGCCCGAAAGCTCCTCCGAATTTATGATTCTGGTGCTGCGCTACGGCTCGCTCATCGGGCTGTTTCTCACCACCACCTGCGTCATCTACTACTTCGTGCCGCCGGTGCACGACAAATGGCCGTTCATCTCCTACGGCGCCATCGTGGCCACGCTGCTCATCTTTCTGGTGTCATTTCTGTTCACGCTCTACGTGCGCATTTTCAACTCCTACAATACGTTCTACGGCTCCATTGGGGCGCTGGTGGGCTTCATGGTGTGGCTCGAATTTGTGTGCATGACGCTCATCATCGGCTTCGAAGTCAACGTGAGCATCGACGCCGTAACCGGCCGGCTAGCCCTGCTGCCGAAGGAAGTCGACAAAAAATGAGGAATTGATAGTGAGGCTACTAGCGGAAAGTTTGCAGAAATTTCCCGCGTCGTTCTTCCAAACTCCCGATTGCCGACTACTTTTGCAACCCCAACCACTCGTTTGGGACCCTAGAGAGGTGGCAGAGTGGTCGAATGCGACGGTTTCGAAAACCGTTATACTGGCAACGGTATCGGGGGTTCGAATCCCCCCCTCTCTACGAAATGGTGAGATAGTAATTTAGCGAAGTGGCTTCCACTCTTCGCTAAGTTGTTGTTTTACCATTTCACTTTTTAGAGAAGTGGCAGAGTGGTCGATTGCGGCGGTCTTGAAAACCGCTGACTGTAACAGGTCCGGGGGTTCGAATCCCTCCTTCTCTGCAGAAAAAGCCCTTGGCGTAATGCCAAGGGCTTTTTTGTTTTTCAAGTAATTGGTGGGAGCCTGATTGTTGCTGGTCGTTAGCCTCACTGAGGTTTCCCAAGGCCCGGGCATCGGCGCAGCAGGACTCTTCCGCTGGTTTGCCGTATAAGCCGAAGCCGAACGCATAAGAGCAGTTCGGCGGCTGTCCATGCGCAACTTCTTACTGCTTATCCCCCTCCTGACTCTGGGCGCCGTTAGCCCTGCCCTGGCGCAGGTGCCGCGCGCCACTACCACGCCCGATGTGCCTGTATCAGGCAGTGTGTCCGATGTCGGTACGCCCGGCAATACGCTGCCGCCCGCCGCCGTGCCCGCCTACCCCCGGGGCTACACCGACAAGCACGTGGGTGGCACCACCAGTGGCACGTTCCCCAACGGTGTGCCCAGGCGCGATATCGACAACGGTACCGGGCGCAACGACCAGCCCCGCGCCAACCAAGCCCAGACCGGGGCGCAGCCCACGCGCAGCATCTTGCGGGGGCGCAAGCGGCGCGGCTAGGGTGGCCTATTATTTCTAAAAAAGCCCCATCTCCGGCCAGGAGATGGGGCTTTTTGCATTGGTGCCTGCCGAGGCTAGCCAGGGCTAGCGGCCACCGGGGGGGCAGTTTTCCTTGAGGAACTTGGTGTAGGTGCTGGCCAGGTGGCGGCTGGTGCCTTCGCCCTCCGAGATGCCGTGGGTGCGGTTGGGGTAGCTCATCAGCTGGAAGGTCTTGTTGTACTTGATGAGCTCGTTTATCATTTGCTCGGCGTTGTTGTAGTGCACATTGTCGTCGCCGGTGCCGTGGATGAGCAGCAGGTTGCCGCGCAGGTTTTTGGCGTGGGCTAGGGGCGAGTTGTCCACGAAGTAGTGCCGGTCTTCGGGCAGCAGGCCCATGTAGCGCTCCTGGTAGATATTATCGTAGTTGAGCTGGTTGTCGACGGCCGCGATGCTGATGCCCGTTTTGTAGATGTTGGGGTACTGCATCAGCAGGCTGAGGGTGGACGAGCCGCCACCGCTCCAGCCCCACACGGCCACGCGGCTGGTATCGACCCACTTGTTCTTTAATACCTCCGTGGCGCCCATGGCCTGGTCGCGGATGTTAAGCGCGCCGATGTTGTGGTAAATGGCCTTGCGGAACTCGCGGCCGCGCGGGGCGGGCGCGCCTCGGTTTTCGAGCGACGCGTAGATGTAGCCGTCATCGGCCATGCTGCCCTGGTAGAGGCGGTTGGCGCCGGTGCCAAAGCGGTCGACTACCGTCTGGCTAGCCGGCTCGCCATACACCATGAACACGATGGGGTATTTCTTACTGGGGTCAAAGTTCGTGGGCTTCACCAGCCAGCCATCGAGCGTCACGCCATCGGCGGTTTTCACCTGAAAAAACTCTGTTTTGGGCATTTTCATCGCCTTGGCCTGCTCGGGTACCTCGCCGCCGCTCAGGCGCTGGTGGGCGGGTAGGCTCACTACATCGGCCACGGGGTAGGCGGCGGTGTTGGAGAAGGTGTGCAGCGCGATTTTGCCATTGGGCGAGATGTCGTAGCCGTTCGAGCCGGTGAGGCTAGCGGGTGTCACGCGCTCGGCCTTGCCGCCTTTCAGCGCCACCTTATAGAGGTAGGTTTGGGTGGCGTTGGCCGGCGAGGCCATGAAATAAATCGTGCCCGTGGGCTCGCTGATGGTTTCGAGACTGATAACATCGTAGTTGCCGGGCGTCAACAGCTGTTCCTTGCCGCTGCGGTCGATGGCGTAGAGGTGGCGCCAGCCGTCCTTCTCGCTCGCCCACACAAAGCGCTTGCCGCCCTCAATCCAGTTCCAGCCCACGGCGCCGTCCTTGGCATCGACCCAGGCCTTATCAGTTTCGCTGAAAATGGGCTTGGCCGCGCCGCTAGCCGCATTTACCAGGATAATCTTGCTCTCGTTCTGGCGGCGATTCAGCTGCTGCACAATCAGTTCGCCCGGCCCCGCCCACTCCATACGCGGCAGGTAGTGTTGCACGGCATCGCCGGGAATATCCATCCACTTGGTAGCGCCGCCGGCCACCGGCACCACCCCGATGCGGGCGCGGCTAGGGTCCTGGCCCACCACCGGGTACTCGACCGGAATAGTGTAGGGGTACAGCTGCTCCGTAGTGTTGAGCATCAGGTAGTTGCGTGTCTTGGTAGCGTCGAGCTGCCAGTAAGCGAGGCTTTGGCCATCGGGCGCCCAGCGGAAGCCGTCGCGGCAGTCCAGCTCCTCCTCGTATACCCAGTCGAAGGTGCCGTTGATGAGCCGGTCGGTGCCATCCTGCGTTAGCTGCGCAATGCGGTGGTCGGCCAGGTTTTCCACAAACAGGTTGTGCTCGCTCACATAGGCCACCTTTTTGCCATCGGGCGAGAACTTGGCGAACATGAGCGACGACTCGGGCCGGCCCTTGCCGAGCTGGGTCAACTGCTTGCTGGCTAGGTCGTACACCCAGTAGTCGCCGCGCGTGTCGTAGCGCCACACTTTCTTGGTATTGGTGTTGAGCAGTACCTGCTTGCCGTCTTCCGAAAGCGCAAAGCGGCGTACTTTCAGCGGGGCCGCCGCGCCCTGGGGCGTGAGCTGTTGCGCGCTAAGGATGGTAGCGGCCTGGCCGGGCTTGCGCGCATCGAGCTGCACGATGGCGTCTTTCTCCGTTTTGAGGTAACCGTAGCCGTCTTTGGTCCACTGCGTGCCGGGGCCAAACTGGGCCCGCGTGGCGGTAGTGCTGGCTAGCAGCAGGGCCAGCGCCACGCCCGCCGGGCGGATGTGCTGTATCATGTTGGGGGAATAAGATTTTGAAAGGCTGAAATTACGGCGGCAACTCCTTGCGCGGGTAGCTACCGCTATGCCGGGCCGCAAAGACACGAACTTCGCTAAAAGGCGGCTTGGGCGCGAGCTTTTAGGCGCCGGCTAGCCTCGCCGGAGCCCAAAACCAGCTGCGGCCCTGGCTGCGTACCCCCGCAGGATGGTAGCTTGCTACTCCGTCACGGTTCCTCCTCCCAGACAACGTATGGCCAAATCCACCGCTGCTTCGCCTACTACGCCGGCTAGCCCACCTGCCCGCCAAAAGACCATTCGCCCCAAAAAGGTGCCCGCTGCGCCGCTCGTCGAGCCCGCCGAGGTGCCGGCTAGCCTGCCGGCCGACCGCCTCTACCTCATTGCCGAAGGGCTACGCGAAAAGTCGAGTGCCAAGCAGGCCATCTTTCGGGCTACTCAAGCGGCATTCACGCTACTGCGCCAAGTATCGCAGCAGCTGTGCCTGGAGCTGACCCAGAAAGTGACGACCGATGCCGACGCCAGCGTGCGCATCGAGTGCCTGCCCATCAACGAGATGGAGTTTCACATCCGCTTCTCGGGCGACTTGCTGGTGTTCGTCATGCACTCCAACATCGTCACGTTTCCCGACAGTTTTGAGCCGCTGAACACGCCCTACGTGGCGGCCGATTTTCGGCGGCGCTTCTTCGGCCACATCATGGCCTACAATTTCATGGCTGACAGCATTCGCTACCAGCGTCTCAACGACCCTGGCTACTTGCTGGGCCGCCTGCTCATCAACATCGACAGCCACTATTTCCTCGAAGGCGTGCAGCAGCTCGAACTGCCCGACCCCGACATGAGCCGCAGCCCCGTCACGGCCGAGTCGCTGCGCCTGTTCGTGGAAAGCGCCATGATTGCGGCCGTCAACAATGACCTCATCGCCCCGCCGCTACCCGAAATTCAGCGCATTAGCGTCAAGCAAAAGCTCGAAAACCAGCAAGTAAGCCGGGGCAGCAAAGTAGGCTTCAACTTCACCAACCAACAAGGACCGCAGATTTAACGGATGAAACGGATTTCGGGGATACGTCCGCTTCGCGGGCTGACTCCTTACTACATTCATCGGGTAGTAAGCCTAGTCAGCCCGCGGAGCGGGCGTATCCCCGAAATCCGTTAAATCTGTGGTCTGGGAGCCGTTCTATCTGTTAACGCTGCAGTCTGTAGCTGTAGCCCACTTTCTGCCGCACTTTGGCTAGCACGCCGGCGCCGTATTGCTGGGCGCGCTGGGCGCCGATGGCTAGCTGGGCATCAATCTCGGGTAGATTATTCATGTAGAAATTGAAGCGCTCGCGCTCGGTGGCGAAGCGGGTCATTATCAACTCGTAGAGCGCCTGCTTGGCGTGGCCGTAGCCGTAGCCGCCGGCAAGGTACTTGGCCCGCAGTTCCTCGGTTTGCTGGGGGCTAGCCAGTAGCGAGTAGAGCTTGAAGGTGGTGTCGGTATCGGGGTTCTTAGGGGCTTCGAGCGGGGTGCTGTCCGAGATAATGCTGCGCACGGTTTTAAGCAGCTCCTTCTCGGGCGCAAACACGTCGATGATGTTGCCGTAGCTCTTGCTCATTTTCTGGCCGTCGAGGCCCGGGATGGTCATGAGCTCGGCATCGACGCGGGCCTGGGGCTCTACCAGCGTGTCGCCGTAGCGGTTGTTGAAGGCCTTGGCAATGTCGCGGGCTATTTCGAGGTGCTGAATCTGGTCTTTGCCCACGGGCACCACCTGGGCGTCGTAGAGCAAAATATCGGCCGCCATCAGCACGGGATAGGTGAAGAGGCCGGCATTCACATCCGAGAGCTTATCGCTCTTGTCCTTGAAGCTGTGCGCGTTGGCGAGCATCGGGTAAGGCGTGAAGCACGACAAATACCACGTCAGCTCGGTTACCTGCGGCACATCAGACTGCCGATAAAATAGGTTTTTCTCGGTGTCGAAGCCGCAGGCCAGCCACGCGGCGGCCACGGCGTAGGTATTGGCGCGCAGCACGTTAGGGTCGCGCACGGTAGTAAGCGAGTGCAAATCGGCGATGAAATACAACGACTCGTTGGCCGGGTTTTTCGATAGCTCGATGGCAGGCAGGATGGCGCCGAGCAGGTTGCCCAGGTGCGGGCGGCCGGTGCTCTGGATGCCGGTGAGGATGCGGGACATAGGAAATAGAAGCAGAGTGGGCGACTAGCTGCGGCAACTGAGCCGGGGCGGCCGGCTAGCCCTCGCAAACCGAGAAGCGCGCATGAATCAGAAGGCGGTATTGGTATTGAGGGCGTGAAAAAACCTGGTCAGCTGAACAGGGCTCACTTTATTGGCATCAAGGAGTTGCAGCAGGTCGGCGCGGCTCGTGGCGTAGGGGCGCAACGCCTCATCCAGCTCGCGATAAGTGGCTGCGTAGTGGCCACCAGCGTCAATATAAATTGTTTGGGCAGCGGCTTGAGAGGCATCCTGCACCAGGTAGGTGGTGAAGTCGGCGCTCGTGCCGAGCTGGCCACTTTTAACCCGGCTTGTGTAGCGCAGCAGCGATACGCGCCCGCTGTCCAACAGCTCCACGAATACTTTTTTGTCCTCCGTATGGTTCCAGAGGCCATTGTGAATGACGAAGCCCTGGGCCGTAGTATAGCGCTTTGCGCCGACGGTCAGGCGCGCTACGTCAGTGGGCTGCCAGGTGGTTTTTTGTCCTTGGGGGTCTACGGCGGTTAGCTGCCGGGCCGATACTTTCAGCCGGCCGGTGTGGCGTACCTGCGGGTCGGCTAGCAGCACATAAGTACCCGTGGCCTCTTCGGGGCCATTGAGGCGAAGGCTGAGCTGGGCGTGGGCCGCGAGCGCAGTGCTCAGCAAGCCGGCCGCGAGCAGCAGGCTGCGCCTGGCTAGCCCACCCAATGACGGGAATGGCGTGGAATGAGGGGACAAAAAAAGCATGGTAGTAGAACGGCACTTAAACACTAGCATTGTAGGCGGCCTCCGCTTGCAGTTCGGCCGTTTCGGCCGGACCGAGGTAGCGGTCGATGGCATAATGCGCCAGGTAAAGCACCGGCGTGAGCAAAATAGCCGCCGCAAACTTATACCAATAGTTAAACCGGGCTACTTCCAGCACCTGCGCCATCGACCAGTTGCCGAACAAATAAAACGCCACGTAGAGCACCACAAAACTGTCGACGAGCTGCGAAATGAGCGTCGAGCCCGTGGCCCGCAGCCAGATGTACCGGCTGCCCGTGACGCGCCGAAACAGCTGAAACACGCTGGCATCGAGCACCTGCCCGATAATGAACGCCGTGAGCGAGCCGATAATAATGCCCAGCCCCTGCCGAAAAATGCTCTGGTAGGCAAACTCAATATCGAAGGGCCGGCCCAGCGCGTCAGTTTTGTTGAGGGCTAGCCAGAAGTCGGCCGGCGCCAGCTTGGTAGTGCCCAGAATAACCAGGAAGGCGTACAAAATGAGCCCTACCGTGAGAAAGGTAATGCGCAGCACGCCCTTGCGCCCGAAGTACTCATTGATAACATCGGTAGAGATAAACACCACCGGCCACACCAGCACCCCCGCCGTGAGGTTGCCACTGAGGCCAAAGGTCTTCTCAACCGAAAATATCTTGACGCCGATGATTTCGGCCAGCAGCGCATTTACCAGAAAAATGCCGCTGAGCACCAGGTACAGCTGCTGCTTTTTGTGCGCGTAAGTAGCAGGAGTTGGCATTGCGTATAAAGAACGTCATGCTGAATGCAGGCAAGCATCTCGCGTGCCGCAGTAATTTCAATCGTTGAGGCTAGTATCTCAGGCGAGATGCTTCCCTGCGTTCAGTACGACACTCCTTTTAAGATGGTAGTGCTCAAACGCTTATCACTAGCCCCTCGGTAGCAAGCTCCGACCAGGCAAATACGGTGCGCGCTTCCTGCAAATGGCCTTCCAGCTGCTTATAGCGCGACGAAAAGTGCCCGATGAGCAGCCGGTGCGCATCGGCCGCGCTGGCTAGCTGGGCTGCTTGCCGAGCGGTGCTGTGGAAGGTGGTGGCGGCCCGCTCGCGCAGGTCATCCAAAAAAGTAGCTTCATGATACAGCAAATCGACGCCGTGCACTAGCTCGGCTAGCTCGGGCTGGTAGCGCGTGTCGGAACAAAAAGCGTAGCGGCGTGGCGGCGCGGCGGGTACCGATACCTCGGCGTGCGCCAGGGCGGGGCGACCGGTGGCCTCATCGGCGGGCAGGTCGTGGCCCGCGGCCAGTTGGCTAAGCTCGCTAGAGGTGAGGCCAGCGGGCAGGCGCTCCTTCACCAGCTTGGCGCGGCGGGGCTGCTCCTCAAAGAGGTAGCCAGCGCACGGAATGCGGTGGCGCATGGGCAGCGACCATACCTTCACGAGGGCATCCTCATACACCACGGCGTGGGCCTCGGTATCGACGGGCACAAACGTGATGTTGTAGCCCGGCTGCATTTGCGAGTGCATGGCCTGCGTGGTGAGCACCAGCTCGAGGCCGGGCGGGCCTACCACCGTGAGGGGCTCCTGGCGGCCTTGCAGGTGCAGGGTACTCAGCAGCCCAAACAGCCCGAAGTAGTGGTCGCCGTGCAAGTGCGAGATGAAAATAACCCGCAGCGAGCTGAGGCGGCGGCGATGCTCGAGCAGCCGCAGCTGCGTACCCTCGCCGCAATCGATGAGGTAGCGGCCCTCGCCCACGGCCAGCAGCTGGGCGGTGGGGTGACGGCCCACCATCGGGGTGGCCGAGCCGCTCCCCAGTATCTGAAGCTCAAATTGCATGACAAGCTATTAGCACCTAGCCGCTAGCCTGCCTGGCCAGCGGCCAGAAAGTGGCAGACCGGGTAAAAAAGCCGTAGCCGCTAGCCGGGGGCGAGCGCTGCGAACAGCGCACGTCGGGGGCTAGCGGCTATGTGCCGTATTAAGGCAGCCGCTAAAAAAAAATCTACTCCTTGTCCGTCAGGTCGCGCTCGATGGTGTGCAAAAAGATGCGGTCGATACCTTCTTCCACCGTAGGCAGGATGTGCAGCACCGACTCGAGCTTGCTGATGGTGATGAGCTTCAGCACGTGGTCTTGCAGGCCCGTGAGCACGAGCAGGCCGCCGGTCGAGTTGCAGAGGCGATTAGCAATAAGGATGCTGCTAAGTCCCGACGAATCAGTGTATTTTACGTTTTGCAGGTCGAGAATCAAGTTATTACTACCTTCCGCGTTGAGCTTTACGAACTCCGATTTTAGGTCAGGCGCAACGGTTGTATCGAGCTTTTTTTCATCAATAGTGATGACGGTGTAGCTCTCTTTTTTATCAATGGAGTACTTCATAAAACCGCGGCGGGAGGATGAGATTTGTGTGCAGAGAAGCGAAGGTAGGAAGAAAAAAGAAAACGCGAAACGGCGCCGGCGCGAAGCTTCAGGGGTAACTAGTTGGCCGTTTGCAGCTAGTAAGCTTTGGCAGTGGTATCGGGGCCGCCAAACGTGAGCGAAGCCCAGGTGCTAAGCCAATCGGCCCGCGCCGCTAGGGTAGGCGGCGCGTTTTCGATACGCACGGTGGCTAGCAGGTAAGGGCCGGGGCCCAGCACCCGCAATAGCACCCGCCCCTGGGCATTAGCACGAGTAGTGAAGCTGGTAACAGTCGGGGTTTCGGATTGTTTGGTGAGGGGCGGGGCTGCCTGCCACACCCGCACCAGTGCGCCCGGCGCGGGTTGCCCCTGGCGCAGCACGCGCACCGTGAGGGCCGCGCCGGGCCGCAGCCGATACGGGTTTTGCTCGGGTACCAGTTCGAGCGGCAGGCCTAGCACGCGGCGAAAAGCAGTGTCGGCCGCGGCCGGCGGCAGGTGCGGCCCTTGGGTGGCTAGCACCAGCGCCTTGGCACAGCGCCGGTAAGCTTCGCGGCCCGGCTTGGTGGTGGCTTCGCCGGCTTCCTGGCGCTGGCGCAGGGCCTCGCCCAGGCCTTCCTCGCGTAGGTAGGCGGTGAACTCGGCGGCGGGTAGCTCAAGGTAAGCTAGCTGGCTGGTGAGGGCCAGCAGGTGCGTGCCGGGCGTGGCGCAACGTAGGCTAGGGGCTAGCGAGTCGGCGAGCAGCGCGGGGCGCAGGTCGGTAGAGTCGGCTGGGCTAGCCGGGCCAAAACGTACGAAGCGACGCACCCGGCGCGTGGGCCGCCCCCAAGCGGTGCCCACAAAATTTTCGCCCACCAGCAGCCGCATGGGCACCGCCGCGCCCACGGCCACGCGGTAGCTGGCCGGGGTTAGCCAGAACTCGCGGGCTAGGGCACTAGTAATTATAAATGAGAAAAAACTTGTAATTAGACGCTTGTACTTTATTTGTCTAAAAACAGCCATCATTACCGGGTATAGTTAGCAGGTAGTTTCGCTTGCAAAAATTTCGGAAGGCGAGCTATAAGCACTGCATTGTTGGGGTTCGCCTGCTGATAAACGATGGGTTCTTTAATTCCAAACTTGCTTGTCTCAGAAGTTTCGAAAAGGTGCATATGTTGCTGCCCGCCAACTCGGTAAACATAGTGCGCTACAAAAGTAGCGTTGTCATCTTCGCTGTGGGGCTTTTTATTTAACATCTGGCAAGTGGCCTCAGTGCTAGCAATATCCTTTAGTAGCACTAGTAGCCTCCAGTTAGGCAGAATGGCTTTTAAAGCAGTTGAAAAGCCGACACAAATGAAAATCAAGCTGGTCAGCAACCCCGTAAATCCAAAGGGAGATGTGCTGGCATCTTTGAGGCGAGAGTAAGTGGGCCGATTAAGACAATATTCGACCTCTGCCACTGTATCAGGTCGCATTGGCGTGGTAGTGACAAAAGAACTGCCTACCAATTTATGCCCCTGGGCTTGGTAGTGATAAAATGTTTCGTAAACTCGTGCCTCATCAACGGCGAAGATTGTCTCCTGCGACCCGACAATGCGGCCTGGTACCGAAGCCAGTGGGGTAACGTAGAAATATACCCCTAGCCAGTCGGAAACAGTCAGCGCGTAGAAACCAACCGCGAAAAAGATTAGCCCAAACCACGTTACAAAACTGCTGGTAAAAAGGCGAAATACATCCTTGCTGGTCAAGTTCATGCATCAATTCTGAGTTATAGTGCGGCCACCTGCGGGCTACTGCCGCTCCAGGGCCAGCGCGTAGGCGCGGTCGTAGTACACGCGCAGGTTTTTCCAGTCGAAAATGTCGGCCGAGCTTTCCACGCGGTTGCGCTGGGTGATGCGCTCGCGGCGGCTCAGCAGCACAAAATTCCAGAGCATGTCGGTGAGCTCTTCGGCGGCCTGGTCGAAGCTGCGCTCCTGGCGGCGCACCACAAAAATGCCTTTGTCCTCGTGCTCGGGCACGTTCTTTTGCACGTAGTCGCCAAAGCCCGAGAGGTCGCTCGTGATGGCCGGCACGCCGCGGGCCGCGCATTCGAGCGGGGTGTAGCCCCAGGGCTCGTAGTAGCTCGGGAACACGCCGAGGTGGCAGCCGCGCACAAACTGCCCATAGTCCATGCCGAAGAGCGGCGAAGTAGTGCTCACAAAATCAGGATGATACACAATTTTCACGCGGTCGTGCTGGTTATTTACGAGGTTGGCGCGGCGCACAAAGTTCAGAATGTCATCGTCCTGGTCGTTCACCAGGTTGTGGGTGATGACGGAGGGCAGCGCCGAGGTTTTCCAGCTTTGCAGGCTGCGGCGGTAGCGCAGCTTCCAGTAGTCATCGACCATGCTGTCGAGGTCGGGCAGGCGGTGGTCCTGGCTGGCCGCGGCGGCGTAGAACAGGCGCTCGCCCACTTGCTCTTCAATGGCGCGGCAGGTCTGGCGCACTTCTTCGAGCTGGGCGCGGCTTTGCAGCACGAGGGGGTTGATGCTGGTGTAAGGCCGCTTGGTGATGAAAAACATCACCACCTGGCCTTCCAGTCCGCTCTGCTGCAAACGGTGGTTGAGCCTAGCCAGGGCCTCCAGCGTGAGGTCGAAGCCCTTGTTGTGGTACTCGTAGCGACCCGATGTGAACAGGTACAGCGTCTGGTCGAGGTCGAAAGAGTACGACTGAAAAAAGTGCGCCATCACGAACTCGTGGATTTTATCCTTGTAGAGCTTGTGCAGGTTCTGAAACTCGTGCAGGGCCACGAAGCGCTCGATGTTGAGGCCGTTGGGCAGCACCGCATCGGGTATCCTATCCAGCAAGTAGATGCACTCACGCACCGTGAGCTCGCTCACCGTGGTAAACACGTGGCTGCCGTGGGCGGCGGCGCGCTCCATGCTCACGGCGGGCTCGATGTTGAAGTGCCGCGCCTGCTTGCGCCAATCCACGAGCATCAGGTTGTCGTAGAAATTGGGGTCGTTCATGGCCAGGTAGCGGCCTAGCAGCGTGGCGTGCGTGGTAAAGAGCAGGTGCACCGGCACCTGGCGGCGGCGCAGCTCCGGAATGGCCACGCCCGTCATCCACTCGTGGAAGTGGGCTACTACTTTCCACTGGTTCACCGTTTGGCGGGCTACCGTTTCGATAAACTGGGTAGCCAGGTGGCCAAAGGCGATGACCTGGTGCAGCAGGTCGTCGTTGTCGGGCGCGGGTATCTGGTGGTCGCGCCAGAGGTCGCTTTTCAGCGTGGCTAGCTCGTTGTATTTCTGAAACGGGTTGATGAGCACCACGCGGGGCCGGCCCGTTACGAGCCACACCCCCAGGCAGATATCCATGCCCTGGGCACGCAACGTGCGCACGGCTAGGGCATAGGGGTCGTTCATGCCCAGCAGCTGGTCGTCGTCGTAAGCCTCAAACTCGCCCTGGGCCTGCTGCGGAAAGTAGGGCCCTAGCAGGCAGTAGCGCCCGCCCCAGGCCGGCATGGTGGCCGGCACCTTCGAGCGGATTACGGTGTAGATGCCGCCCACCTGGTTACACACTTCCCAGGCAACTTCTATCAATAGCGAATCGGGGAACAGGGCTTCGGGCGCGTGGGGCTGAGGCTGCATAGCAAGCGTGAAAGAGGGCGGGAAATAGATGCGGCAAGGTAAGCCGAGCCGCCGCGTACTTCCTACGCTAAAAAAACGCGGGCAGCGGTACGCTGGCCGAAACATAACCCCCGCCCAGTAGCTTTGAAGCCGTTAAAACCCTCTTTCTTATGTCCGACCTCACCAACGTCCTCCCGACCGAGTTTCCCATTTTGCCGCAGCTCACCCAGCGCCGCAGCCCCCGCGCCTACACCGACCAGCCAGTGGCCACCGAGGTGCTGCAGCAGCTTTTCACGGCCGCCGGCTCGGCCGCTTCGTGCTTTGGCGAGCAGCCCTGGCGCTTTGTGGTGGGCAGCAAGGTGAGCAGCCCCGACGTGTTTCAGAAGCTCCTGGGCACCCTAGCCGAGTTCAACCAGGGCTGGGCCAAGAATGCCTCGGCCATTGCCCTGGCGGTAGCCAAAACTACGTTTTCGCACGATAGCAACCCCAACGCCTGGGCCAAGCACGACGTGGGTCAGGCCGTGGCCACCCTCGCCATTCAGGGCGTGGAGCTAGGGGTGCAGATTCACCAAATGGCTGGCTTCTCGCAGGATGCTGCTCGCGCCGCGTTCCAGATTCCGGCCGATTATGAGTTGGTATCGGTGTTCACCATTGGCTACCCCGGCAGCCCCGACACCCTGCCCGACCCGCTGAAGGAGCGCGAAGCCGCCCCCCGCAGCCGCAAGCCGCTCGGCGAAATCATGTTTGAAGGCGGCTGGCCCACCGTGGCCGGCGAGCGCTACGACCAGGCGCCCGTTTAAGCAAAGCGCGAGACTGTGCGACGTGAAAAGAGGTTGCGCAAGGTATCCGAACCGGACCTTGCGCAACCTCTTTTGCGTTGGCTTTTCGCCTTGCGAAACGCAGCTAACTGGCTAGCTGCGCGATAGTACCACTACGGCGTAGGGACCTAGCGCAACGTTGCCGTGCTGCGGATAGCCATCGTATTCGCCGCTCTCAGCGTGGGCGCCAAAGCACGGGAAGTTTTGGAAATCAGCATCGTAGCCAGCCCAGTCAGAGTTGAAGCGCACGGTCCACTCGCCGGTGTCTGGTAGCCCGATAGTATAGTCCTCGTGGGCCTGGTTGCCGAAATTGGCGACGACGATGGTCGCGTCTTCGGGGCGGCCGTCCCAGCGGGCAAAGGCAATTACTTTCGCGTCGTTGTTTACGTGGAAAACGTGGCAGCCCTGGCCGCGTAGGCCGGGCGTGACGCCTCGCAGGTCGCGCCGCAGCGCAATCAGGTCGCGGTAGAGCTGCGTAAGGCCCGTATGCGCCTCGGCCCAGGCCCACTCCAGCGGCTCGGTATCATTGAACGAGCCAGGGGCTAGAAATTCCTGGCCCTGAAACAGCATTGGGATACCGGGGGCGGTGAGCACGAGGCTAGCGCCAAGCACCATGCGCTTTTTGGCGAAGTAGTTTTCGACGTTGCCGGGGGCAATTTCCTCGGGCAGGCGGCTTTTGCCGTTGGCTACCTCGTCGTGGCTCTCAGTATAGATAACGCGCTGGAAAGCATTGCCATTATAGGCCGTGCAAATGGCACGACTCACGGCGTGCATATCGCGGTCGACATCGGCAAAGGCCGTGAGGGCCTGGTGCATGGGGTAGATAAACGATGATGACCACTGGGCCGAAAAGCCCTCGCCACCGCCTTCAAGCGGGGCCGTGATGGCGGGGTTGCCGCGCAGGTCTTCGGCAATCGTGATTTTCCAAGGCTGGCTAGCCCGGATTTCCTCGTTTACCCAGCGCATGAGGCTCCAGCCGTCGGGCAGGTCGGCGCCGGGGTCTTCCTCGCCCTTTACGTTGCGAATGAAGGCGATGGCATCCATGCGCAGGCCGTCGCAGTGGTAGTCTTCGAGCCACATCAGGGCGTTGTCGCGGATGTAGCGGCGTACTTCGGGGCGGCCGTAGTCGGGGCGGTTGTGGCCCCAGGGCGTTTCGGCGCGCCAGTCGTTGTAGAAGTAGATGCCGCCCCCGTTGTCTTCCTGCCAGCCATCAAACTGCCACAGGTCGAGGTCGCCGGGGCCGAAATGATTATACACCACATCCAGAATCACGGCAATGCCGTGCTGGTGGGCCGCCTTTACTAGTTCGCGGAACGCCTCGGCTCCGCCGTAGTCGCTTTCGAGCGCAAACGGGTTGGACGGATTATAGCCCCACGAGTAAGCCCCCGGAAACTCGGTGGCGGGCATAATTTCGATGCAGTTAATCCCCAGGCTTTGCAGGTAGCCTAGCCGCTCTATCACGTCGCGAAACGTGCCGGGGTGGCCGGCCTCTTTGGCATTGAACGTGCCAATGTGCAGTTCGTAGATGATGAGGTCATTCCAGGCTGGCATCTGAAAATTATCACCTTCCCAATCGAAGTCGTAGGGGTCGAACACCAGCGAGTGGCCGGCCGAGTTGGTGACGGCGCGGGCGTAGGGGTCGTTGCGCGTTAGTTCGCCGGCGGGGGTAGTGAGGGCAAATTTGTAGCCGTCGCCAGCCTTCACGCCGGGCAGGTCGGCGGCCCAGTTGCCATCGCCCTCGGCTTGCAGGGGGCTAGCGGTTTTGTCCCAATCGTTGAAGGTGCCAACGACCGATACGGCGCTGGCGGCCGGTGCCCACACCCGAAACGTGGTGCCGGTGGCATGAGGTAAGGCGCCAAACCCAGCGCGCTCGGGCGTGGCAACAACTGGCTTGGCAGGGGCAGCTTTGGTAGAAACGGCAGGTGCGGTTTTCGTAGTAGCGGGCGAAGCGGCCGGTTGGGCCTGCTTCGACTTGGAAGGGGTAAGGGTAGGAATAGACATAAAAAAAAGCTACTGCGCGGGCTCTATTGGTGAGCCTCACTGGCGCAGGTAGCGAATAGATGGGCTTGTACGGCGCTAATCGGATTAGGATATGCCGCCGCGGGCGAACGCTAAGCCGGCTAGCAACCAGCGGCCCCGTAGGGAACTAAGCTGGGGCCCGGGCGGTTGGCCGCCAATCCAGCCCAGGTCCGCCCGCGTGTGCGGAGTGTTTTTTAGTGGCCGGCCGTTGCCTATGGCTCTTGCGCTACTTCCTTCATTTTCGGCGCTATTCAGTGTGGCGTACGAGCTGCGCACCGATATTTTGCTGGGTGCCTGGGCGGGGGGCGTGCCGGCGGCAGCGCTGCCAGGCTGCTACGACCAGCTACTGGCGGCGGCCCGGGCGCACGGCAACTGCCGGTTTTGGCTGCTGCGCTTGCAGCAGCGCAATTGGCACGACGAGGGCTTTGGGCAGTGGTTTAATGAGGAGTTTGCACCCTGGGCCGGGGCCGCGCTAGGGTCGCCGCTGTTTGTGGCCTGCGTGATGCACCCTAGCCAGCGCCCGCACGTGGAGGCTAGCCGCACCGAGCAACTACTGCGCCGGGTAGCGGGCCGCAATATCTTTCCCTTCTACTTTGAAAACGAGACTGATGCGCGCGACTGGCTCTGCGACCAGCAGGCCGGCGAGCAGCCCGCCGCCGGCCCCCGGCCCCGGGTACACGAGCTAGTAAGCTAGCCAGTCATTTAACCTAACTAGAAAGGCCCCGGGTGTTACACCCGGGGCCTTTCTAGTTGGTAGGAAGTGCTTGTTATTCCTTCACAAAGCGTTGCACCACGCGGCCGGCGCTGGTAGTTAGCTCAAAGAGATACA
>JBPBQJ010000018.1:0-75578 GCA_050954765.1 Janthinobacterium lividum | reverse complement strand
GCCGACCGAGTAGTAGGAGTCGAACGGCATCATGACCCCGGTAATGCTGTGCACGGCAATCGAGCCCGCTGGCACCTCGTCGAGCGACGCGTAGCGCTGCACGCCCAGGGCCGCGGCGTGCGGGGTGAAGGCGGAGAAACCGAGCTGCATCACCGGCCGCTCCTCGTCGCTGGCGCCGCCCGAGTGGCCGGCCAAGAGCTGGGCCACTTGGGCATAAAGCATCTGCACCCCCTGGCCTTCCAACAGGACGGGGGCTTGCAGCATCGTAGCGAGGGTGGCGTAGGTCAGCATCGGTAGCAGGGTAGAATCGATGCAAAGCTGCCGGCCGGTCACGCGCGCAAAAAGGACAGCAAAAAGCCCCGCCGGGTGGGGCGAGGCTTTTGTTGTTTTAAGCAGGCAGGAGGTAGAGGTGGCCGAGCACGGCTGAGGCAGTGCCGATGGCCCGCACCTGAATCTCGCCGCCGGGCCAGTCGAACTGCAAGGTGTAGTCACCTGGGCCGTAGAAGCTCCGGCTGCCGGCCGCCGCGCCCGCTGGCACTTCCGCGAGCACTTGCACACTGCCGCCGCTATCGAGGTTGAGAATGCGCAGGCGCAGCTCGTAGCGGTCGGGCTGCAGGTTGAGGCGCTGGTAAATGCCTCCGCCACTTGCATAGGCCGCCTGCCCGCCGCCAAGGTTGATACTGCCCCCGTAAGTGGCCCAGGTCGAGGCGTCGGTGAACTGCGAGTTCGCTAGCAAATTACCCTGCGGCGGCCCCGTATAAACGGTGCGGAAGAAGCCCGCCCGGCCCAGGTACTGGCCAGCCCCTAGCCCAGTCAAGAAATAGCCAGCCTCCTGCGCCGAGTCGAGCGGATACGTAAGCAACTGGACCTCTGCCGCAATGGGCAAGGAGGCAGCCGGGATGGTGGCCATGTCGGCGAGCAAGTCGGTGGCGAGAGCCGCGAGCTCGGCCGGCGTGGCGCCCGTGCTCACCCGCGCCGGGCAAACCAGCCACACCCCGGGGTTATTGGCATCCTGGTAGTTCACCTGCGCCGCCACGCGGGCCAGGTTCGTAATGGCCGACAAGCTTAGGCTAGTGGGCAGCGTGTTGACAAAGAGTATCGACGTCAACCGCGCGTTGAGAAAGGTTAAATGCTGACTTGGCCGGGTGCTGCCGGCGGTGGCGGTAACCTTTGCGCTGAGCTTGTTGCCGGCGTCATCGTACGTAAACTCGATGCCCTGGTGCGTGCCGGCGGCTAGCAGGGCCGCCACGGCGTCCTGGGCTTTCTCGTTGGTGTACTGCTCCCCGCCCGGGGCGGCAGTAGCGCTGCCGACGCGGGCCACCCGCAGCCAGGCGTAGGTGAGCCGGCCATTGGTTACCTGCTCATCGAGCAGGCAGAAGTAGAGGTAGCCCTCGTCCCGAAACTGCATCGTGGCCACCGAGCCGGCGGGCGTCGTGTCGAGCTGGTTGTCGGTGTAGTCGCCGCCGGCCACGGCCGTTTTGAGGGCCTCCGGTACGAAAGCGTTCGCATAGCTGGGGTACTCGCTACTAACAGTGATAACAGCCAGGTCGGCCGGGCCAGTGCCGTTGCGGCGAAATAAGAGCGCCGTGCCTTGTGGGTAGCTACCAATCAGGCTGCCATCCATAGCCAGCAATCGCGTCCAGACAACATTGGAAGCGAAGGAGCTGATGCGCAGGAAGAATACGTCCTCAATAGCGAGGGCGAGCAGATTCAGCGTTACGTCGCCACTCACGTGCCAGTAGCTGCCGCTGGTGATGGCAATCACGCCGCCATTCGAGCCGTGGCGATGGCGGAAGTCGATGTTGCCGATGGCCCGCGCCGGCAGCTCCGACTCGGGTACGCGGCCGTTCACTAGGTCGGCTTTGTAACGCAGCTGCGCGTCGCTCTCGTCCCTGGTGTAGGCATCGACCGAAATGGGCGCCGTCTCGTCGGTAGCCAGGTCGTAGCGCACGCGCAACGGTTGACCATTAACGGCCGAACTGTCGAAAGCGTAGCCCTCTCCCTCCAGCTGCTCGTTGGTCAGTGCCCGCACGTACACGTCCGGCAGCCGCTGGCCATCGGTGCGACCGACGAGCACGTATAGCCGGCCGGCTACCCAGTTGCCTCGCTCGCGGCGCAGCACCTTCACCGTGCCCACCTGGCTCAGCACCGGGCCGCTGGCCGGGGAAAGGCTTGGCAGCCAGTTGGGGTCCAGTTCGGGGTCAGTCGGCTCGGGTAACAAGCCCGCTGCCCCCGCGGCCAGAAATACTGGCGTGCCTCCCCCAAAGCTGTGCCGAATAACGAAGCCCGCCGCGTAGTAGCGGCCGGGCTCATAGTCGGGCACGTTCACGGCCGCCAGGGCCACAAACGTGCTGCGGATATCGTCGCCGAAGTCGCGGAATGACTTCTCCGTTATATGCTGGAACTCGTTGTCGGCAAAGCGCACGGCGGCGCGCTGGGTGAATTGAAGAGGCGTCAGCACGGGCGCAGCAGTTAAATAATAGAGAAAGCGACCCGGAAGCCCGAGCGCACGATAAGCGTTTTGCCGGCCGGCACGGTGGCCAGCAGGTTGCCGGCGAGGTCGCGGACGTAGACCTCACCACCGCTGCCCCCGCCCAGCGTTACGCTGCCACCCAGGCCCACGCCGCTCACCGTCCAGGTGCCCAGGTAGGGCCGGGCCCGGCGCGGGGTCTCGCCGAGCAGGGTCCAGTCGTAGTTGTTGCGGGTGGTGGCATCCTGCCCCGAGTCGTAGGCATCGGTCCAGGTGAGCGGCTGCTCGGGCGCACCCACGAGCTGCACTTGCCCGTTGAAGTCGCGGTAGAGCACCACCAGCTGCTGGCGCTCAAGTGCCTCGAGGCCGGCGGCCAGCTCGGCCGAGTGGCGCGAGACCGTGCCCACCAGCTTCTGGGTAAAGCTCTCGCCGTGGCGGCCCAGGTCTTTGGGCGTTTGCTTGTAGCGCACCGTGCCGCGGGTGCTCACGAGTTGGTACCAGCAGGCCCCAGGCTTCAGCTCGAGCTGGGCAATGGGCAGCTCGCCCAGCTCCTCGAAGTCGAGCAGGTCACTCACGCGGGCGTACCAGAGGGCCTCGATGCCGCCCAGGTTGTCGGCGGGGGCCTGCACCACGTTGCGCAGCTCAAAGGGAAGAGGCATAAGCCGGACTAGGGGACAAACTGAAACATTTTTCTTTTCAAATCCTTGGCTTTTGCTAGGCCACGAGCCGGTGCTGGGCTGCCCCCGCGTTTAGGGGACAAACTGAAACACCTTTTTGGGCGAGCGCGGCCAGCCGGCGCTCGGCGTCGTAGCGCTGCCAGGCCTTCTTCAGGGCATCGTGGGTGATGTCCTCGTCCTGAAAATCGTACTTGGCCCGAAACTGCTGAATGGCCCCGTACTGGCTCAGCCCGAAGGCGCGCCGGTTGTCCACGAGGCCATAGAACTCGGTCTTGATGACGTCCTCCACGAAGTTGTTGAAGTCGATTATTTCCTTCGAGTTGAGCGCTCGCAAGCGCTTCTGCAAGATGAGGTTACCTTCCACAGCCACGCCGAAAGTAGCCGTGTAGCGCTCGGTGAAGCCGTTTAAGAAATTGTTCTTGCGCCGGCGCTCCAGCAGCAGCCGCAGGTGCCGGCCAAAGGCGTCGAGCTGGGTGAGCTTGTAGTTCTCGCGCAGGTGTTGCAGCAGGTACTTGCGCACGTGGGGCTTGACGGGAATGGTAAAGGTGTGGAGCATGCAGGCACGGCGCTAAATAGGAATAGAAAGGTACCGCCCCCCCTACCCCGGCCTCAAGGACGAAAAAGCGAGTGGGGTCACGAAAAATTCACGTAGCGCTCCAGCAAAAAGCTGGCCTGCTGCACCGCTCCCCAGGCCTGGCCCGCCGCCGGGGCCTCGGGCAGGATGAACATGAGGGCCACCAGCTCGTCGTAGCGCAGGGTAAGCTTCCAGGGCGTGCGCGGGCGCGGGCCCTGGAAGTGCCGCTCCACGCCGGCGCGGCCCAGCAGCCGGGCGCGTACCCGGTAAAGCGGCCCCATGGCCAGGGCCATCTCCCAGGTGGGGCGGGCCGGCTGCGCTAGCTCCAACTGCTCACAGAGCACATGCTCGACGGCATTGGCCAGCAGCGCCGCATCGCCCCAGTGCAGCAGGATTCTTTGGTCGAGGTGCGCCAGTCTCATGCCGCCAGCTTTTCGCCACAATGCGGGCAGTAAGTATGAAGGATGGGCACCCTGAACCGCTTGGAATTGCCAATTGAGCCATCCTTTTTGACGGGCATTGCCCATACCTCGTATTCATCAAATCCAACGGCTAGTAACTGGTTATCAACCTTCAAGGCCGCCTCATTCACCAGCGAAGCAAGGGTGCCTACTTTGAGTTTCTCGCCGTATTTCTCCTTGAGGTATGCGGGAGCGGCTTCTTTGTTTTTCTGTTTGCAAGTACACATAATCAGGCGGTTTGAGGAATTTGAGGTAGTGGCTGGTGCAGGCTAGCCCATTCGAGAATTTTGTACTGGCGGCCGCTGGTGCGCTCGCAGAGACGGTAGTAGGCTATTTGGTGACCCAGGCGATTGCGTAGTACCCGCAGGTAGTCGAGGCCGGTGGCATCGTTGGTCCACGCGTAGAAGGTGCACATGCGCTTCTTGCCGTCCTTGGCGGGCGTGCCGGGCGCCCGCTCGTTGAAAACGACCCAGAGCCAGTAGGTAGCCGTGAGGCTGAGCTGGCTCGGCTCGGCCCGCTTGGGCGGCAGGGGCTTCGTGGGCAGCGTCTTGGTTAGGAAGTCGTTGAAATCCTTGTAGCCGCGGTAGAGTTCGTTGTGCGTGGTAAGCCGACCGGCCGGCAAGGCCTGGCGCAGCAGCCACAGCGCCCGCTCGCCGGCCTGGTCGTTGTCGCCGAACCAGTGCACCTGGGGCGCCTCGAGCAGCTGGGGCAGGGCCTCCAGGATAAGCGAGGCCGAGTTGAGCACGAGCACGGTTTGCGGGAAGCCGGCCTGCTTAAAGTGGGTCAAGGCCGAGAGGTAGTCCATGAACCCCTCGAAGACCAGCACACCCGGCTCGCGGCCCGGCAGCCAGGTGAGGCCCTTGCCGCCGATGGTACCCTGAAAGCCCTTACTGCGCACCTCCCAGCCGGCGGCCGTTTTCCAGCCCAAGCCGAAGTAAGGCTTCTCGCGTTGGCTGGTGCTAGTGCGGTAGAAAATCTGCTGCAAGTGGGCCAGCGTGCGGCTACTCTGCTGCACCAGGCCCCAGTTGAGGCCCCGGCTCACCAGGTAATCGACGAGCGCCTTCATGGCCAGGGGCTCTACGCGCACATCGGTGAAGCTGACCTTGCCGGTGGTAAACGTCTCGCCGGCCGGTGCCGCGGGCAAGGCCAGCTCGGCCGGCGTGGCCAGGTCGCTGGCCCAGGCCCGCAGCACCAGGCGGGCCCGGGCCAGGTCGAAGCCGGTAAGCTCCATGATGAGCTGGAGCACGTCGCCGCCGGCGACCTTCTTGCCGGGCCTGGGGGTGCCGCCAAAGTCGGCCCACACGTTTTTTACCTCGCTCACCACGAAGCTGGGCGTTTTCTCGTCGGGCCGAAAGGGCGAGGTGTAGTAGTAGTTGCCGCCCGCCGCCGGCGGGCCGGCCGGCGCGTGGCCGAGCTTGGCCATGATGCTGCGCAGGGAAATCTGCTTATCGGCGGCGCGGGCGGCTTTCGCGCTGAGGCCGGGGGTGGGAGAAGTGAGCTGCACGGGTGAATTTTTAAAAATTTGGCAAAAACGGCCCCTACCCACGCGCCTGGGGGCGGTGGCTGGGTGCTGGCGGCCCGCTCGGCGCGGCCCCTGGGGGCCGCCCGGGGCCCGCCCCCTTCTTTTTTTTTCAGCTAGCCCCACCTATTGACAAGTGGCGTGTGGAAAAGTCGGCGAGCAACCGGCGTTCCTATCCTTCATAGCTTTTATGGAGGGCCTTATGGAGCGGGCCTGCGGCCCGCTCTTATAAAGCTGGGGAAAATGCCCGCATAGGGTTTTTTAAGAAGTTTTCCACATTTGCCCGTTCAAATTCGAGGCGGCGGCCAGCAGGCTCGCCAGCCCCTGAGCGGGCGTCGGGGCCACCGGGGCTACGGGGGCTGAGAAGCTCGGCGCCAGGGCCGCCTGGGCCACGGCAGGGGCCGCGTCGAACACGAACAGGGCGGGCGCCAGCAGCAGCTGCAGCCCGCCCTTTACCTGCACCTTGCCGCGCAGAAAGCCGTACTCGATGAGGGCCAGGATGTGGCGGTAGGCCGTCTTGGGGTCGCGGTTGTTGCCGGCATTGGCCATGGCCGTGCGCGTGGTGAAGATGGCCAGGTTGAGGTTCGTGCGCGCCGCCGTCCAGTTGGCAATGAAAATGCGCACGATTTCCTTCAGGGTGTGCACCAGGTTACCCTTGAGCTGGGGCAGCTTGATGGTTTGCTGCGGGGCTAGCGCCTCCACCAGGTGCGCGGGCGTGGGCGCGGGGGCAATGAGCTTGGGGTTGTTGACAAAGCGCAGCACGTTTTTCCAGGATTTGGAATAATTGAGGCGCAACTTGGGAATGAAGGCAGGACGGTGCATATTTAATGGCACTATTTTAAGTTAAAATATAAAGTGTCCAGGTTAAATCTGGAAACTAGTTCCCCGGCCGGCGGCGAAGCCGGCTGTACGCGCCCGAAGTCCCACCCAGGGCGCGCCCATCTACCCACGAGACAGGGAAAAATTTTACCGCACTAGGGGGCCTACTGCACGCCCAGCAGCAAGTACTCCCGCACCAGGTTTTCGAGCAGCGGCTTGGTTTCGGGCGACACGTTAAAGGTTTTGGTGTCCAGGTCGATAACAATGTCGATGGTGGCTAGCCGGGCCACGCGCACCCACTCGCCGGGGCCTTTCGTGACCAGGCCCTTTTCCTCGGCGCTCGCCTTGAGCACCTTGGCAATGGCGAGCTGCCACGGTTCGGGGGCCGTGGTAAACTGTACGGTGCGGGTCTCAGCCATTGGCCTGCCCTCCCTCCTGCCGACCAGTGGCCGCCGCCTCAGCATCGGCCAACATCAATTCCATCTGATTATCAAACTCCGTTAGCGTACTAGCCACGCGCCGGGGGTCAGACCGGCGCGTATCGTGCGCCCATAGCAGTTGCCAGGAGCGGCCGTGCTCATTGTCCGAGGCGTTGAGACGCAAGTGCTGGAGTATGTGAAGCGGATTGCAATAGAACCACTCGTTGCCCGGCGCGCCCCGGCGTTGGTAGGTCGCCGAATGCATCGCGCACTCACGTAGCCCTCTGGCTATGCGGTAAAACGCCTCCAAAAAGGCCTCTTCCGTGATGGTTTGCACCTCTTCTGGCTTATACGGCCCCTGCGGGCGCTCGCGGCGCACCTGCAGCTGCGACTCCGACACGAGGCAGAAGTACTCGGGAGAGTTGTAGCGCAGCCAAGTGCGCATACGTGGCTCGTAGAGAAACTTGGGGTAGGCGGCTGGCACCTCGGCCAGCGGCTGGGCTAGCTCAACCTTGCGCCGCTCCCAGGCACCCCCAAAGTAGAAGGCAATAGCCGGGGTCCTAAACCACAGGTCGAAGCCCGTGCGGCCCTTGCTCGATTCTTCGTAGAGAATCTCCACAACGGGTTCCCGGTGCTCGTAGCCCTCGGCCTGGTGCTCTTCATACGAACCAGGATTGTTGTACTCATCCACCAGGCGGCGGAAGGCTTCGGCATCCTTATCGAACACTAGAAAGCAATTGACGTGCAGCTTCTTAGACATCAGCCGGCCCTCCTTTCAGTGCCTGTAGGGTAGCTTCCGCGCCCCGCAGGCGGGCTTGCAGGCTGTCGCGCTCGGCGCGCAGGCCCGGCACCTGACCGGCGCCGAGCACGCGCTGGCCGTCTTCGGCCAAGCTGAGCAGCTCGCCCACCGTGGCCAGCTGCAAGCGCAGGGCGTTGCGCTCGTCTTCCAGGCGCAGGCGCTGCTTACGGGTCAGATTTGGGGCGGGCCGCTCCGAGAGGGGCTTAATGATAATGCCCAAACCCGCGCGGCGCAGGCCCTGAAAGGCGCAGGCGATTTGCGTGGTTTCGGGGCTCGACGAGTAGAGGGTGACGTACTTCACGAGGCGAGCTGGGGGCTACGGGCGTTGTCGGCGTACTGCTCCGCGGTCCCGCGCGGGGCGCGGGGCTGCTCGAGCTCCTCGAGGCGCACCTGGTGCACCTTGCGCAGGGTCAAGAGGCGGCCCAGGCGGTCGCGGCCCTCGGCGAATTTGTCGTAGTCCTCCTCCAGCGAGGCCGTTTCGGCAATCGTCTTGCTGATGGCCACGTCGTAGAGGTCGAGCGCCTCGGTGTGCTCGTCCAGGGTCAGGGTGGCGAATTCGTCGCCGGTTAGCGTTTCAATCGACATCGGAAAACAGGAAAAAAAGAGGGTGAGCACCCGGCTAGGCGACCCGCAAATGCGGGCCCGGGCCGGGCGGGGAAAGCGTGGGCAGGGGCGCGGGCGTGAGCTCGGCCGGGGGCAGCAGCAGCGGCGCGGGCAGCGAGTCGAGGTCAAAGTCCTCGCCCCGGTGGTAGGCCAAAAGCGCCGGCCAGGGGATGCGCGGCTCGCTGGTGAACTGGTAGGCTTGCAGCTTCACCACGCCGCCGGCCCGGCCGCGCTTGCCTTTTTTAAGCCAGGCGCGCACGGTGCTCGGGTACACGTCGAGCACCTGGGCGAGCTTTTGCACGCTGTAGAGCACGACCTCGGCCCCGGGCGCGGCCGGGGCGGCGGCCCCGGCGGGCGCGAGCTGGTCGAGGCGGGCCACCACGGCGCGCATCCAGGTGTCGATAAAGCCGGCGGTGGCAAAGTCGTTGGCAGTCATGACAAAGCGAAGAGGTTAGGCGGCTTTTTGGAGGCAGTACTCGCGGCGGTGGTCGGGCAGGGTAATTTCCTGGATGCCGGCCGGCAGCTCGGCCACCAGCAGCACCTCGCAGTCGGTGTGCCCCTGCTCCACGGCCGAGCGCAGATGCGGGGGCATGGGGCCGGCCACGTACACCGTCCACTTATTCTCCGTGGTGTAGCAGTAGCCCAGGATGGGCTGCACCAGCGCGTCGCCGGGCTGGAAGGCATCCACGCGCACGCGCTTGCCGGTGGCGGCGTCCGTGAGCGAAATCTTGGGGCGGTGCATGGGCAAGAGCAGCTTTTAAGGGTGAGAAATGAGAGAGTGGCGGCTAGGCTACTTCGGCGTGGCTGGCGGCCAGCTCGCCGCTGTAGCGGCGGCGGCGGGCCGTTTCGCCGGCCAGCACCAGGGGCGCTTCCTCCCGAAAGCGCGGGTGCTGGGCCGTGACTTCGTGCAGGCGGCGGGCCAGCTCCGGCAGCGGCGAGAGCATCAGCAGCGGCTCGGTGAGCACCACGTGCACCAGCTCGTGCATGTCGCGCATGCAGGGCAGGCGCGGTGGGTCGTCGGGGGTAGTGTTCAGGTGCATTGGCAGCGAAGAGGTTAGGTGAAAGAATCAGGAAGTAGCGGGGGTAGCAGCGGGCCGGGCCAGCAGCCGGGCGTTGGCTAGCCGCACGCAGTTGCTCACGAGCAGGCGAGCTTCTTTGAGCCGACGCACGCGCTGGGCCGTGAAGAGCGTTTCGGCCCATACCGAGTTGGGGTAGAGCACGCGCAGGGTGCAGGTAGCGTCGGGCACGGGGCCGGCGGCCCAGGTGTAGGTCAGCTCGAAACGCTCCCCTCCCACTGCCACCCAGTGCGCCCGCACAGTGGCTAGGGTGTCGAGCAGTTGCTCGGTGGCCACGAAGCCCTGCTGGCGCAGCCAGGTGGCTAGCGGGGCGGCCAGGTTGCGCGGGCCCTGGGGCTCGCCGTAGGGGGCGCGCGCTTCCATTAGGCTAGCAGGGGGGCAGGCGCCGGAGCCGGCAGCAGTTCTGCCGGAATGGAAAACTTGGGGAGCCCTGCGCCCACCAGCGCCACCAGGTGCCCCAGATTATGCGAGCGGCCGATGCGCACGTTGTTGAGCATGGAGGCCGAAGCCTCGTAGTCCTTCCGAATCAGCGCATCAATGGCGCTGGTGGGCAAGTCCTCGATGACGATGGACAGCAACCGCAGGTACTTCTGGCGCTCAGTCATAGCTCGTGTTTGGCACAGTTCGCCCGGCAGGCGCTTACTTGCGCTCGCTCAGTACTGTACACGCCACAAACATACGAGACTTAATCAAAAGTGCTTATACACTTTTGAAGAATAAACAACAAATATTACACACTAGTGCAAGAAACGACTATAAATCAGCGCCTTAAATTTTTGATAGAAACTCTTTCCGTGAGCGTCAGGGCTTTTAGTGAATCTATTGGTGAAAGCACTGGCAATACAAACAACTACATAGGTTCTCGCCAGCTAGCTCCAAAGCACGAGTACTTAGCAAAAGTGCTTACACATTTCAGCGATGTGAACGCTCACTGGCTCTTAACTGGCACAGGCGAGCCATTCAAAGAAGGCTCCACTCCCACCCAGAACCAAACAAATATTTCAGGTAGTAAAAACATCGTAGCCAGCGGCAAAGGCGGCAAGGCTATCCTTAACAACTACACCCTAGCCGACTGCGAGAAGGAACGCGACACCCTACGCGCCGAGCGCGACAGCCTAGCCAAGCAAGTAGAGCTACTGCACGGCCAGCTCCAGACGAAGGATGCGCTTATTGCCTCGAAGGAGGAAACGATTGAGCTGCTCAAGGCAGCTTTTAACCGGCCAAATTAATCTAAATGGGTATTATCAATACTGTAATGCTTACAAAGCCTTTAGCCCGAGTAAGGGCAGCACTGCTACTGCTATCGCTATTAGCGGCGGTATCAATCGCTCACGCGCAAAAAGCATCCAGCGAGGACGACACGCCGCCCACTCTACCAACTGACCCCGATACGCATCTGGTGGCCTACACCGGCGTGGTGGATGTGCCGGGTACTACCCAAGCGCAACTCTACTCGCGGGCCTATGAGTGGGTGGTTAAAACCTACAACTCACCCAAGGATGTAATTCAGATGCAGGATAAGGAGAGCGGTAAAATCATTGTCAAGGCCTCCTCTAAGGCCCGTATCACCAAGTACGATTCGGGCTTCAATCTGTACACCTTCAGCATTTACGTCAAGGAGGGAAAATACAAGTATGACGTAACCGACCTACGCAATGAGCATGTCGTGCTGAGCGGGCAGTATGCTGGCGACTACTCCTTGGGGCGCTTCGAGCAAGCCGAGCCCAACATCAAAACCAAACAGAGTCAACGGGGCTGGAATAACCTGCGTCGTAACGCTGAGGCAGATATTAAGGCACTGCTTTCCAGCTTACAGGCCGCAATGGCAGCCAAAGACAAAAGCGACTTTTAACCTGCAAGCCCCACTCGCCACCGAGGATGCGCTCGTTGCCTCGAAGGAAGAGACGATTGAGCTGCTTAAGGCTGCTTTTAACCGGCCGAATTAGCAAGAGACTTACCTTTTAAGCACACCAAATTTTACCTGAATATGCTTAAACAACTACACGTTCTTGGCCACGGAGGCTTTGGCGTAGTCGATGCCGTGCTAAACGAGAAAGGCGAGAAATTTGCCCGTAAAACGTTTCAAATCAGTGCACCTACTATGGCTCCTGCTTTACAGGTCAACGTTCTCAAGCGTTTTAGACGGGAAGTCAATGCACAGCAGAGCCTAAAGCATAAAAACATCGTCAAAATACTTGAGGCACATACCAGTTCAGCGCCGCCCTATTACTTAATGCCGCTAGCCGAACGGTCGCTACATGACGACTTAGTGGCTGACCGCTCGCTGAATGGCAAGTACTTACGGGCCATTATGGATATTTTAGCAGGTCTTGAGGAGATGCATGACCTAGAGATGTACCATCGTGACCTCAAGCCACGTAATATTCTGCGTTATAAAGACGAGAGCGGAGAGGACTACTATGCCATCGGTGATTTCGGTTTTGTATCACTCAATGAATCGCGCGTTTCGACGCTGACTAGTACCGACATGGCGCTGGGCGAGGACTTTTACGTAGCCCCTGAGCTGGCGATTAGCCTGCATAGCGGCAAAGCTCCAGCTGATATCTACGCTGTAGGGTGCATCCTTCATAACATGGTTGGCACCTCAAAGCGGATGTTTATGGACGAGATAAAAGAGGATGGTCCCTTCGGCGATATAATGTCGAAATGCACTCGTAAAGACCCCAATAAGCGTTTTCAATCCGTTGAGGCACTGCGAGAAGCTATTCTATCGGTCAGCGAAGCCGACCGGTCTAGCGTGTTACTTTCTAAAAATGCGCTTATTCAAGCGTTAGCTTCTGACAAGAAACTAGATGCCCCGACATGGAACCGGATAGAGCACTATTTGGTCCACGATATCGAATCTCCCCCTTATGAGTTATCAGCGGATTCTCAAGCGATGCTTAGGCTACTGAGCAGAGACAGGATTGACGAAATATATGCCCTTGATGAGGACGTTTTTACGAGCATCAGTTCGGTATATGCGACCTGGGCTCGCAACTATTCGTTCAATTTCGAGTTTTGTGATACCCTAGCAAGCCGCTTAGAGCACATGATAACGCTGGGTAATCTATCGCTCCGAACCGAGTGCATTATGGCGTTACTATACCTAGGGGCTGACCATAACCGATTTTATGTCGAACGCGTCTTTGCTAGAAATGCCGACGGACGAATGGATGACAGGCTAGCCCAACGCGTAGTCATCGAGTTTCGTGGTGATGGAAGAAAAGCATGCGATGCCATCCGTCACCTTGAGAGGTCAATTTACCTGAACACGGCAACCCTGCACCCCCGCTTAGTTTCCGTTCTTGCTTCTATTTGTTAATGAGGTTTGACATAGCCACTTATAGTGATAAGGGACCTAGACTGGTCAATGAAGATGCATGGAATTACCATGCTTTCAATGAGGACACTATTGCAATTTGCGTAGCTGATGGTGTGGGTGGAAATCCCTGCGGACAGAAGGCTTCTCAAATCTGCGCCAACAACTTTATTTCATATGTTGCCGAACCTGAGCGCCTTCCGCTTCGTCAGATTGCATATAAAATAGATGCTGATATTAAAAAGTATGCTACCAATAATTCAGAGTGTACTGGATTAGCAACAACTCTGTCAGGATGCATCCTAGCTCACGGACTACTAACAGGCGTACACATTGGTGACACACGAGTATATGTATTAAGAGGCAATGGCATACGCCAGCTTACTCAAGACCACACTGAAGTAGAAAGACTAATTAGAGAGAAGTTACTACTAAAAGCAAACGTCCCATTCTATCACAGAAAGAATGTTTTAGAAATGGCACTAGGGTCAACCAACGCCCTAGAGCCTCTTCTATTTGAGTTTAAGCTCCTTGCGGGTGACCGTATAATACTAACAACAGATGGAGTACACAATATCATCAAAAAGGCGATGATTCGTGATATATCTTTGGCTACTCCAGACATTAATGATTTTGCAAAGAGCTTAATTAACAAGCTGCTAAGTTCTAAACTAAAGGACAACGTTACGTTTGTAGTAGCTCAGGTTAACTATTAAGTGCCATTATAGCCATTATAACAACATGCCCCTGCCAGTACTGGCAGGGGCATGTTGTTATAATGGCAAAATCTGTAACAGATTTCAACACAGGTATAAATACCTGTTTTAGCTGAACTGCTATGCATATCTAGTACAGTACAGTATATTTACCAGTTCTTTGCATTTCTCGCCTAAGACGCCTTGCTTCTGCCTCCACGCAGCGGATATACTTGCCCGAATTAGTAAATGAGCCTCTCTATCCACGACGAACCGTTAGCTGACCAAAGTGGCAGGAACGCACGCCGTGGCTTCGAATACCAAGACCATGTCGGCGCACGCTACTGCCTACGCATGCTCACAAACCTCGCGCTGTTGGAAGTTTGGTTTGAGAGCCACGATGATATTACGCTTAAATGGGATATTGGAGGGGGCGCTATCGGGTATGAATTTATCCAAGTCAAGTTTTACAATAGTCCCCTGACATTTGCCACAATCAAAAATCGTGAAAGCGGAAAAGCCTCTTTATTAGAGAAATCGCTAGCTCACAATAAGTACAAGGAGCCGGGCACATTTCGGCTAATAACAGCTTTTAATCCCTGCTCTGAATTAGCAGGCTTACGATTTCTATTAGGCACTCCTGAGCGCGGACAAGCCGTGGCTGCTTTGCAAAGCGCACTTGTTGAAATTCAACAGTACTATAGCAAGCTCCTAAATCCACCGGCAGAGCAAGCCTTAGCGCACTGGATTGATAACTGTGTGTGGGAAACCGGTGAGAGTACGCTAGCCGGCGTCGAGGCAGTTAACCTAATTACACTGGAGCAGGTATTGAAGCAGTTCGGTTTTACTCTATATCCCGAACACCGCCTCACTCTGTATGATTTACTACTACGTAAGGTCGCCGATGCGTCCATAAAAGACCCCTACGCCGACCGCGACGTTTTCAAGATAAAGAAGCAAGACTGTATAGATTGGCTTCGCGACAAGGCCGCAAGTGTAGGCCAGGCCCCCGACCCAAAGGACAAGCTAGGTTCGAAACTGCGGGAGATAGGTATCCCAGATGCTGGAATAGAGTTGGCGCGAGAAACTCGCCTCCTCTACAACGCTGAGCGCCGCGACAATGACTTCTGCGAACAGAAAGACTTGCGGGCAATGGAGGCAATAATCCTGGGCAAGGTTTCATCTTTGCAGCGCAAGCAGCTTAATCCTCGTACCGAGCAACCACCACTGGACTTTTATGAAGCCTGCTTGAATGAGGCCACATCCATTCTAAACCAACAGCGATTTGTCGATGAAGATGGCGTAGTCAAGATTCCTGATAGCCTAGCAGAAGGTTATGTCTACGAGATAGTTGAGCGCTGCGCACTCCGTTTCAAAACCCTTAGTTAATAACGGAGCTATGCAATCACTCAAAACCATCGGCAAGCTTTCCATTGGCCGGACTCTGGTAGCCGACGACATGATTGAATTTCATGCCTCGCGGTTGCTGCTATTAGTCATGCTCTGCGGAGTCCGTACTCGGGAGGATGGCACCTACCGCATAGAAGGCCTGACAAAGCTAGCTAAGCTTGATTTTTTCGTACGCTACCCTGCCTTTTTTCAACGGGCAGCCTCTTACCTAAAAGCAGTAGTTAGGCAGGATGATACAGCACCTGAATCTAAAATGATTCGCTTCCACTATGGCCCCTGGGATAAGCGCTATTACCAAGTGCTACCTTATTTGGAAGCGCGTGGATTACTAGAGATAACAAAGGTTGGGAATGCTTACAACTTCTCTCTGACAGCAAAAGGAGTGGAAATAAGTAAAATTCTAAACAAAGATGCATCCTTCGGAGCCCTGTCCGAAAGAATGAAAGATGTCAAACGAGTACTCGGCGGCAAAACCGGCACGTACTTGAAAGACCTTGTTTATCAGCTTTTTGAAGAAGAAGTAGCAGATAAGAAACTGAACACACCTATCGGCTAACATGAGCAATACGCTATTCATCCGGCAAATATCTCGTACTAATACTACTGGGGAAGTTGAAACCTTAGAATTTACTGAGGGTGTCAATATTATTGTCGGTCCTACTAACAGTGGCAAGACCGTATGGCTGGCTATGCTTGATTACGTACTAGGCGATGACAGTTCAGCTGACAAAGCTTTCTTCGAGAAACAAGACGTAGGTGGCACTAAGATTTCTAACATCTATGTATCTCTAACGGCAATTATTGAGATTGCAGATACTGAGTATGTTCTAGAACGCAGATGGAAAGAGCAGGGTGTATCTTCTAAAACTCTACTAGATGGTAAAGCAATGGACACAAAGGAGTTTTCTCAATTTATTTTAGAGAAACTTCAAATACCTACTAGTCGCTTTGTTCAGGGCAATCCTTATGCTAAAAATTCTGTTTTAGATATAAGTTTTCGGATGATGCTACGGCATATCTATCGCCAAGAGCGATTCTGGAATGATTTAGCAGACAGGCAACTTCCTAACGAACAATACGCCGTATTAACTCAATTCTTAGACTTAGCTAATAAAATTTTTCCTATTGAAAATGAAAAGTTACTCGAAAAAAAACGAGAGCTTTTTAAGGCAGAAACAGAAAAGGAGCAATACGAAACTACACTTGACAAAATAGTACGAGGCTTTAACTATGATGGAGGCGAAAACTTAGTGTACGCTACTAATAATGTAACTAGTGAGCGCATTAAAACCTTAGAAGCGCGCTCGCTTGCCTTACTTCAAGAGCGAAATGCGGTCATTACTGGGGCAGCTTCTAGCGTAATAGAAACCGTTGATGGTGACATAAATAAATCTCGAGAAGTAGTACTGTCGCAAGAGCGAGCAACTATGCTAGGGGCACTGGAAAAGTTGCAAATCGAGCGTGAGCAGCACACCCAGCGCACCAAAAAATATGAATCACTTCTAGCCTCTTCTATGGCTGAGTTAGAACGCTTAACCCGCGTTAAAACCACAGGTGGCTTGTTTGCTGATTTAAAAGTAACCCACTGCCCTGCTTGCGACCAACCTGTACATGATACTCATACGGACCCTAATCACTGTTTCGTCTGTCATCAACATTTACCTACGGAAGAGCCGGAGAATGAAACTAATCGATTAGATTTTGAGATTAACCAAGTTCAAGCAGAGCAAAAAGAACTGAATGAGGTATTAGTGAAAATGCAGTATGGAAAACAGGAGTTAGATACTCGGCTCTACCGCCTACGTAATGAATTAGGTCGTATAGACCGCGACCTCGCTCCTATTCGGCAAAAACTTGCTGGCTTAGTCGATGCTCGCCTCGGCAGTATCGACCAGGAACGCGGTCGTCTGCTTGAGCAGATTGAAAACTATCGTCGCATTGAAAAAAGCCTCGAAATCAAAAATCAACTAAGCGCACAAATCAGCATATTACAGAGCCAAGTAACTGATTTAGAGAAGGATGTTGCGCGTCTCGGTTCGCCAAATTTCGAAAAATCTTCAGAGGATATAGCTGATGGCATGATGGAGTATATAAATGCTATTGCAAAGGACCGTCCTTCCAGGTGGAACCAACAGGGGCGCATTCAATTACTTATTAACGAGAAAGGATTCGATTTCTATATTGGCAAAACCAAGTGGTTCTCACCAGGAGGAACAACGAAATTATACTTCTTATTTGCATACCATTATGGATTACTAAGTATAACAGGCAAAGGCAATTATCACTATCCAGGTTTATTAGTCATGGATTTTCCAGCAACATTACCGGATGGTGATTTTTTAAGAAAAGCTGAGAACTATTTAGTTCAGCCATTCATAGAATTATGCGATAAGTCACCCGTACGTTTACAAGTAATTATCGCAGGCCAGTCTTTTGATGAACTAAGCGGCGCCAACATTATCCAGCTGGAAAGCTATAAGTCATAAGTGGTAAGTAATAAGAGTGGTTCGTGATTATGAGGTTTGAACACTTACCTACTTACTTTACCACCCTATTGAAGTAACCCGCCAACTCCTAACTGAGCGGGCCGGTAAAAGCGGCCTGGCCCGCATCCAGCTCACCCTCTGCTGGGCCGGCCAGCGCCTGCGCCTGGGCACGGGCCAGAAGTGCCACCCCAAGGACTGGGACGCCCGCCGCAGCCGGGTCAAGAACAAGCCTGATACCTACGCCGACGACATCAACCAGGTGCTCGACGACTACACGGACCTGGCCCAGGCGATGCACCACGAAGCCGCGCGCCTGGGCCTGCCCCTACCCAAAGACACCCTGCGCGACGAGCTCGAGCGACGCTACCAGGCCCTACTCGCTACCCGCGCCGGCCGGGCGCCACTGCCCGCCCCGCCGGCCGCGGCGCCGCTGGGCTTCTTTGCCCACTACGCCCGCTGGGTGGAGGAGGAAAAGCAGAAGGTCTCGGTGCGCACCGGGCGCCTGCTCAGCCGCGACACCATCTGGACCCACGAGGCCGTGGGCCGCGAGCTGGCGGCCATGGCGGCCCACTATAAGGTGGAAGTCAGCTTCGAGGGTTTGAACAAGGGCTTCTACGACAACCTGCGTAACTACATGCTGGGCGTAGCCGGCCGCAGCCCGCGCACCTTCAACACCTACGTCAAGCGCCTGCGCTCCTTCCTATTCTGGGCCGAGGGCCAGGACTTGCCCGTGCCGCCCAAGTTTCGCAAGACCCTGCGCCTGGCTCCCAGCTACGTGGGCATCGATGCGCTGACCCAGGCCGAGCTGCTGCGCGTGGCCGCTATCGATTTCACGGCCTCAGGCGTGCTGGCGTACCTGGCCGGCGTGTTCCCCGAGCCGCCCGCGCGCGCGGGCCGGGGCGGGCGCGGGGCGCTGACCACCGCCGACCACGTGCAGCGCGCCGAGTGGACCCGCGACGTTTTCCTGCTCTGCGCCTACACGAGCCTGCGCCACGGCGACGCCCAGGAGCTAGGCTGGCAGCACGTGTACCCAGAGCAGCGCCTGATTAAAAAGCTGCTCAACAAGACCACCATTACGGGCCTCATCCCCTACCTCGACGACGACGTGTTCCGGCCGGTGGCCTTGCTCACGAAGTACGCGCCGCTACAGCTGGCCACCTGCCTGCCCTTCGTGCGCGACCCTTGGTTATACCTGCCCCACGTGGCGCACCTGGCCGGGCTCACCCGCCTCAAGCTCGGCATGCACATCGGGCGCAAGACCTACGCCACGCTCAAGGTGTATCAGGGCGTGCCCAAGGCTCTAGTGATGCTGGCCACCGGCCACCAGACCGAAGCTCAGTTCAACGAGTATTTGGGCATTAACGAAGAGGAACTGCTGGCCTCGCACGAGCAGACGGCCCGCCGGCTGCCACCCACTTCAAAAAGGGTGGCAGAAAAGGGTGGCAAACCCACGCGTAAGCTGGCAAACCCTGACGCAGCCTGACATCGTCCATGTGCCCTGGCGCTAGTGTGAGGACATTTTAAGTGCGTCAGAAAAGTATAGGCATAAAAAAAGGCCGCGCCACCCGGCACGACCCTTTCCAAACCCGGACGCAGCGAGAATTCCCACCCAGCGCTGGTCCGTGGCTCCAACCCAGGGCTAGTGCCGGAACAAAAGTTCGCGGTACTTCACCAGGGGCCAGTCCTCATCAGCCACAAGCAATTCGAGCTTGTCGGCCGCGCGGCGAATAGCCGCGAATTTTTCCTTTACCTCGTCGCAGTACGCAATGGCACGCTCGCGGGCATCTTCAATCTTGTTGGCCACCTTGCGGGCTTCAATCATCGCATCCACCGTCGTTTTAATGGTCGATACGTAGCGCGAGATGGATTTAATCATTTCTACCGTCACCTCGCTGTTTTCATCGTCGAGGCCGAGGTCGCGCAGGCCGCGCACGTTCTGTACCAGCTTGTTTTGGTAGGCTAGCGCGGTCGGAATGACGTGGTTTACGGCTAGGTCACCGAGTACGCGGCTCTCAATCTGAATCTTCTTAGTATAGTCCTCCAGCAAAATCTCGTGGCGGGCGTGCAGTTCGGTGTGCGACAAAATGCCGTGGCGGGCAAACAGCTCGGCCGCATCGGTGCGGGTCATCGCGTCAAGGGCCAGCGGGGTAGTCGGCACGTTGGCCAAGCCCCGGCGGGCAGCCTCGTCCTTCCACTCATCCGAGTAGCCGTTGCCTTCGAAGCGAATGTCTTTCGAGGTAATAACGTAATTGCGCAGTACATCCACGATGGCCACTTCCTTCTTCTTACCCTGAGCAATTAACTCGTCGACCTCCGTTTTGAAGTCAATGAGCTGGTCGGCCACGATGGCGTTGAGCGTGGTCATGGCCGACGAGCAGTTGGCGCTGGAGCCTACGGCGCGCAGCTCAAACTTGTTGCCGGTGAAGGCAAACGGCGAGGTGCGGTTGCGGTCGGTGTTGTCGAGCAGGATGGCCGGAATCTTATCGATGCCCAGCTTCAGGTAAATGTTGTCGCCCTTATCAAGCGGCAGCTTAGCGGTGCGCTCCAGCTCGTCGAGCACGCCGTCGAGCATCGAGCCCAGGAACACCGACATGATGGCCGGTGGGGCTTCGTTGGCGCCGAGGCGGTGGTCGTTGCTAGCCGAGGCGATGCTGGCGCGCAGCAAGTCGCCGTAGCGGTGCACGGCCTTCACCGTGGTAATGAAGAAGGCCAGGAACTGCAGGTTCTCCTTGGGGCGGCGGCCGGGGGCGAGCAGGTTTACACCGGTGTCGGTGCTCATAGCCCAGTTGTTATGCTTACCCGAGCCGTTGACACCGGCGTAGGGCTTCTCGTGCAGCAGCACCTTGAAGTTGTGCTTCAGGGCCACGCGGTCCATCACATCCATCAAGAGCTGGTTGTGGTCGATGGCCAGGTTGGCGTCCTCGAAGGTGGGGGCGCACTCGTACTGGTTGGGGGCCACCTCGTTGTGGCGGGTGCGCAGCGGAATACCTAGGGCGTTGGCTTCTTCCTCGAAGTCAAACATGAAGGCGTGCACGCGGGGCGGAATCGAGCCGAAGTAGTGGTCTTCGAGCTGCTGGCCCTTGGCCGGCGCGTGGCCGAAGAGGGTGCGGCCGGTCATCACGAGGTCGGGGCGAGCGTCGTAGAGCGCCTTATCAACCAGGAAGTACTCTTGCTCGATGCCGAGCGTGGTATTCACGCGCTGCACGTCTTTGTCGAAGTACTGGCACACGTCGAGGGCTGCTTTTTCGAGCACGGCCAGCGACTTGAGCAGCGGGGCTTTGTAGTCGAGCGCCTCGCCGGTGTAGGCCACAAAAATCGTGGGAATGCACAGCGTTTTGGCGCCTACCGTTTCGATGATGAAGGCGGGCGAGGTGGGGTCCCAGGCAGTGTAGCCGCGGGCCTCGAAAGTGTTGCGGATGCCGCCGTTGGGGAACGACGAGGCATCGGGCTCCTGCTGCACGAGGGCCGAGCCTTTAAAATTCTCAATCGGCCGGCCGTCCGAGTTCAGGTCGAAAAACGAGTCGTGCTTTTCGGCAGTGGCACCGGTGAGGGGCTGAAACCAGTGCGTATAGTGCGTGGCACCCTTGGCCATGGCCCAGGTTTTCATGGCTGAAGCAACGGCATCGGCTACATTGCGCTCGACCGGCGTGCTGTGCTTGATAGCTCCTTGCAGCTTCTTGAAATATTCGCCGGGCATATTGGCCCGCATTGCTTCCAAGTTGAACACATTTTGCCCAAATGAGTCGGAACGGCGAGTAGCCACGGGCTTTACCGTTAGCGCCTGGCGCTGGTCAACTAGTTCAAGAGCTTTAAAACGAAGAATAGCCATGAAATGGAGGGTGGGTATCTGATTTCATGGCAAAAATACGAAAGAGATGCTAATTTTTCGTAAATACCCCCTCGATTTAGTGCATTTCCTAGGCAAACAGCTTGAAATAGTCGGTCAAGGGGTCATATTATCCAATCAATCATTTTGCGAGCCCTAGCTAATGGTTCACCTAAAGTACTAAGGACCTAGCTACTATATCGCCCTAGCCGGGCGACCGCTGTAAGTTAGCAACGAGCCGGTTTTTTAAACGAGGGCGCTGGCGGGCGTCTGCCGCCCCCCCTTGGCGCACTCCCCATAGACGCCAGCGGACCCTAGCCAGTAGCTTTGCGGTATGCTAGCCACCCTGCTCGCCCGCTTCCGTCAGTTTCGCCGTCAGCGCCGACAACAGCGCCAGCTACTGGCTTTGAGCCGCACCGACGCGGCGGCCCTGGCTACCCAAGCCGCGCCCGATGCGGGCCGCGTGCTGGTGGTGCGCAACGATTCCATTGGCGACTACCTATTATATAGGCCCTGGCTGCGCCGCCTGAGCGCCGAGGTACGGCGCCGGGGTCAGCGCCTCACCTTGCTAGCCAATGAGCTGTGGGCACCCCTAGCCAGCACCTGGGACGGCGATTTATTCGAAGAAGTCATTCCGTTTCAGGCGGGCCGTTTTATGATGGACCTGGCTTACCGGGCCGCTATCCTGCGCGAGGTCGGCGCCCGGGGCTTCGGTGAGGTCATTTACCCGCTGCACGTGCGCGAAGCGGCCGTCGAAAACTTCATTCGCTTTATGAAGGCGCCCGTGCGGGTGGCCAGCCAGGGCGAGCACCGCACGGGGCCGTGGTTTGCGCTGCTCGATGCGGGCTACACCCGGCTGCTGCCCAGCACCCGCGCCGTGCTGTTTGAGTACGACCGCAACCGGGAGTTTTTTGAAAACTGGCTAGGGTCGGCGGCGGAGTTTTTGCCGACGGAAGCCGCCCCGCTAGCCCTGCCGGCGGCCATAATAACTGCCGCCGCGCCCGCTACTCCTACTATCGTGCTCTTCCCGGGGGCCAGCGCCAAGCAGAAGCGCTGGCCCACCGGGCACTTTGCGCAGCTAGCCCAGGCGCTGCACCAGGAGGCCGGCGACCGCTACCAGCTGGTGCTGGCCGGCAGCCCGGCCGATGCTGCATTGGCCCGCCAGATTGAGCAGGCGGCCGGGGCAGCGGTGCCACTCCTCAACCATTGCGGGCAGACCGACCTGCCGGGCCTGGCTGCGCTGGTGGCGGGGGCTAGCCTGCTCATTAGTAACGACACGGTGGCGGCGCACCTGGCGGCCCAGGCCGGCACGCCCTGCCTGGTGCTGCTGATGGGCGAAAACTACGGCAAGTTTTTCCCCTACCCACTGGCCCTGCTGCGGGCGCCGTGCCGCTGCCTGTTTCCGACCAGCCAGGAGGCGCGCTTTGCCCAGGGCGATTTCAGCCCGCCCGCCCAGGACCCCGACATCAGCCAGCTTGCGCCGGCGCGGGTGCTGGCGGCGGCCCGCGAGCTGCTGGGCCTGGCCTAGGCCGCCGCGGCGGCCGTATCTTTGTGGGCTTATGACCCCTCAAACCGTTGCCTTTTATACGCTGGGCTGCAAGCTCAATTTCTCCGAATCGTCGGCCCTGGGCCGGCAGTTTGAGGAGCGCGGCGTGCGCCGCGTTGAGTTTGAGCAGGGCGCCGACGTGTACGTCGTGAATACCTGCTCCGTCACCGACCACGCCGACCGCAAGTGCCGGCGCGTGGTGCAGCAGGCCCGCAAGCACAACCCCAATGCTTTCGTGGCCATCGTGGGCTGCTATGCCCAGCTCAAGCCCGAGGAAATTGCCACTATCCCTGGCGTGGGCGCGGTGCTGGGCGCGGCCGAGAAATTTCGGCTGGCCGAGATTTTGAGCGAATTAGAATTGCCGGAGCCGGGCGCGGCGGCCGGGCCCGGCCGGGTGTTTGCCTCGCCCATCAGCGCGGCGCACGAGTTTCACCCGGCGCAGTCGCTGGGCGAGCGCACGCGCACGTTTTTGAAGGTGCAGGATGGCTGCGACTACTCGTGCTCGTTTTGCACCATTCCGCTGGCGCGGGGGGCTAGCCGCTCGGGCAGCGTGGCCTCGGTGGTGGCGCGAGTGGAGAAGCTGGCTAGCCAGGGCGTGCAGGAAGTCGTGCTGACGGGCGTGAACCTGGGCGACTTCGGCATTCAGGGCCCGACCCGCGAGCGTGTCGAGAACTTTACCCAATTGGTAGAAGCCTTGGATAAAGTTGAAGGCATGCGCCGCTACCGCATCAGCTCGTGCGAGCCCAACCTGCTCACCGACGAGATTATCCAGACGGTGGCAGCGTCGCAGCGCTTTATGCCGCACTTTCATCTGCCGCTGCAAAGCGGCTCGGATAAGATACTGGGCCTCATGCGCCGCCGCTACCGCCGGGCCTTGTACGCCGAGCGCGTGGCGCGCATCAAGGAGCTGATGCCGCACGCTGGTATTGGGGTTGATGTAATTGTGGGCTTTCCGGGCGAAACGGAGGCCGACTTTCTGGAAACCTATCAGTTTCTCAACGAGCTACCCATCAGCTATCTGCACGTATTTCCGTATTCGGAGCGGGCCAACACGCTGGCCCCGACCCTTGCCGGCCGCGTGCCCGAGCGCGTGCGCACCGAGCGCACCACGCAGCTGCGCAGCCTGTCGGAAAAGAAGAAGCGGGCTTTCTACGAGCAACACGCGGGCTTCGAAACCGAGGTGCTCTTTGAAGACGACGTGACCGACGGCCGCGTGGAGGGCTACACGCCCAACTACATCCGGGTGGGGGCCAAGTATGACCCGCTGCTGGTGGGTGAAATCCGGCCCCTACGCCTCACGCAGGTCAATGCGCTGGGGCTGATGGAGGCGGAGGAAGTCGGGCTGTTTGTCTGAACCGCGGATTTATCGGATTCGGTGGATTACTCGGATTTTGAAGACGATTAGCTTACTCCAAAAGCAACAAGCCTATCGCACTACGATGGGCTTGTTGCTTTTGGAGTTGTGCCCGGTACGCAGCGCAAATGTGGTCGAACGGCCGCGTTTGCGGCACCCTCAAAATCCGAAGAATCCGACAAATTCGCGGTTCAGGCAGAACGCTGCAACACGGCCACGAGCTGCTGCATGAGCGCCTGCTGCTCGAGCAGGTGCTGATTGCGCTGCTCGGCTAGGGCTAGCTGGTGCTGGAGGTACTGCGTTTGGAGCGCGGCGGTGAGGTAGGCTGGGTCAGGCGCGGCCACGGTGGGTGGTGCAGTTGCCGTTGCAACAGGCGGCATGGGAGCGGGCGTCGCAGCCACCACAGGCGCCACGGGGACTGGCGCGACCACGACGGGCGGCGGAATGATAGCAGCTTCTGCGGGAGCAGGGGCTAGCGGCGCTACGGGTAGCATCGGCTCGGCAACCAGGGGCGCCGGGGCAGCGAATAAATCAGCGTTGGCGGGTGCTACCGCAAGGGCAGGCAGAGCGGCGGCGGCTGTTGCCCCGTACGGAGCATCAGTTTTCAGCATGGGGCCCGCGCCTTCCATCAACCAGTCTTTTGATACATTTGGGTACACTTCAAATACCTTACACAATAGGTCATAACCCGGCTTATTGCGCTCATCTACCAAATGTTGAATGACCGTTGCTGTCTTATCCAACGACTGCGCGAAGGCGTTTTTACTCAAACCCAAATGTTGAATAAGCTGGGTAAATCGCTGGCCGATGGAAACAGGAGTAGGCATTTGCACAAATGGTAAGTTTCGCAAATGTATAAACCCCGACGGGAATTACTGTCCCTCAGTGCTTAGCTGGCAGCAGGCTGGCTGAGGGGAGTCTTGGTCGGAGGCTCGTATAGGCAAATAAGTACCCATGTGGCGGCGCCAGGGCCAAGGCAACGTGTGGAAACTCGAAACCAGTATACAGTACGAGCCCTCGCTTGGTGAGCGCAAACTCGCGCAGGGCCGGGCGGCGGGCGGGGCGCACTTGCCGCAGAGTATCGCTCCAGCCGGTGTAGTCGCGCACGGTGGCCCAGGAATCGACATCGTTTTTATAGTCCTGGGCTATTTCCTTCTGGTAAGCGGCCAGGCGAGAATTGATACGGGCGTGCCAGCGCTGGCGCAGGGCCAGCGTATCGGCGAGCAGGTCAGCAAGGGCTAATCGGCGCCCGGTGCGCAGGTCGAAGGTGGCGTGCCGGGTAGCAGACCACGGATAGGCGCCCGAATACTCGGTAGTCAGGGCTAGCGACAGCGCGTTGTGTTGATTGTAGAGCACCTCAAAGCTGGTGCCGAACACCCCGACCTGGCCGTTGGCCTCATACTCGGCGGCGGCCCGCTCGATGGCCTGCGCCGCGGTGAGGAGGCGGGTGTTGTGCTCGGGAGAACTGCTACGCGGCGCGCGGGAATGTGGCACGGGCGAACTGCTACTATCCTCTAAAAAATCGGTTAGCAGCAGCTGCGTTAGGCTGGTATTGATGCGGCGGCTAACTAGGGCATCGGCCAGCACCACCTGGGGCACTTCGAAGCGCGCCGCTGGCAGGTCCGTAACCGTGGTTACCTGCGCGCTGCCAGTGGCGGGGGCCGCGCCGGGCGGCGCGGTCTGCTTGGTTTGCGCTTGCGCCGCGGCCGCAATGTGGCGGGTGTACCGCGGCGGCGCTTCTTCACTATTCTGGGTAGCGGAGGAGCTACACCCGGCTAGCCCCAATGCCCAGGCCGCCGTTAGTAGCACCCGGCGGCCGGGCTTACTCATAGCGCAGGCTGTCGATGGGGTCGAGGGCCGCGGCCTTACCGGCCGGGTACGAGCCGGCCAGCAGGCCCACCGAGATGCAGATGGTGAGCCCCACCCCTACCCAGCCCCAGGGCACCAGAAACGATTTGCTGCCCGCCAGCACCGCCACGCCGTTGCCGGCGGCCACCCCTAGCAGGATGCCAAACGTGCCGCCCAGCACGCAGATAACGATGGCTTCGAGCAAGAATTGCAGCCGCACCTGCCGCGCGGTAGCGCCCAGCGCCTTGCGAATTCCAATTTCGCGGGTGCGCTCCGTCACCGATACCAGCATGATGTTCATGAGCGCAATGCTAGCCCCTAGCAAGGCCAGAAAGGCGATGATGCCGCCCGCCACCTGCATTTTGCCGGTGAGCGAATCGAGGGTGCCGGCCAGCGACTCGGGGCTTTCGATGTCGAACGAGTCTTCCTGGCCCAGGCGGTCGTTGCGCACGGCGCGCATCACACCGGTGGCCTGGCCCTGCAAAAAGGCGAGCGAGGCGGCGGTGGGCGTGGCTGTCTTCACGTCGTAGGTCAGCGCGCCGTTGCGGGGCAGCTGGTTGCCGGTTTCGAGGGGCACCAGCAGCATGCGGTCGGCGCCGCCCCCGCCGCCCATGGTGCTGCCGCTTTTTTCGAGTAGGCCCACCACCTGGAAGCGCTTGCCCAAGGCGTAGATATAATTGCCCACCGGGCTAGCCTGTGGGAAAAGCTTATCCTTCATTTCCTGGCCGATGATGGCCACGTTGGCCCCGGTATTGAGCTCGGCCGGCGAGAAGGTGCGGCCCTGGGTGAGGGCGTAGCTCTGGATGCGCAGGTAGTTTTCGTCGCCCGCCACCACCTGCATGTTGGGGTTGGTTTTCTGGCCGCCGGCCTTTATTTCGGTGGCCCCGCTGATGAAGGCCGACACCCCCACCACCGTGCCCGGCTCGCGGCGGGTCAGCTCCTTTTTATAGAGCGTGGCTTGCAGGTAGCTTAGCGGCGGGTACTGCTTGCCCTGCACGCCGCCGCGCCGGAACCGATTGTTATAACCTTTAGCCTTGATTTCGAAGGCATTGGCCCCGAGGCTAGCGAAGGTTTCGCCCAGCGAGCTGCGCATGGCGTCAATGGCCGTGAGGATGCCTACCAAGGCCATCAGCCCGATGCTCACGATGAGGGCCGTGAGAATAGTGCGCAGCAGATTGCCGGAGATGGAGCGCAGCGCCTCGCGGATATTTTCTAGAAAACTCATCGCAGATTTAACGGATTTAACGGATTTTGCAGATACGCCCGGCTGCGCCGGGCTGGCTAGGCGGTTTTTTGAGCGTGGGTAATTAGCTGGGGGGTTGGCCGGGGGGTGTCGCTTTGTGTAGCGCAGCGGCCGTACCTTGAACTACGGTTGCGGCCGCCCCGTTGGGCGGCTAGCCCCTTAGTCCTCAAAAGTATGTTGCTGAAGCGTCTTGCCCTGCTAGCGGCGTTGCTGGCCCCGACCCTGGCGGCCCGCGCCAACCACATTTTCATCCCGATGGACGACACCCAGAAGGAGTGTCTGAAAGCTTATGGCCTGTGTTATTGGGCGTTGAGCAAGCAGATTGAAATCGACTGGCTGCTCAATTATAAGGGCGGCTCATTTGCCTGCGAGGCGCAGCCGGCCCTGGAAAACGAGCTGACCGTGCGCGGCATCACCTTCCAGACCATTTCGGAGGCGCAGTACACTGGCATCTTGCAGCAGATAGCCGACCCGAGCGCCAACATGGACGTGATGAAGCTGGAGAAAGTCCCTAAAATAGCGGTGTACACGCCCAAGGGCAAGCAGCCCTGGGACGATGCCGTGACGATGGTGCTCACCTACGCCGAGATTCCCTACGACAAGATTTACGACGACGAGGTGCTCTCGGGCGTGCTACCCAAATACGACTGGCTGCACCTGCACCATGAAGACTTCACCGGCGAGTACGGCAAGTTTTTCTCGGCCTACCGCTACGCGCCCTGGTACCAACAGCAGGTGCGCGAGGCCGAAGGCGCCGCCAAGCGCAACAACTTCAAGAAAGTGAGCGAGATGAAGTCCGCCGAAGCCGTGAAAATGCAGGAGTTTATCGCGGGCGGCGGCTTTATGTTTGCCATGTGCTCGGCCACCGACAGCTACGATATTGCCCTGGCCGGGCTAGGGGTCGATATGGTCGAAAGCATGTACGACGGCGACCCCGCCGACCCCAATGCCCAGAACAAGCTCAACTTCAACCGCACGCTGGCCTTCCAGAACTTCCAGCTCTACATGAACCCGATGCAGTACGAGTATTCCAACATCGACATGCAGCCCGGCGAGCGCGGATTATATGAACAAAATGATTATTTTCAGCTCTTTACCTTCTCGGCCAAGTACGACCCGGTGCCGACCATGCTGACTCAGGACCACGAAAAAACCATCCACGGCTTTATGGGCCAGACCACAGCCTTCCGCAAAAGCCTCATCAAGCCCGACGTCATCGTGATGGGCGAAACCAAGCAAGACGGCGAGGTGCGCTACATGCACGGCACCCTCGGCAAAGGTACTTGGACCTTCTACGGCGGCCACGACCCCGAGGACTACCAGCACCTCGTGGGCGAAGAACCCACCGACCTCTCGCTGCACCCCAACTCGCCCGGGTATCGGCTCATTTTGAACAACGTGCTGTTTCCGGCCGCCAAGAAGAAGAAGCAAAAAACCTAGCGGTAACTTGTAGCGGATGAGCAAACTTTATTTACTGGCCGCAATTGGATACCTATCAGTGGCCCTGGCAACTACTTCCTGCATTGGTCTACGCTACGAGCTTTGCACAATACAAGCCTCTGATTACAAAGCTGTTAATTCTAACACATCGGTCATTCATGATGCTCCAACAAAGCCTCCAAATTATAAACCGTTACTTATAGTAGATGCGAGGCGCGTAGGCTGGTGGCAGCTAAAGTATATCAATCCTGCACGTATAGCGAGCACAACGATTATCAAACCCGAGAATGCGAGTATTTGCTATGGCCGACGCGGGAAGAATGGAGCTGTTTTTATTACAACAAAAAAGGCCGGCGAATAAGCCGGCCTTTTTTGTTGTAATCGGCTTATCTAGCCCTTCGCGCTCAGCGTGATATATGGAATGATGCACTCCTCCAATGAAACGCCGCCGTGCTGGAACGTGTCCTTGTAGTAGTTCACGTAGTAGTTGTAGTTGTTGGGGTAGGCGAAGAAGTAGTCGCCGAGCGTGAAGACGTAGGCCGTGCTCACGTTTTCGCGGGGCAGGAAAATGCTCTCCGGCTTGCGCACCACGAAGATGTCGCGGCTCTCGTCGAAGCCCAGGTTGCGGCCGTGCTTGTAGCGCAGGTTGGTGTTCGTATTGCGGTCACCCACAATCTTATACGGCCGCTTTACCCGAATAGTACCGTGGTCGGTCGTGATGATGAGCTTGCCTTTTTTCTCCGAAATGGTTTGCAGCATTTCGTAGAGCGGCGAGTGCAGAAACCACGAGCGCGTGAGGCTGCGGTAGGCGCTTTCGTCGGCGGCTAGCTCGCGTATCATCGCCATGTCGGTGCGGGCGTGCGAAAGCATGTCCACGAAGTTGTAGACGATGACGTTGAGTTTGTAGTTGTTGTGCAGGTTGGCCATCTTACCCAGCAAGTCCTTGCCGGCCTGCAAGTTGGTTATCTTGTGGTAGCTGTGCTTGGCCTTCTGATTGTTGCGCTGGAAGTTGATTTCCAGGAACTCGGCTTCGTGCAGGTTTTTGCCTTCTTCATCCTCGTCCCACACCCACAGGTTGGGGTATTTCTTCTGGATGTCGCCGGGCATCATGCCCGCAAAAATCGAGTTGCGGGCGTAGGCTGTGGTGGTCGGCAAAATGCTGTAGTACAGCTCCTCACTATCCACCGTAAACAGCTCGGCAATAATGGGTTCGAGCACCTTCCACTGGTCGTAGCGCAGGTTGTCGATGAGCACAAAGTACACCGGCGTGTCGCCCGTCTGCTTCATCAGCGGAAACACTTTTTCCTTGAACAACTGGTGCGACATGAGCGGCGCGTCCTTGTCACGGCCGTTCACCCAGTCCTCGTAGTTCTCAATAATGAAGCGGCCGAAGTACGTATTGGCTTCGTCCTTTTGCATATTGAAAACCTCGGCCATGCTCTTGCCCTCGGTTTCGTTGATTTCCAACTCCCAGTAGGTCAGCTTTTTGTACACATCCACCCACTCGGAGGGCGAGAGGCGGTCGGAAAGCTGCATGCCAAGCTGGCGGAAATCGCGCTGGTAGCCCGAATTGGTAGCTTCCGTCACCAGGCGCTTGTTGTCCAGCACTTTCTTCACCGACAGCAGAATCTGGTTCGGGTTGACGGGCTTGATGAGGTAATCGGCGATTTTGGCGCCAATAGCACCCTCCATAATGTGCTCTTCCTCGCTCTTGGTAATCATCACCACGGGCACCGTGGGGCGCACCACCTTGATTTCGGTGAGCGTTTCGAGGCCAGTGAGGCCGGGCATGTTTTCGTCCAGAAAAACCAGGTCGTAGGTATTTTCCTGCACTTCTTCCAGGGCGTCGGCGCCCGAGTTTACGGGGGTTACATCGTAGCCTTTCTCCTTGAGAAACAAGATGTGCGGCTTGAGCAGGTCAATTTCGTCGTCGGCCCAAAGAATGGAGTAGCGTTGCATAAGCAGGGGCGCAAAGGCGGGCTTCGCGCGTCGGGGGATAGGGTAAGCGGTAGCGGTTCTAACGGCAGCTAGCCCACCCCTAGTATGGCGGGGCGTGGGCAGGCCGTCCGTAGCTTTACCGGAAAACAGGGGTTTGGGTTCCTGTCAGGCCCAGCTTAGTCGGCCAACCGGCCGTAACTACCGGCCAGCGCCCCTAGCCAGCCACCTGGGCCACGGCCCATTTGCGATGAATAAAAAGAAGATTTTCAACGACCCGGTCTACGGGTTCGTCACCGTTCCTACCGAGCTGCTGTTCGACCTCATCGAGCACCCATACTTTCAGCGGCTGCGCCGCATTCAGCAGCTGGGGCTCACTAACTTCGTGTACCCGGGGGCGTTGCACACGCGCTTTCACCATGCGCTAGGGGCCATGCACCTTATGCAGCTGGCCTTGCGCACGCTCAAAGACAAGGGCGTGCATATATCGGCGGCTGAGGGCGAGGCCGCCCAGATTGCCATTCTGCTGCATGATATTGGCCACGGCCCGCTCTCACACGCGCTGGAAACCAGTATTTTCCAGGATGTGCCGCACGAGCAGCTCTCGTTGTTTTTGATGGAGCAGCTGAATGAGCAGTTTCCCAGCAAGCTGACCCTGGCCATCGAGATGTTTAAAGGCAGCTACGGGCGCGATTTTTTTCATCAATTGGTTAGCTCCCAATTGGATATGGACCGGCTCGACTACCTTAACCGCGACTCGTTCTACACCGGCGTGCAGGAGGGCCGGCCCGGCGCCGACCGCCTCATTAAGATGCTGCAAGTGGTAGACGAGCGCCTGGTACTGGAAGAAAAAGCCGTGTATTCGGTCGAGAATTTCCTAGTAAGCCGCCGGCTCATGTACTGGCAAGTGTATCTGCACAAGACCGTTACGAGCGCCGAGCAGATGGTGATTCGCGTGATGCAGCGGGCCCGCGACCTGGCGCGCTCCGGCGTGCCCGTGCCGGGCAGCAGTTGCCTCACCTACTTCCTGGGCCGCGCCGTAACCCTGGCCGAGTTTGAGCAGGACGCGCACATCCTCAATCACTTTACCCAACTCGACGATATTGATATCTGGGCGGCCATCAAGCAGTGGACGAGCCACGAGGACAAGGTGCTGAGCTTCCTGGCGAAGAGCCTGCTCAACCGGCAACTCTTCAAAATCGTCATCAGCCCCGAGCCCTACGACGAAGATTTTCAGCTCGGCATTGTCGAACTGATAGCCGAGCGTTTCGGCCTGCCGCCCGAAGAGGCTAGCCAGCTCATGATAACCGGCCGCCTCAGCAACACTGCCTACGACCCAGCTAGCCACGAAACCATCAATATTCTCACCAAACTCGGCAAGGTCGTGAACGTGGTGGAGGCCTCGGATTTGCCTAATATCCGGGCGCTAAGCCAGAAAGTGCAGAAGTTTTATATCTGCTACCCGAAAGAGATTTTGTAAGGGCTGTTTAGTTTAACACAACGCTATAAAAAGCTCGTCATGCTGAGCTTGCCGAAGCATCTTGCTTTCATCATCAGGTTAGTAACCCTAGCGGTACGACCAAGATGCTTCGACGAGTTCAGCATGACACTCCTGTGTAGGATTGAGATACTGCCACTTACCTACTTCTGCACGAATTTCTTGCGCAGCTCAACTATCTGGTCCTTAAATTTCTTGTCAGAATCAATCAAATCCGACACCGTTTGCACCGAGTGGATAACCGTGGCGTGGTCGCGGCCGCCGAAGTGGTAGCCGATGGTTTTGAGTGAGTGGTTGGTGTGCTCCTTGGTGAAGTACATGGCCACCTGGCGGGCCATCACGATTTCCTTTTTGCGGGTTTTTTCCTTCAGCAAGGCCACCGGCACGCTGAAATAATCGGCCACCGTTTTCTGGATGAAGTCGACGTTGACTTCGGCCTCCACTTCCTCAATGATGTGGCGTAGCGCGCCTTTGGCCATCTCCAGGTCGATGTCGCGACGCGTGAGCACGCTCTGGGCGAGCAGGGTGGTGAGCACGCCTTCGAGCTCGCGCACGTTGGTGGGCACCGAGTGGGCCAGGTACTCCACCACCTGCGGCGTGATTTCCATGCCATCCTGCTGCGCCTTGTTTTGGATGATGGCGATGCGCGTCTCGAAGTCGGGGCTCTGCACATCGGCGGTGAGGCCCCACTTGAAGCGCGAGAGCAGGCGGTCTTCCAGCCCTTGCAGCTCGCGCGGGGGGCGGTCGCTGGTCATCACAATCTGGCGGCCACCCTGGTGCAAGTGGTTGAAGATGTGGAAGAACATCTCCTGGGTCTTGCCCTTGTTGGCCAGAAACTGCACGTCGTCGAGGATGAGCACATCGACGAGCAGGTAGAAGTTGGCGAAGTCCTGCACGGCGTTGCGTTGCAGGCTTTCGATAAACTGGTTGGTGAACTTCTCGGCCGACACGTAGAGCACGAACTTCTCGGTGTTCGTGGCCTTGATGTGGTTGCCGATGGCCTGCACCAAGTGCGTTTTACCCAGGCCCACGCCACCGTACACCATCAGCGGGTTGAAGGCAGTGGTGCCAGGCTTGTTGGCCACCGCGAGGCCGGCCGAGCGGGCTAGCCGGTTGCAGTCGCCTTCTACGTAGTTATCAAAGGTATACGTGGTGTTGAGCTGCGAGGGCACGATGTTGCGGTCCATCGTTTTCACCGCGTCGAAGGGGTTGCGCAGCGTGGTAGCGGCCATCTGGGCGGCGGTGGCGGTGTTGCCGCCGGGCACGAGGTGGCGGGCGGCCGGCGTGGGCCGGCTAGGGGGCTGCACACCGCCGGGCGCGGTGCCATACTGGGACCGCTCGGGCGGGGCGGCGTTGTTGGGGGCGGCCTTGCGGGTGGGCGGCAGGTGCATGGTTTTGGCCGAGGCCTGGGCGTTGCCCTGGTCCACGACCACGCTGTACTCGAGGCGGCCTTCGGGGCCTAGCTCCTGGTAGATGGCGCGCTTGAGCTCCTCCACGTAGTGCTCTTCGAGGAACTCGTAGAAGTACACGCTCGGCACCTGAATGGTGAGCACCTTTCCCTGCAGCTCGACCGGCGCAATGGGCTCAAACCAGGTGCGGAAGCTTTGCTCGCCCACCTCGGCGCGGATGACACGCAGGCAACTGGCCCAAACGGTGCGGAAATCCTGCGACATGGAGGTGAGAAAAAACGAGCTTGGGCGAAGCGCCCGCAACGAAAAAAAAGCCCTCCAAGTTGGGCCGATGCTAAACCGGCCCGACTTGGGGGGGACAAATTTGCGCATAAAGCAGCAGACAAAAAAGCCGCCAAATGCTTGCTTATATGGGCTGGCTAGCAGGTGGCACCCACGGGCAGCACCAGCGCGCCGGTGGCGCGCACTGGCTGGGCGCCGCGCCGCAACTCGTAGTCGATGCGGCCCAGATTGATGCCCGACCAGCCCACCTGGTTGATGAGCGTAACGTGGCCGGCCGGCCCGGTAATGGGCTCCGGCGCGGGCATGAACGTGTGGGTGTGCCCGCCCAAAATGAGGTCGATACCGCCCACCTGCGCGGCCAGCTTGCGGTCGTCAAGCTTCTCGCTCTCATACTTGTAGCCGAGGTGCGAAAGGCAGATAACCATGTCGCAGTGCTCGTGCTCGCGCAGCTGCTGCACCTGGGCCTTGGCCACGGTCACGGGGTCGAGGTATTGGGTGGTGCCGAAGTTTTTGTCGGCCACTAGGCCCTTCAATTCGATGCCCAGGCCAAAAACCCCGATGCGGGCGCCACCTTTCTCAAAAACTTTGTACGGGGCGAATTTGCCGGCTACCGGCGTGCCCGAAAAGTCGTAGTTGGCGACCAGAAACGGGAAGCCCGCGTTGGGCAATTGTTTCTGCAAGCCTTCGAGGCCGTTGTCAAAATCGTGGTTGCCGAAGGTACTGGCGTCGTATTTCATCCGGCTCATGAGCTTGTACTCGATTTCGCCGAAGAAGAAATTGAAGTACGGCGTGCCCTGCCAGATGTCGCCCGAGTCGAGCAGCAGCACGTTGGGCTCCTGCCGGCGGATGCTGTCGATGAGGGCCTCGCGGCGCGCCATGCCCCCTAGCCCGGCCCACTGCGGGGCATTGTCGGGAAAGGGCTCGATGCGCGAGTGCATATCATTCGTGTGCAGAATAACGAGCCGCGACGAGCGGCCGGCGGCATTGGCCACGAGGCTGGGGCCGAGCAGGCTGAGGCCGGCCGTGCCAACTAGGGATTTTTGAAGAAAGTCGCGGCGCTGCATAACTTTTAGTTTTGACTACTTTAAAAATACGTCTGTTAGGCTGACGAAGGAAGCATCCTGTCATGGCCGCCTAGCTTTTCAACGAAGCGCGCAAGATGCTTCCTTCGTCAGCCTGACAGACGTTTTACTTGAACGACTACAACGCCTTCACCCGCCCCTCGACCCTAGCCGCGACGGGCTGGCCAGCGGCGGTGAGGGCTTTGATATGGTCGATGATAACGGTGCGCAGCAGCAGCCCGGTGTGGCGCAGCTGGGCGGCTTTGAGGAACTCCATGTGGTCGCCGCCGCCGGCCAAGTAGTCGGAGAGCGCGATGCGGTAGGTTTTGGCGGGGTCGAAGGGCAGGCCGCCGATGAGAATCTGCTGGGGCTTTTTATCGGGGCCTACGGCGTAGGTAGCGCCCGAGAGGGCCATGCCGATGGGCGCCGAATAGTCGAAGAGCTGCTGCACCACCGGGCCGGGGGCGTTGAGCACCACCAGCTCGTTCTCAAAAGGCATGAGCTCGAAGGCGTTGCCGATGGTGATGGGGCCGGCGGGCAGCGAGTTGCGCATGCCGCCGTTGGTCATCACGCCCAAGTCGATTACTTCGCCTTTGAAGGCACGGCTAGCGGCAGTGCGCTGCAAGTCGGCCACGAAGTTGACGATGGGGTTTTCGCCGGGGTTCTTGCCCAGCGCCACCGGGGCCGTGCCGATGACGACCTGCATCTGCTTTTCGACCTGCTCGTGGAAGGGCCGGATGTAGTCGGCTGCGCCGGCATCGGGCACGATGGCCGCGCCCACGGGCTGGCTGGTGGCGGCCGGCAGGTGGGCCGTGGCTTGCAGCGGACCGCGCTGGCAGGCAGTGGCGAGGGCCAACACGAGCAAGCTAGCGGTTACCGAACGGTTCAAACGCATGGTAGTAACAAAATAACCCGGCCAGAACGCGTGGCCGGGTTAGGCAAAGGTAGCGAAGCGAACTACCCGAGGCTGGCCAGGCAAGGAGACGAGCCAGCGCAGCCACACTGCTACTGCGCTGGCTGGCCGGCGGCCCGCTACTTGGTCAGGTTGATGCTGACCAGCGCGCCCAGGTGCAGCACAGGTGAGGCTACTCCTTCTCTTAAAAATCCACTGCTCCGCTCCCCGCGCACTTCCAGGCTGATGGCGTGGCCAGCTACGCCCGGCGTGGCAAGGCCGGCCCCAACCAGCAGGCCAAAGTCGTTGCGGGCGAATAAGTCATCAAATATGGAGCCGTAGTTGGTCACTATTGGTCTGCCCGAGGCCGATGTATATTCTGTTTGCAGCTGCGAAGCGTGCGAGAGCAGGAAACTCATGCTGCCCCCGGCCTGCAAAAAGGGCCGAAACCGCCCGGTATTGAAGTGATAGCGCACCTGAAGCGGCAGCCGCAGGTAGCTCACCTCAAACGATGCTTGCGACCGCTCCTCCACCGTTGACACATTGCGGGCCACGTAGGTATCGGCGTAGTGCATCTTTTCATACAGCACATCGAGCCGCAAGGCCACGTTGCGGTTAAAAGACGGGCTTACCAGGTTGAAAAACAAGCCAGCCACTGGGCTTGTCGCGGTAAAGGAGCCATCACGTACCCTGCTTATCGTCGACGAGAAGTTCACTTTCGTTGCATCCAGCCCTCCTGCTATACCCACGCTCAGCCGGGCACGCTGGCGCGGCAGCTTCACCTGGGCGGTGGGCCCATCCAGGCACTCGTTGTAGCGGGTTACCAGCTTGGTGAGGTCTTTCTCCGCTAGGGCCAGCTGGGGTATCAGGTATTGTACCGATGGGCAGGCACTCAGGGCCTTGGCCAGCACCGTGCGGAAGGGCGATTGCTCTTCAAAATACTCCTCATTGTTAATAATTTTCTGTACCCGAAAGCTACGCAGCGTTTGCAACGTGTCGGTGCCCATTGCCAGGTAGTAGCGCGATACATCTTCCCTATCCTGATAGGTGTAAAGGTTAGCTCGCCCAATTACTAATAATTTGACAAATAACATATTATCAGCATCAGCCCCGCGCCCGGGCACGAGTTGGGACCGGTAGGCGGCCATTCCATTCAGGCCGTAGGCCCGCAGCTGCGTGGGCTGGTAATCGACGGCAGGGCCCGTGGCCGCGGCCCGAAAACGACACACTTGTGCACTCCGAATGGCGCTGCGCACCTGTAGCTCGCCCCGGATGGTATCGCCGGTTGGCTGCACAATGTAGCCGGGCCGGTAAGTGCCCTGCCCCCACGCCTGCGGGGCCAGCATGAGTAATCCCAGAAAAAGCGAACACCCGGTGAGTAAGCGATGCATCATAAGAAAATATTCAAGAGAAAAATATCTGTAAGTGGTCTTGCTGGCCGACCAGGGTACTTCCCGTAAGTATTCGGCGGGCGAGTGGTGCTTATGGCAGCTTTACCCGATTTTTCTCAGCCAGCCAAATTTCGTCAAAGGTAAAGCGGCCGTTTCGGGCTGTAGTGCTGTTAACGTACAATTTTATTTTATAAAAATATTTTATTACTAAAAAATCTTGTTTTATTTATTTTTAAAACCTATCCCGGGCGGGGCGGTATCTTGCAGGCCGCGTGGACTGGCTACGCCGCCGTGGCGTTTGCGCAAAAAAAGTATGACTGACTCTTCCTTACCGCCCACCCCGCCCGTTTCTTTTCCCGAGTTTGCGCCCGTCAGCACCACCCAGTGGCAGGCCCAGCTAGCCCGCGAGGCGAAGGGGGCCGACCCCGCCAGCCTGCGCTGGGCGCTGCCCGACGGCCTGGTGGCCGAGCCTTTTTACCACCGCGAAGCCCTAGTGGCACTGGGCGGCGCACCCGCCCCGCTGCCGCCCCGCCCCGCCCCCTGCCGCAACGTGGTGGCCCTAACCGTGCCCGCTGGCACCGACGGCCGCCTCCAGATAGAGCAGGGCGCCGATGCGCTGGCCCGCGGGGCCGAGGGCCTGCACTTTATATTGAGTACCGACCCGGCCGCCTTTGCCGTGGCCGAGCTGGCCGAGCGCCTGCCGCTGGCCACCACCTGGGTCGGCTACACCGTGTTGCAAGGCCCCGAGCAGTTGCTGGAGCGCCTGGCCACGGCCGCCAACGGCCAGCCGCTGCGCGGCTTTTTGCGGTTTGCGCCCACCACCGTGCCCGAAGGCGCCGAGCTGCTGCCCTTCCGGGCCACGCTGCGGCGCTGCCTGGCGCTGGCCCGCGAGTGGCCCGGTTTTTCGGCGCTGGCGGTGAACGGGACCTTTTTTGGCAACCGCGGGGCCACGCTCACCCAGCAGCTGGCTTTTAGCTTGGGCACCGCCGCCGCCATGCTAGCCGAGCTGCCCGACGAGGCCAGCGGCCTGTCGGCGGCCGAGGTAGCGCGGGCCATTCACCTCGATTTTGCCATCGGGCCCAGCTACTTTCCCGAGCTGGCCCGGCTGCGGGCGGCGCGCCGGCTGTGGGCCACGCTACTGCACGGCTTTGGGCTGCCGGCGGCGGGCGCGGCCAGGCTGCCCATTCACGCCACTACCTCGACCTGGACGCAAACCACCCTCGACCCGCACACCAACCTGCTGCGCCACACCACCGAGGCCATGAGCGCTGTGCTCGGCGGGGCCGATTCCATTCAGGTGGCGGCCTTCGACTGCTTGTACCAGGCGCCCAACGAGTTCAGCGCCCGGCTAGCCCGCAACCTGCCGGTTATTCTCAAGGATGAGGCCCACCTCGACTGGGTGGCCGACCCGGCCGCCGGCTCCTACTTTCTCGAAACCCTGACCGATGAGCTGGCCCGCGCCGCCTGGGTCGAGTTTCAGGCCCTCGAAGCGCAGGGCGGCATGTTGCAGGTTCGCGCCCGCGCCCTGGAGGCAGTGAGCAAGGCTGGTCTCGACAAGTTTAAGCGCATTGCCACCGGCCAGGATGTGGTGGTGGGCACCAACCGCTTTCAGAACCCAAACGAGAAGTTCGACTTCCAGCCCAAGCAACTGCTGCGCTCACGCGACTTCGACACCACCCGCGCCACCTACCCTAGCGAGGTGCTGCGGCTAGCCACCGCCCTGCACTTCGAGCGCCGCGCCAACCAGGACAAGCAGGCGACGCTGGTGCTGCTGGGCGGCGTCCGCGTGAACGAGGACATTGCCGATGCCTTCTGGCACCTGCTGCACCCTAGCGAGCGCACCGACGCCCCGGCGCCCTCCGACATCGCCCCCGAGTCGTACTCGGTGCTCTTTTCTAAGCCCGAGGAAGCCACGCTCATGTATGCCCGGCCCGAGCAGTTCGACCACCTGGCGCGGGTGGTGCAGCAGGTGCCGGTGGGCCACACCTTCGATGTGCCCTCGCTCATTACCTCCGACCTGGCCACGCTGCTGGAGGCTGTGCGGGTGTTTGGGTTCAAGGAATTTGTAGTGGAAGGCCACCGGACCGAGGAAGTGCTGGCTAGGCTGCAAGGGCGGTAGACGCTAACTCACTTGGCCATGTCAAAAGTTTTCTTAGCCATCTTGATTGGGGCTTTACTACTGGCACCCAATCAGCCAGTTGCGGCCCAGCAGTTGCAGCAACCTAGCCAAGTGCTCAAACCGGAAGAAAGCGTTGACTCAACGTTTCGCGCCAATTTTCTCTCTTTTCAAGAAAGGATTGATAACCAGCAGCCGCTCAGTAGCAACGAAGCTGGGTTTGCCTATGTCGTGGATTTATTGAGCGGCCAGGATTTTTTTCCGCCTACTGACTGGTCGGGTGTTCCACAGCTCACTGATAAAGGCTTGGTAGCTGCCCAAAAGTGGTATCGTGCAAGTAAGCGTCGTATCGAGTGGACTAAGCTTCAAAGAGGACTGGTGCTAATGACTGCACCACTTACCGATGAAGCTGCCGACGAGCTTTTAGCTTTAAAAATCAAGTAATCTCCTGTTATGAGTTCCCGCCCCGACTTTTCCACTATCGCCTACGACGCCGCTAGCCTGCCGACGCCGGCCAAGCCCACCGACTACCCCAGCGCCGGCCCGGCCGTGTACACCGCCGCCGATGTGGCGCACCTGCCGCACGTGGGCTTCGGCGCGGGCATTGCGCCCTACCTGCGCGGGCCCTACGCCAGTATGTACGTGCGCTCGCCCTGGACCGTGCGCCAGTACGCGGGCTTCTCCACGGCCGAGGAATCGAACGCTTTTTACCGGCGCAACCTGGCCGGTGGGCAGAAGGGCCTGAGCGTGGCCTTCGACCTGGCTACGCACCGGGGCTACGACTCGGACCACCCGCGCGTGGTAGGCGACGTGGGCAAGGCCGGCGTGGCCATCGACTCGGTGGAGGATATGAAAATCCTGTTCGACCAGATTCCGCTGGGCGAGATGTCGGTGAGCATGACCATGAACGGGGCCGTGCTGCCGGTGCTGGCCTTCTTCATTGTGGCGGCCGAGGAGCAGGGCGTGTCGCCCTCAACGCTCACGGGCACCATTCAGAACGATATTCTGAAGGAGTTTATGGTGCGCAACACCTACATCTACCCGCCCACGCCGAGCATGCGGCTCATTGCCGACATCTTCGCCTACACGGCGCAGCACATGCCCAAGTTCAACAGCATCAGCATCTCGGGCTACCACATGCACGAGGCCGGCGCCACCGCCGAGCTGGAGCTGGCTTATACCCTGGCCGACGGCTTGCAGTACGTGCGCGCCGGGCTGGCGGCGGGCTTGAAGATTGACGATTTTGCCCCGCGCCTCTCCTTTTTCTGGGGCATCGGCATGAACCACTTTCTGGAAATTGCCAAGCTACGCGCCGGTCGCCTGCTGTGGGCTAAACTCCTCAAGCAGTTCAACCCGACGAGCGATAAAAGCCTGGCCCTGCGCACCCACTGCCAGACTTCGGGCTACTCGCTCACCGCCCAGGACCCCTTCAACAACGTGGCCCGCACCACCGTGGAGGCGATGGCCGCCGCCCTCGGCGGTACCCAGAGCCTGCACACCAACGCACTGGATGAGGCGCTAGCCTTGCCCACCGACTTCTCGGCCCGCATCGCCCGCAATACGCAGCTCTACCTCCAGCACGAAACCGACATCACCAAGGTGGTGGACCCCTGGGGCGGCTCGTACTACGTGGAGAGCCTCACCGCTGACCTCGCCAACCAGGCCTGGGTCCTGATGGAGGAGGTCGAGGCCCTCGGCGGCATGGCCGCGGCCATCGAAACCGGCCTACCCAAGCTCCGCATCGAGGAGGCTGCCGCCCGCAAGCAGTCGCGCATCGACACCGGCCAGGAGGTGATTGTGGGCGTGAATAAGTACCTGGCGCCCGAGGGCGAGGCCCCGCTCGACGTGCTGCAAATCGATAACGACGCGGTGCGCGAAAGCCAGGTAGCCCGCCTGAGAAAAATCCGCGCCGAGCGCGATAATGAGGCGGTGCAGGCGGCCCTGGCGGCCATTACGGCCGGCGCCACCGACACTACCCAAAACCTACTGGCCCTGGCCGTGACCGCCGCCCGCGCCCGCGCCACCCTCGGCGAAATTTCCGACGCGCTCGAAGCGGCCTGGGGCCGCCACCAGGCTACCAGCCGCACCGTGCAGGGCATCTATCAGCAGGGCATGAATGACAACGCCGACTTTGCCCAGGCCCGCCGCGCCGCCGAGGATTTTGCCGCCCGCGAAGGCCGCCGCCCCCGCATGCTAGTGGCCAAAATGGGCCAGGACGGCCACGACCGCGGTGCCAAAATTATCGCCACCTCCTTCGCCGACGTAGGCTTCGACGTGGACCTGGCGCCCCTCTTCCAAACCCCCGCCGAGGTAGCCCGCCAGGCCGTCGACAACGATGTGCACGTGGTGGGCGTGAGCAGCCTGGCCGCCGGCCACAACACGCTGCTGCCCCAGCTCATCCTGGAGCTGGAGCAGGAAGGCCGCCCCGACATCCTCGTCATTGCGGGCGGCGTCATTCCGCCCCAGGACTACCAGCAGCTCTACGAGGCGGGCGTGGCCGGCATCTACGGCCCCGGCACGGTCATCGCCAAGGCCGCGCTGGAGATTCTGGGCAAGCTCTAGTCTGTCACTATTTTTCTTCGCCCCTCATGGAAAATCCCTCTGCCGCCGAAACTCCGGCCGCTACCCTGCTTGAGCGCCTGAGCCAACAGCTCACCACCTCCGCTACGGCCCAGGCCGTGTACGGCACGCCCGTCGAGCGCGACGGTGTCACGGTTATTCCGGTGGCTAAGGCCATCTACGGCTTCGGCGGCGGCGGGGGTAGCGGCACGAAAGAAGGCAAATCCACCGGCGGCGGCCTGGGCGCTGGGGCGGGCGTGTCGCTTACACCCGTGGGCTACATCGAGCTGCGTGGGGGCCGCAGCCGCTTTCGGCCCATCCGGTCGTCGGTGGTGCCGCTGGTGGCAGTGAGCGGCGCCATTGCCTGGCTGCTGCTGCGCAGTGTGCCACGGCTGCTGAAGAAGCACTAGGGTGAGTGGGCATGTTTATGCTCTGTTACTCCGAACTGTAGCTTAACCAGCCCTAACTTTCTTGGCCCGCTTACTAAAGCGGGCCTTTTTTATACGCTTCTTCGCACCATACTCATGCCTCTTTTTGCCGACCTCGACCGCCTCAGGGCGGAGTTGGATGCCCTGCGCCCCCTCGCCCCCGAGCAGGAACAGCGGGTGCTGCAAAAGTTTCGGCTCGACTGGAATTACCACTCCAACGCCATTGAGGGCAACTCGCTCACGCTGGGCGAAACCCGCTCGCTGCTACTGCACGGCCTCACGGCCGAGGGCAAGCCCCTACGCGACCACCTCGACATCAAGGGCCACGATGAGGCGGTGCGCGGGCTCGAAGAAATTGTGCACGACGACCGGCCCCTCACCGAGCAGTTCATCCGCGAGATGCACCAGGTGCTGCTGGGCGACGAGCATTACAAGCCGGCCTACACGGCCACTGGCCAGCCCACGCGCCAGCGCATCGTGCCCGGCCAGTACAAGACGAGCAGCAACAACGTGCGCACGGCCACCGGCGAAACCTTCTACTTCGCTAGCCCCGAGGAAACCCCGGCCCGGATGAATGACCTCCTCATCTGGTATCGCCAGGAGGCCGAAGCACCTACACTACACCCGGTAGCCCTAGCGGCGGAGTTTCATCATCGCTTCGTCAGCATCCACCCGTTTGATGATGGCAACGGCCGTATGTCGCGCCTGCTGATGAACCTGATTCTGATGCGGCACGGCTACCCCATCACCGTTATCAAAGCCGACGAAACCACCCGCAACCGCTACCTCGCCGCCCTCGCCGAAGCCGACGCGGGCGAGCCGGAACCGTTTCTACGCTTCATTATCGAAAACGTGGAAGCCTCGCTGCGGCTGATGATTCGGGCGGCAAAGGGAGAATCTGTTGACGAGCCGAGTGACTTAGATAAGAAGCTGGCGCTGCTGAAGAAGCAGGTGCTAACTCAGGATAAATTCGAGGAAGCAACTTGGAATATCAAAACTCAAGCTAGTTTATACAACTCCTTAATACAATTTTGGCTCCTTGATTTTGGAGCTCTGGCAGAAAAATTCAATGGTTTTTTTCAGACGTCAACAGTTGAATTCTACTGTCATTATCTAAATCAAACAAACACTGCAATCCTTCGCCCATCTAAAGACTGGGATACAGCAATCGATTTGGCTAATCAACGCTTCAGAAGCTTCGATAATCTAGACTTACTAAAAAATGCTGGACTCTATTTTGAATGGGATAACTTTAGAGGCATTAAAAGCACTTTTGGTCAGAGAGCAAACCTAACTTTTTTTTTCAAAGACCGAGAATTTGAAGTAACATTTGCTATTTACCTCGCGAATAATTCCGGAAATACTCAGCAAGTCTTTTCTTCTACTTACAGTCAATTTATCGAATCTGAGCAAATCCACGAAATCAACTACCAGCTAGCCAACAAAGTCTATGACTTCATCGCTGCCAAGCTAGCCGAGGCTGATACGCCACCCGCCTAATTCCAGGCCCGCCCCACCCGGCGGGCCTTTTTGTTGCCCGGCATACCTGCACCGCTTCCCAGGTTTGGGCGCGGGCTTGTGCAGCCGCTAGCCCCGACGGGGCCGCAAAAACCCGCTGAGCCGCCGGAGCTACGGGCGCTAGGGAGAGGAACTGCCGGTGTTCGACGGCCCAGGCAGGGCGCCCAGCTATTTAGAAGGTTTCCGCTTCTGAGGCTAGCCTACTTTTGAGGGCTATTCCCTGAGAGCACCCTGAGAGCACTGGAGGAGGGCTTATCCAAGTCCTCCTCCAGTGCTTTTGCTTTTTAAAGCTCTGCGCCAGGCTACCTCGTTCTCGCTCATAACACGTTAAAAATCAATTTTATGCTTTCCTATTTACTGTCTAAACTGCCGGTTTTGGCCCCCTCTTTATACGCTGGCGGGTGTGGGCTAGCCTTGGCGCTGCTGGGTGGGGCGCCGGCGGCCCAGGCCCAAACACCGTTTGCCTGCACGGCCGGTAAGTCGTATCTCTTTCAGGGCGATGCCACTACGGCAGTTGAAATTGACTTGTCCTCCGGCACTTCCACGCCGGCTAGCACCCCCATTATTCCGGCGGCGCAGGGCAATCAGAAGCTCAATGCCTTCGGCTACAACCAGCTGGATAACTACATCTGGGGCCAGCGCACGAATACCAGCCAGGTAGTGCGCGTGGGTAGCGACTACTCGGCCACGATATACTCGGTAAGCGGCCTGACGAACGACGTGACCGCCGCCGTGGTGGGCGACGTGAGCCCGAGCGGCATCATGTACCTCACGCGGGGCGGCAGCAGCGCGGGGGCCACCAATGCCTCGGCCACGATGCGGGCCATCTACGCCATCGACCTCACCAAGCTCCCGCTTACGGCCACTACGCTGGCCGTGACGCCGCCGGCCACCTACCTCACCGACTGGGCAGTGAGCCCCGTCGATGGGAACCTGTATGCCATTTACAGCCTCATCACCCCGGCGGGCTCCACTACCCCGACCAACGCGCCCAGCCTGACCTTGTACCGGTATCAGACGACCGGCACCGCGGCCGGCACGCGCGAGGTGTTGGGCACCGTAGTGGCGGGCACCTCCGCGAGCAAGGATGGCACCGACCACCCCATCGTGTCCAGCAATTTTGGGGCGGCCTTCATGGATTCGCAGGGCAATTTCTTCGTGGTGGCCAACGAAACGGGCTACGTGTACCGCATCGATACGCCCCAGCTCAGCGGCAGCCTCACGGCCCACTACGTGGCCACCGCCCCGCCCGGCGCTAGTAATACCGATGGCGCCCGCTGCCCCACCACCGCCGTGACGCCCTTGCCCGTGCAGCTCACGGCCTTCTCGGCTACTGCCGCCCCTGGCCGCCGCGTGCAGCTCGCCTGGACCACTGCCAGCGAGCTGAACAGCAGCTTTTTCGAGGTGCAGCACTCGCTCGATGGCCGCACGTTTGACGTCGTAGGCCAGGTTGCGGCGCAGCGCAACACGCAGGTAGTCAGTAACTACACCTTTGCGCACCCCACCGGCAGCGCGACCGCCACGCACTACTACCGCCTGCGCCAGGTAGACCTAGATGGCACCAGCGCCTTCAGCCCCGTGCAGGTAGTCAGGCTGGCGGCGGGCAGCAGCCCCGTGCAATTCACGGCCGCCCCCAACCCCACTACGACCGACAACCTGCGCCTACTCGTGCAGTACCAGGGCCCGGCCGCCGTGCCGGCCGTGCTCACGGTGCAAAGCCTGCTAGGCCAAACGCTGCAAGCACAGGCCGTGCTACTTCAGCCGGGCACCACCACACTCGGCCCCGCCGCCCCGCTAGCCCCCGGCGTCTATTGGTTCTCGCTCAGCAGCGAGGCCCTGCCGGGCAAATTGGGCACCAGGGTACTATTGACGAATTGAGTTAGGAATTGAAAGCTGTTGAGGCGGCTACTTTTTGGTCCTGCTGAAGGCAGGACCAAACTTCTCTATTGGCCTCTTTAACCTGCACTTTGTAACTTCTAGCTAACCATTACCAGCCGGGGCCGGCGGGCACGGGCGCTCAGCCAGGCGCGCACGGGCTCATCGTAGAAGCGCAGGGCGGCCCAGGCCAGCAGCAGCAGAAAGACGATGAGCGCGGCCATCATCCCCATCAGTTGCCCCAGCGGGGGGTGCGTGGCCTTGACCCAGTGCGCAAAAATGGAGGTGAAGGGAAAATGCACCAGGTAAAGCGGGTACGAAAGTCGGCCTGCAAACCGGCACAGGCCACTGAGCCGACCGGCCGAAGTAGCCCCTGCCCCCACCGCCACAATCAGCGGAAAAACTACCAGCACGCAAAACACCTGGTAGTAGCTCGATGGCGCGAAAGCCGGCCCCATAAATACCAGCAGCAGTAGCAACGAGAGCACCAGATAGGCCCCCGGCACCCGTATTTGCACCCGCAGGCGGTGCAGCAGCAGCCCCGCCGCAAACGGAAAGGCTACGCGCACCGGCGCCATCCAGAACGAGTGCCACGCCCAGCCGCCATCGAGTGTGCCGTGCTTGAGGGCCGTGGCCACCAGGGCCAGCGCCGTGAGCGCCACCACCGCCCCTAGCGCGCGGCGGCCCAGCCGCCACCCCACCAGCGCGTAGGCGATATTGGCCAGGTACTCTTGCAGCAGCGACCAGCCGGGCGAGTTGAGTGGGTGCGTAAGCCAGCCGCCCGGCGCGCTGCTAGGGGGCGTGGGTAGCAGCAGCGCCCCGCAGCCCAGCATGAGCGCCATGCGCCCCGCGCTCACGTGCTGGGTGCCGTCCACGAAGGGGTCAAACCAGTAACAGAGTGCTCCCAGCACTACCGACAGCAGCACCAGCGGGTGCAGCCGAATGAGGCGGGCGCGCAAAAATGCCCACAGGCTGAGGCCCGGCCAGCGGTCGTCGTAGGCGTAGCCAATGACGAAGCCCGAGAGCAGAAAGAAAAAATCGACCGCCAGGGAGGCGTGCCGCAGCGGGTTGGCGGCGTAGGGCAGCAGGCCATCCAGCAGGTGAAAGAGCAAAACCAGCAGCGCCGCCGTGCCGCGCAGGCCATCCAAAATCTCAAAGTGTCGCTTCATCAAAAGGGGCTAGCAAAGGGAGGCTAGCGGAAGGCTGAGCCAGCAAGATAGCGCCCCAATGGCTGGGCAGCCCACCCACCGCTGGCTTTTGGACTCGCTCGCTATACTGCGCCGTTCAGCTTGGTGCGTGGCTGAGTAGGGAGGTCAGGTTCAGGCTATCAGGGTGGCGGCGGGCACCAGCGGCTCGGGGCCATCGACCACGGCGCGGGTCTTGGGCAGGCACTCGGGGTACTGCGCCTGAATGAAGGCCACGAGCTTTTCGCGCACCTCGCAGCGCAGCTCAAACGCGATGGAAGCGTCGGCGGCGCTCACCAGAATGCGTAGCTGCAGGGTGCGCTCCTGGGCGTCGGTGACGTGCACCAGGGCCACGCGGCCGTCCCAGCGCGGAGTGCCGGCCACCACGCGGGCCAGCTCGGCGCGCAGGGCCTCGATGGGCAGGCTGTAATCGACGTGCAGAAAGACCGTGCCCAGCAGCTGCGACGAAGTACGCGTCCAGTTCTGGAACGGCTTCTCGATGAAATAATCGAGCGGCAGCACCAGCCGGCGCTCGTCCCAGAGCTTCAGGATGACGTTGGTGAAGGTGATTTCCTCCACCCGGCCCCACTCGCCCTCCACCACCAGCACGTCGTCGATGCGGATGGGCTGGGTGAAGGCAATCTGAAAGCCGGCCAGCAGGTTGCTGAGCGAGCGCTGCGCCGCAAAGCCCACGATAACGCTGGCAATGCCCGCCGACGTTAGCAGCCCCGCCCCGATGCGGCGCACCGTGGCAAAGCTCATCAGCACCAGGGCGAGCGCCACGAAGAAGATGAGCGACACGCCGATTTTCTTCACAAACTGCAACTGGGTCAGCAGCTTGCGCACGGCTAGGTTGTTGTCGCGGTCGAGGCTGTAGTGCGCCAGCACCAGGTCTTCGAGCACCTCCGTGGCCCGCATCAGCACCCAGGCAAACGTGGTGATGGAAGCAATGCCTACCACCCGGCGCGCTACCTCGAGCGGGCCCGGCGAAAGGCTAGCCAGCGGCAGCAGCACCGCCGCCAGCAGCGCCGGCAAAAAGAAGGCCAAGGGCATTCCCAAATGCCGCAGTACCGAGCCGGCCAGCGCCGAGCCCGTGCGCCGCTCGTAGGCCCGCAACGCCCAAAAAATGAGCACCTTGAGCAGCCAGCCGCCCACCAGGCTGCCGCCAATAACGAGCAGCGCGGCTAGCCCGTCGGGTAGCTGCGTGAATAAGTAGGTCGTGTAATCTCTCATAAGCCACGGCCGGGTGCCAGCCGAAGCGTGTACCCACCGCACGGCCGAAAGGTTGGTGAGTTGGGTGGTACGTGCCGCCGCCGCGGGCGAGCCAGCTTATAAATCAAAACCCACCTCTAGCCGGTTCTGAGCCGAAGTATCTTTTCAACTTTCCTCGCGCATGGACCTCCAACTCACTTCTAAAACTGCCCTCATCACGGGCTCGACGGGCGGCATTGGGCTAGCCATTGCCCAGCGCCTGGCCGCCGAGGGTGCGGCCGTTATTCTCACCGGGCGCACCGACGCCCGCATTGCGGAAGCTAAAAAAGCGATTCTGAGCCGCACGCCGGGCGCGCAGGTCAGCGGCGTAGCCGTCGACTTTGAGCAGGCTAGCCAGGTCGAAAACCTGCTGCAGCAGGTGCCCACGGTGGATATTCTCATCAACAACATCGGCATTTTTGAGCCCAAGCCGTTTGTCGAAATCAGCGATGCCGAGTGGCTGCGCTTTTTTGAGGTCAACGTGCTGAGCGGCGTGCGGCTAGCCCGGCAGTATTTCCCGCTGCTGCTGGCGCAGGGCTGGGGCCGCATCCTGTTCATTTCGAGCGAGTCGGCCATCCAGACGCCGAGCGAGATGATACACTACGGCATGACCAAAACTGCCCAGCTAGCCGTGGCGCGCGGCCTAGCCGAGCTCACCAAAGGCACCCAGGTAACCGTGAATTCGCTGCTGCCCGGCCCTACCGCCTCGGAGGGCGTGGAAGAATTTTTGAAAAAGCTAGCCGGCGAAGGCAAAACCCGCGAGGAGGCCGAGCACGCGTTTTTCCGCGATGCGCGGCCCTCGTCACTGCTCCAGCGCTTTATCACGGTAGACGAGATTGCCAACACGGCCGCCTACCTGGTGAGCCCCCTAGCCGCCGCTACCACCGGCGCCTCGGTGCGCGCCGACGGCGGGTTGTTGCGCCAGATTTAGGTTAATTAGGTAGTTTATAACTACCTAAACACGTTTGTCATGCTGACGAAGGAAGCATCTTGTCAGGTCTAGATAATCTTTCAGACCTGACAAGATGCTTCCTTCGTCAGCATGACAAACGTATTTAGGCGGCGCGCTATCGTACTTGCCGAAGACAGGGCTTAATCTTCCTGCTCGGGGCCGCCGAGGAGTTTCCAGGCTACTTCGTTGCCTTGCTGGCCGGCCAGGTGCAGGGCCGACATGCCCCGGTAGTCGTGAATGGTGGCGTCGGCACCGGCGTCGAGCAGGATTTTCACAATTTCGTTGCGCCCGAAGAGCGTGGCAAACATGAGAGCCGTGCCGCCGTTGCCGTTGCGCAAATCGAGGTTAGCCCCGCGCGCAATGAGCAGGCGCGCAATGTCGGCGTAGCCCTTGAAGCTGACGCCCATCAGTGCCGAATTGCCGCTGGCGTCTTGCAGGTCGGGGTTGGCCTGGTGGTCGAGTAGCAGGCGAGCGGCGTCGAGGTGGTCGTCGTAGGTAGCCAGAATGAGGGCCGTGTAGCCCTTGCCATTCTGGGCGTTGAGGTCGAGCTGCGGGTCTTGCAGCAGGCGTTTAAGGTCGGCCACGTCGCCGCGCCGGGCGGCGTCGTAGAGCAGGTCGATGGGTTGGGCAGAGGTAAAGGACATAGTGGTTGTAGGCTTCAGAACTGCTACGACAAACCGGGGGCGCGGGATGTTTGAAAATGTGCGGTAAGCGTTAGCTTGCCGTTTTCAGGGTCCAAACAGCGAGCTATAGCTTACCACACCGCCTCGTCGGGCGCTGGGTAGGCAACAGCCTACTGCATGTTTTTAATAAGTGCGGCGTAGAAGCGAATAACGTTTTGGTAAGCACCGGGGCGCAGGCGCTCGTTGGGGCCGTGCAGGCTTTCGATGGCCGCCTGGTCCATGAGTACGGGCATGAAGCGATAGGTAGCCTGCGGGCAGAGGCGGGCGTAGGCGCGGGCGTCGGTGGCGCCCACCACCACGTAGGGCGCCACCAGCGCCTGCGGAAACACGCTTTTGATGGTGCGGTGCAGCGTGGTAAAAGCTGCATTGTCGGTGCCCGACACGGGTGAGGCGGCGCGCCCCTCGCCTATCATTTTCAGCTTAATCTGCGGGTCGTCGATAATTTCCCGCACCCGGTGCAGCACGGCCGCCACCGAGTCGCCGGGCAGCAGCCGAAAATTGACGGTGGCCGTGGCCCCGCTGGGCAGCACATTGTCCTTGTCGCCGCCCCTTATGATGGTGGGCGCCGTGGTGGTGCGCAAGGCCGCGTTGCCGGAGGGCGTGGCCGCTAATGACTTCTTAATCAGCGGCCCAAATAGCCATTGATTAGCAAAAACCAGGCGCTTGCCGAAGGGCACGGCCGGCGCCAGGTAGGCGAGCAGGCCGCTCACGCCGCCAGCGAGCCTAGCCGGAAACGGCTGGGCTTCGAGCCGGGCCACGGCGGCGGCCACCCGGCCCACGCTCGTGAGCGCGGGCGGCATCGACGAGTGCCCGCCCGCCCCGGTGGCCGACAGCTCCAGCGTGAGGTAGCCCTTCTCGCTCACACCCACCAGGGCCACGGGCTGGGCTAGCCCGGCTACGCCATCGGCTTTCACGAGGCCGCCTTCGTCGAGCACCAACTCGAGCTGCGGGTGCTGGGTTTGCAGCAGCCTGGCTAGGGCCGCTGCGCCGCGCTGGCCCTGGGTTTCCTCATCGTGGCCGAAGGCGAGCAGCACCGTGCGCCGGGGCTGGTAGCCGGCGCGCAGCAGCGCCTCCACGGCTTCGAGCTGGCCCAGCACGTTCAGCTTGTCGTCGAGGGCGCCGCGGCCGTAGAGGTAGCCGCCGGCCTGCTGCCCGGCGAAGGGCGGGCGCGTCCACTGGCGTTCGGTGCCGGGCAGCACGGGCACCACATCCTGGTGGGCCAGCAGCAGCAGCGGTTTCAGGGCCGGGCTAGTACCGGGCCACTCGTAGAGCAGGCCGTAATGATTGACAGCCTGACGCTTGAGCCGCTGGTGCACAAGCGGAAACGTGCGCTGCAAATAAGCTTGCAGCTGGTCGAAGGGCACGGTATCCGTGTCGGCATAGCGCGTGCGCGACACGGTGGGGATACGCAGCGCGCCCGCCAGGTGGGCCAGCGCCGAGTCGGGAGCAACGGCCGCGGCCGGGGCGGCGGGCACCGCGGCCAGCTGGTGGTTGGGCAGCCGCAGGGTGTTGACGAGCAGCACGGCGGCTAGCGCGAGGAGTACGAAAAGCAGACCGAGTAGAAAGCGACGCATAGGCAGGTGGTTTGCGGTGCAAGAACGGCAGGAAGTTCATGGCAGAAAAGTTTGTCATGCTGAATGAAGTGAAGCATCTCGCCCGCACCGCTAGGGTCACTAATCCCACGATGCGAGCAAGATGCTTCACTTCGTTCAGCATGACAATCGCTCTTTCTTAATTGCTCCGCCTACCCCACCAGCTGCTGCGCCCAGCGGCCCAGGCCGGGCAGCTGCGCCAGCCGCGTGCCCAGGTTCATGAGCCAGGGCCGGGTACCGAGCAACCGTTGCAGGCGGTAGCTGTGCGCCAGCTGCGGCCCTAGCCGGCGCTGCAGCTCGGCATCGTAATTCGCCATAAAGGCAGCGCTGAAATGCTGCTTTGCAAAGCATTCGCGCACCTGCCCGGCGGCCAAGATGCCGCTGCGAATGGCCAGGTCGATGCCGTGGCCCTGTAAGGGGTCGATGAGCGAGGCCGCATCGCCGCACAACAAGAAGCGGGCGCCGCTGGCCGGGCGCTGCCGCCCGCCGCCCATCGGCAGCCCGAAGCCCTGGATGGGGCCTAGCTGCCGCGCCTCGCGGAAGCGGCTGGCCAGCGCCGGGTGCGTGGCCAGCTGTTCCAGAAACAGCTTTTTGAGGTCAATCTTGTGCTTGGAAACTAACTCGGAGAGCATACCCAGGCCCACGTTGTAGCGCCCCGCCCCCACCGGAAACAGCCACAGGTAGCCCGCCAGATGGCTGCGGCTGAAGAAAAACTCGGTGGTGCCGCTCTCGGCCTCGGCCACATTTTCGAAGTAGGCGCGCACGCCGGCGCTGTGGTGGGCGCGGGCCAGCCGGGCCTCGGGCAGCAGCCGGCGGCCCACCACCGAGTTGGCCCCGTCGCAGCCGATGACCAGGCTAGCCGTTATTTCCGAGCCGCTGGCTAGGTGCAGCCGGGCATAGTCGGCGGTTATTTCCAGCGTTTTCAGCGCCGCGTTTTCGCGCACTTCGGTGGTGGTGTGCTGGCGCACGAGGGCTAGCAGCGCGGCGTCGAAATCGAGGCGCGGGCTGTTGAAGGTAGGCAGCTTCCAGTGCAGGTAGAAGCTGCCGCCATTGGGGGCCACGAGGCGGCTGCGGCGCACGTCGTCGCGCGGGTGCAGCTGCCAGAGGGCGTCGGTGTAGGCCGGGTCGAGCTGGCGCAACGCCTTGAGGGCGTGGCCCGGCACGGCATCGCCGCACACTTTGTCGCGCGGGAAGGTGGCCTTGTCGAGCAGCGCCACCCGCAGACCGCTGCCGCGCAGGGCCAGCGCGCAGGCCGTGCCGGCGGGGCCAGCGCCCACAATGGCCACGTCGTAGGCAGGCAAATCGGCAGCGAAGTCAGACACGCGGTAAAGGTAAAAGCCCGCTGGCTTTTGGCGCGCCCGGCGCGCATCCGGCCCCGATTGGATTGCCGTAGGTAGTATAGCCTGGCCCGATGTTGGCGAGCGGTAGGGCTAGCCCGCAATTTTTGGCAACTACCTTGCCTGCCCCAATAGCTGTTTGTTGTATTCTGCCGTTAACTTATTCTTATGGACGACCTCACGCACGCCAATTATGGCCTTTCGGCCACTCCCGAAACCCACGTTACCGAAGAAGCCGACAACTCGCTGCCGCGGGCGGTACTACGCTCGGGCACGCACTTTTTGCTCGACGGCACCTGGCGCTTTGCCATCGACCCCGACGATGCAGGCATCATCGAGGAGTGGTACGAGGGCCACGACTACCGCTTCACGGCCCAGTGGCCGGGCTCGATTGAGGAGCACATTGTGCAGGCTCACGCCACCGAGGCCACGGCCGGCTGGCAGGACAAGGTCGTGGCCTGGTACGAGCGCGAGTTTCCGGCGCCCGAGGTGGCGAGCGACAGCAACGGCCGCTCGCTCATCCAGCTCACTTTCGGGGCCTGCGGCTACGAAACCCGGGTGTGGCTCAATGGCCAGCAGCTGCGCACCATTGAGGGCGAGGATATTCACTTCGGTGAGTACACCTCCTTCACCTACGAGCTGCCCGAGGCCGACCTGCACCTCATGAACCGCCTCACCGTGCGCATTGCCGACACGATGGACGCCGAAACCACCCGCGGCAAGCAGGAATCGCACGTGTACAAGCGCGGCGGCATCTGGTACCAAACGCACTCGGGCGCCGTGCGCTCGGTGTGGCTCGAAGCTGTGGAGCGCAACCGCCTGCGCTCGCGGGTGGGCGTGGTGAGCACCATCGAGGACCAGCTGGTACGCTTCAACCTGACCCTGCGCATCCACGACGCGGGCGAGTACACCGTGCGCCTGCAAGTATTCGAGCCCGACGGCGCGCCCACCGATGCGCCCCTGGCCACCTCCGATTTTAAGATGACCCTAGCCGCCGGCCAGCACGAGCAGCGCTTCTCGATGGAGGTGCCCGGCGCCGAGGTCTGGTGCCCCGAAAACCCGCACCGCTACCGCCTCGTGGCCCAGCTCATCGACAACACCGGCTACTCGGCCCAGATTGAGGCGCGCTTTGGAATGCGCAAAATCGAGTCGCGTGGCCGCAAGGTGTACCTCAACAACGAGCCGATTTACCTCGACGGCATTCTCTACCAGCCCGGCACCGCTACCTACGCCGAGATGCAGCGCCATATGCACGCCATGAAAAAGCTGGGCTGCAACCTCGTGCGGGTGCACATCGCCGGCATCGACCCGCGCATCTACAACCTGGCCGATGAGCTAGGGCTGCTCCTTTGGGTAGAGGTACCCTCGCCCCACAGCAGCACGCCCCGCAGCCGCGAAAACCACCGCGCCGAGCTGCTGCGCATGCTGAGTTTAATGGAAACGCACCCCAGCATCGTCATCTGGAGCCTCTACAATGAGGACTGGGGTGCCCAGGACATTGCCACCAACCCGGCCACCCAGCGCTACATCGTGCAGATGTACAACTTTATGCAGCTGGCGCACCCGCAGTTTCTGGTAATTGACAACGATGGCTGGCACCACATTTCGTATCAGGGCCAGCTCAAGAGCGACTTGCTAACGGCCCACCTCTACACCCCCGACCTGGGCCGCTGGCGCGAGCTGCTCGACCGCCTCATCCACGGCGAGCTCGAGGGCACGGCCGCCTTCCCGCTCGTAGTGGGCGACCCCTATTTCTACCGCGGCCAGCGCCCGCTGCTCGTGAGCGAGTGGGGCGGCTTCGGCTTTTCGGACTACGGCGGCCCCGCCGATGCCGAGGCCCGCACCAACAGCATCCGCGACTTCAAACGCGAGCTGCGCGCTAGGCCCATCGCGGGCGACGTCTACACCCAGGCCACCAACATCGAGGACGAGCGCAACGGCCTCATTGGCTTCCACTCGGGCGAACTGGAGGTGCCGGCCGGGTTGCTGAACTCGGACCTGGGGCAGCCGGGGTAGCTAAAGCACGGATAACGACTAATAGGTTATCACATGAAATAATAAAGAGCATTGATAAGCAGCAATTAGCTGTTTATCAATGCTCTTTTTGCATCCAGATTCTTATTGAATAATGTCTGATGAATTTTAGAATCGTCAATTACTTTCAAAATCTCATCAATGCTATCTTTTGAATACACGACCTTTTTAGTCGTGTCAAGTATTTCTACCCAGAGAAATTTATCAAATCCTTCGTTCACAGTTCCCTCAGGAGGATTTACAACTTTGAAATGCTCATCATCAACCCAACCGAGATGCTTTATGACGGTTTTTAACTGCTGATTGGTAAACTTGAATTTTGACTTATCCTTAACATTTTTTTCAAGAGTAGACATACTCATGAATTCCCTTGGAGTAACTGACTTTACCTCCCCAACTATTTTATACAAAGGTTTACCTTCATTATCGGATATCTTACCGATTTCTCCAGCAGAAATAGCACTTAAAATTATATTAAATACTCCATTATCAGATTTATCTATTTCAACATCACTACTTGACAATACATTGTCTTTACCATTAAACCCATAAACCCTATTCGATTTTGGATTGATTATCAGAATTTCTCTTGGATTTATGTCAAACATCTCGGGCAGAAGTTTTGACCAAATCTCCATAAATTCCTTACTTTTTTCATTAGATTTTATTTGAAGAAATCGGTTAAACTCCTGAGCAGAATGGTTAGCAGTTTCATTTTTACCAGAAACCCGATATGTTATTTCACCCCTCTTTAAACCGTAATCAGAAAAATCATTAATAGGTATGACAACTTGATTTTGCTTTTCTATCAGAAGAAAATAAAATTTACGCGTTCCTAATTGAAACATTTGCAAGTCAATATCCAAACCTACTTTACAAATTTTTTCAAATTTTTGTGTCACATAAGATAAATCAACCTTTTCAAGTAGCTCTAAGTTAGCTTTATCTAATCCAACATCCTCCAAAGAGCCAGTAGACTTATCTTCATTAATACCAAGAATAATTATACCCCCATTACCATTCGAAAACGATAAAATATCTTTAGCAAAATTTCTAATAAATATTTCTAAGGCATCTCCCAATCCATAAAAATTTAGCTTAGCCTTGTAATCATATAAATTATTTTCCTTCGGAAATTTTCCGTGGTCTTTTAATGTAGCAATTGTTTGGTCTACGTGGGCCCTTAAATCCTTGAGTGTCATCTTCTCGCTTTTAGGCTACACTAGCATAGTGTGGTTATAACAAACGTAAGGACAGCTCACTAAACACGCAACATTATAATTCATTTACACACAATTTTTACATATATATTTTATCAATATATTCTAGAATACTTCATATCCCTCACGTTTATTTCACGTTGCCGCACACAAACGTTTGTGTAGTTTTTAACGTTAGTTAAAAACACCTAGATACGTTTTCCATCTATAAATAAACCTTTATTCCCTAGCGCCCCGCATACAAATCTGCCAAAAATTTCCGTACTTGCCGGTGGTTTACACAATCGATAATGTAAACCACTCCGCTGCATGAGAAACCTGCTGCTTGCGGCGCTGCTGGCTACCGGCCAGCAGCTCGCGGCCCAACCCGTCCCACCCGCCATTCCTATTCACGACCCGGTGCTGACGCGCCAGAACGGGACGTACTACCTCTTCGGCACCGGCAACGGCGTCACGGTGTGGTCGTCGAAAGACCGGCAGACCTGGACGCCCGAAAAGCCCGTGTTCGCTAGCCCCCCGGCCTGGGCGCAGCACGACGTGCCGGGGTTTAAGGAGCACATTTGGGCACCCGACATCTCGTATTTCAACGGGCAATACAACCTGTTTTACTCGGTGTCGACGTTTGGCAAAAACCGCTCGGCCATCGGGCTAGCCACCAACAAAACGCTCGACCCCAAGGCGAAGGACTTTAAATGGGTCGACCACGGCGCGGTTATCGAGTCGGTGCCGGGGCGCGACATGTGGAACGCCATCGACCCCAACCTCGTCCGCGACGAGAAGGGTACGCCCTGGCTAGCCTTCGGCTCGTTCTGGAACGGCATCAAGCTGGTACAGCTGCGGCCCGACCTCGGCGGCCCGGCTGAGCCTGGGCAGTGGCGCACGCTGGCCCGCCGCCCGCGTACGGACGCCCTCACCGATTCGCTGCCCGGCGACGGGGCCATTGAGGGGCCGTTTATCTTTCGGCACGACAGCTACTATTATCTTTTTGTGTCGTTCGACTACTGCTGCCGCGGCCCGCAAAGCACTTATAAGATGATGGTGGGCCGGTCGCGTATCCTTACCGGGCCCTATCTCGACCAGGCGGGCGTGCCCCTGGAGCAGGGCGGCGGCACGCTCGTGCTGCAAGGCAATACCGACTGGTTTGGCGTGGGCCACAACGCCGTGGCGACCTTTGATAAGGTTGATTACCTGATATTTCACGGCTACGACGGCCACGACAAGGGCCGGCCCAAGCTGCGCATCGAGCCCCTGGCCTGGAGCCCCGCCGGCTGGCCTACCGTGGCTACCAAGCTCTAGCTGCTCCGCCACATTAGTAACCACGACCCTACCTAAGCTGTTGGTTTGTACGTACTACCCGGGGACTAGCCGGCGCTTTTGCCGGCCGGGCTTCCCGCCTACTGTTCACCTTAATTTCCTTGCCATGAATCCGTTAGTTGACATTCGCCGCCTCGACCAGAGCCTCTGGCTTGATTTTATCAGCCGCAAAGTGCTGCAAAACGGCGAGTTGAAGGCCCGCATCGACAACGACGCCCTGCGCGGCGTAACCTCGAACCCCGCCATTTTTGAGAAAGCTATCGGCGGCTCGGCCGACTACGACCAGACCATTAAGGAGCAGGCCCAGCAGGGCAAAACGGCCGAGGAAATCTACATTGGCCTCGCTGTGGCCGACGTGCAGGCCGCCTGCGACCTCTTCAAAGGCCTGTATGACAGCCACGACAACTCGAGCGACGGCTACGTGAGCCTGGAAGTATCGCCCAAGCTAGCCCACGACACCGACGGCACCATCGCCGAAGGCCGCCAGCTGTGGAAGGATGTGAACCGCCCCAACGTGATGATTAAGGTGCCGGCCACGCTCGAAGGCCTGCCCGCCATCCGCACGCTCATCTCGGAAGGCATCAACGTGAACGTGACCCTGATTTTTGGGCTGGAGCGCTACAAGGCCGTGGCCGAGGCGTTTATTGCGGGCCTCGAAGACCGGTTGAAGGCTGGCCAGTCGCTCGAAAATATCGATTCGGTAGCGAGCTTCTTCCTGAGCCGCATTGACGTGCTGATTGACCCGCAGCTGGAGAAAATCGCGGCCGAAGGTGGCGAGAAAGGCCAGCTAGCCCAGTCGCTGGTGGGCGAGGTGGCCCTGGCCAGCGCTAAGCAGGCGTACCAGCTGTACAAAGAGATTTTTGCCGGCCCGCGCTGGGAGGCGTTGGACAGCAAAGGCGCGCACACCCAGCGCCTGCTATGGGCCAGCACCGGCAACAAAAATCCGAAGTACGACGACCTGAAATACGTCGAGAACCTCATTGGCCCGAAGACGGTGAACACCATCCCGGTCGAAACGATGGACATCTTCAAGCAGAAAGGCAAGCCCGCCGACCGCCTCGAGCAAGGCTTGGAGCTAGCCCAGGCCGTGCTGCGCGACCTGCCTAAAGTAGGCATTGACCTCGACGCCCAGACTGCCCAATTGGAAAAAGAAGGCGTGGAGAAATTCATCGAGCCCTTCGGTAAATTGATTGACTCGGTGGAGAAGAAGCGCGTCGCCGCCGTGGACGGCGCTAAGCAGCCGGCGTAGTTACCTGCTAACCCGACCAATAGCTGAAAAACGACCGTCATGCTGAGCCTGCCGAAGCATCTCTACCGCACCGTTGGATTAGGAACCCTGGCGGTGCGAGCAAGATGCTTCGGCAAGCTCAGCATGACGGTCGTTTTTACTTATAAATCATTAATAACCTAACCTGCAACCTGTTACCCTAGCCACATGAGAATTCCCTTTACTTGCCTGGCCAGCGCTTGGCTGCTGGCGGCCGGCCCGGCGCTGGCCCAAACCACCGCTAGCCCCGCGCCCGGCGGCAACCCCATCATCAAGAGTAAATTCACGGCTGACCCGGCCGCGATGGTGCAGGGCAACACGGTGTACCTCTACACTGGCCACGACGAGGCGCCCGCCCCACAGGAGCGCTACGTGATGCACGACTGGCTCTGCTTTTCCTCAACCGATATGGTAAACTGGACCGAGCATCCGTCGCCGCTGAAAGTCAGCGACTTTAAGTGGGCCAAGGACGACGCCTGGGCTTCGCAGGTGATAGCGCGCAACGGCAAGTTTTACTGGTACGCGGCCGTGGAGCATGGCTCTATTCCGGGCAAGGCCATTGGGGTAGCGGTGGCCGATAACCCGACGGGTCCGTTTAAGGATGCGCGGGGCTCGGCGTTGATTACCAATGACATGACGGAGAGTAAAATCACCTGGGATGATATTGACCCGACCGTTATTATCGACAAAAAGGGCCAGGCTTACCTGTTTTGGGGCAATACCGTGTGCCGCTACGCCAAGCTCAAGGCCAATATGACGGAGCTGGATGGCCCCATTCAGACCGTGAGCGGGCTGCCGCGCTTCACGGAGGCGCCCTGGGTGCACGAGCACAATGGCTGGTATTACCTGAGCTTCGCCACCGAGTTTCCCGAAAAAATAGCTTACGCCATGAGCCGCAGCCTGGAAGGACCATGGGTGTACAAGGGCATTTTGAACGAGCTAGCCGGCAACTCGAATACCAACCACCAAGCCATCATCGACTTCAAGGGCAAGTCGTATTTCATCTACCACAACGGGGGCGTCAACACCGCCGGCGGCAGCTTTCGCCGCTCGGTGTGCATTGATTATCTGAATTATAACTCGGACGGCACCCTCAAGCGGGTGCAAATGACGACCGAGGGCGTTCAGCCCGCCAAGTAAGCCGTATAAGGCTCCACTACCTTTTCCCCGCCCACCCGAAACGCCCTTCGCCGCCTGGCAAAGGTTGACTCGGGTGGGCGTTTTGCTGGGCCGGGGCGGCTATTGACACCCACTCAAACAGCCTCCAGGGGCAGTAATTTTGAGGCGGCCCACCTGATTTTACGTTTTATGACTTCAACTACCAAGAGCCGGGTGGCCGTGAGCGCCTTCTTCTTCTTGCCCGGCCTGTGCTTTGCCAGCTGGGCCTCACGCATCCCCGAAATCAGCGCCAAGCTGGGCATGAACTCGGGCCAGCTGGGCCAGCTGCTGCTGGCCATTCCGCTGGGCTCGATGCTGTCGCTGCCCCTGGCGGGCTGGCTCACGGCCAACTGGGGCAGCCGGCGCACGGTGCTGCTGGCCTCGGTGCTCTACGCTTGCTTTTTGCCATTGCTGGGCTGGGCCGGCAGCTTCTGGACGCTAGCCCCGGCGCTGGCGCTGTTTGGCTTCGCGGGCAACATGCTCAACATCGCTGTCAATACGCAAGCCATTGGTGTTCAGCAATTTTACGGCAAGCCGGTAATGGGTTCCTTCCACGGCTTGTGGAGCCTGGCGGGCTTCCTGGGTGGGGCGCTGGGCACGCTGCTCATTGGCCTGCACCGCTCGCCGCTCCAGCATTTTTTGCTGATACTGGTGGCCTGCTTGGTCTTGGCGGGCGCGGCCCACGGCTACACGCTGCGCCAGGATGTGGGCAAAACCGCCGAAAGTGGCCCCGGCTTCAGCCTGCGCCACCCCGACCCGTATCTGCTGCGCATTGGCCTCATCGCCTTCTGCGGCATGATGAGCGAGGGCGCCATGTTTGACTGGGCCGGGGTGTATTTTCAGAAAGTGGTGCGGCCCGACGCGGCGCTCGTCACGGCCGGCTACGTGGCCTGCATGAGCACCATGGCGCTAGGCCGGTTCTTGAGCGACTATTTCACCCACCGCTTCGGCACGGTGCGAATGCTACAACTCAGCAGCGCACTCATTGTGAGCGGCTTATTGCTAGCCGTGGGCTTTCCGTACCTGGTGCCGGCCGTGGCGGGCTTTCTGTTGATTGGCTTCGGCATTGCCTCGGTGGTGCCGCTCTCGTACAGCTCGGCGGGGCGGGCTACGTCGGTGTCGCCGGGCGTGGCGCTGGCCCTGGTGTCGACCATCGGCTTTCTGGGCTTTCTGCTGGGGCCGCCGTTGATTGGTTTTCTGGCCCAGATTTTCTCGTTGCGCACAGCCTTCGGGCTGGTGGCCATCGTGGCCACCGGCATCGGCGTGCTGGCCTCGCTGCCGAACCCCGCGCCGGTGGCAGCGCCGCAGGCCGAGCCAGTGGCGTAAAAAGTAGTGCGCAGCTCCGACGGGCGATGCCAGACCTTTGCCTCTACCCCATTTTCTTTACGCTGTGGCTGATGCATTTCCAACGTCCATTCCGTCCCCGGTTCTGCCCTTCGACCGCTCGTACTGGGTGCTGCCTGGCCGGTTGCTAGCCGGCTACGTGCCCGTGAAGCCCGACCCGGCCGGCACCCGCCAGCAGTTGCGCGGCCTGCTGGCGCAGGGCATCCGCACGTTCATCAACCTCATGCACGACGATGAGCAGAACTACGACGGGGCCGTAATTCCGGGCTACGAGCGCGAGCTGGCCGAGGAAGCTGCCGCGCTGGGCGTAGTAGCCACCGCGCACCGCCTGCCCATCGTGGACCTGGATATTCCAACCCCCGCGCACATGCAACGCATTCTGGATGTGCTCGATGCCTCGCTGGCCGCTGGCCAGCCGGCCTACGTGCACTGCTGGGGCGGACGCGGGCGCACGGGCACGGTGGTGGGCTGTTTCCTGGCCCGGCACGGCTACGCCACCGGGCAGCGGGCGCTGGACTTTGTGCAGCACTTGCGCCGCACCGACGCCAAGGCGGACACCAAATCGCCCGAAACCCCAGCCCAGTGCCAGTTTGTGCGCGAGTGGCCCGCGGGGGCCTAGCGGCGCGGGTAGCGCGGCCTTTCAGTCCGTGCGCAACGGTCGTAAGCAATTTGCGGACTGAAAGGCCGCGCTACATTCCGGCCGGGTGGCTACTTTCACGCATGCTTACTTCCCGCTTCGTTTCCTGCCTCGTAGTATTTACGCACGTGCTGGCGGCAGCTAGCCCAGCTGCTTCCGGCTTTGCCAGCGCCCCGCGCCCCGTTCAGACCACACCCGCGGCGGCCCGCATCGAGCTGGGCAAGTGCGACGTGCAGGTGGTGTACAACCTCCCCGCCCAGCGCTTCGACGAAACCGCCCGGGCCATTGCCCGCGCCACGGGCTGCTACATCCGCTACACCGACAAGAAGCTGATGAACCTGCCGGTGCAGCCCGTACGCGGCCGGCTCACGCGGCGGCAGGCCTTGCGCGTGGCCCTACGCGGCACCTCCCTGCGTATCGTGCGCGAAACCCCCAATCTGATGGAGGTAAAGCTCGCCTCAGCGCACTAAGGCCGTTTGCAAGTTAATCCGGCCTTAATATAGAAGTCAGCTTTTTCAGAGCCAATACTTTGATTTTCATAGTATTGGCTCTGAAAAGGCCGGCTTCAACTCGTTGGGCAAAAACCTGCTGGTAACTCGCCAGGGCTTATTTTCCGGCCGATACGTCGGCCGCCGTGGGCTGGCTCAGCAAGTCGAGGCTAGTGAGCTTTTCGGGAAACCAGACTGTCATTTCGCCCTTGCCGCGGTTGGCCCAGGCGTAGTACGGGATGGCCACGAGCGTGCGCGGCGCGGTACTTACCGAGGTGCCGCTAGCCTCGAGCTGCACCACGGGCACGGTGGCCGTGAGGGTGGTAACCCCGTGCAGCAGATTGGGCTGGTGGCTAGCCGTGAAGGCCGCGCCGGCCGGCACAATGATGTTGCTAGCCTTGCCGTTATTATCCTGCCATTCGGCACAGTACACCACCGGACCGCGCTGCAAGGCCACCTTGCCCAGGTCATCCTTCACGAGCGGGTTGGCGCGCACGCGGCGCACCTCCATTGGTAGGCTGACTTCTACTACGTCGTGCTTGCGCCACTTGCGGCTGAGCACGGCGTAGCCGTCTTTGAGCTGGTACGTTACCGGCTTGCCATTGATTTTGATGGTAGTCTGCTGCGCCGAAGGCTGCTCAAACGTGTACAAATTCGACGGTATGGCCTCGTTGCGGGCCCAGCCGGGGATGCGCACCAGCAAGTCAAAATCAGCCGCCGACGCGCTAGGGTCTACCGTGAATTTCAGGCCGCCATCCCAGGGATAGTTGTTTTCCTGCGTCAGCTGCACCGGCTGCTTGTTCACCGTTACATTGGCCTTGCCGCTCACGAAGAGATTGGCGTACAGGCTCCTACCCTTCTGCGCATACACGTAGCCGGGCAGCGCGGGCATGAGCCTGGCCAGGTTAGTGGGGCAGCACGAGCACTCAAACCAGCCCGCGCGCGCCGGCTCGGTGTCGTGGTAGCTTTCCAGGGGCTTTATCTGCATGGCGTTGCTGTAAAAGAACGACTTGCCATCCAGGCCCACGCCCGAGATGAGGCCGTTGTAGAGCACCTTCTCCAGCACATCCACGTACTTGGCGTCGCCGTGCAGCTGAAACATGCGCTCGTTCCAGTACACGTCGGCCACCGAGGCGCAGGTTTCGTTGTAGGCCGTGGCATTGGGCAGCTCGTAGTTGGCCCCGAAGCGCTCACCGCCGGGCACGGCGCCGGTGCCGCCGGTCACGTACATCTTCTTGGCTACCATGTTGTTCCAGATGGTATCGACGGCGGCCAGCATTTGTTTATCGCCGGTAAGGGCGGCCACGTCGGCCATCGCCGAGTAGAGATATTCGGCGCGTACGGCGTGGCCTTCGGCCTCGGTTTGGGCTACTACGGGTTTGTCGTCCTGCCAGTACGAGCCGTTTTTCCAGGTGTCGGGGCTCTTGGGGTCGTAGCCCTTGTACTGCCCCCTCGCATCGAGAAAGAACTTGGCCGTGGTCAGGTACTTGGCCTGGCCAGTGGTGCGGTAGAGCTTCACCAGGCCCATCTCCACAATCTCGTGGCCGGGCGCTACGGTGCGCTTGCCGGGGCCGAAAACCGAGCACACGAGGTCGGCGTTTTTGAGGGCGATGTTGAGCAGCGTGCGCTTGCCGGTGGCCTCGTAGTGCGCCACGGCAGCCTCGTAGAGGTGGCCGGCGTTGTAGAGCTCGTGGCTCAGTTCGCGCTCCTTTTCCCAACGCTCCTTACCGGCCCAATTGTGCGGGTGGGCGGGGTCGATGGTGCGGGCCGTGTAGAGGTAGCCGTCAGGCTCCTGGGCCGCGCCCACTTTGATAATCAACTCATCCACATAGGCTTCGAGCTTCTTATCGGGGTACACGCTGAGCGAGTACGAGGCGCCTTCGATGGTCTTGTAGATGTCGGTATCGTCGAAGGGAAAGGTGGTGGCAAACTTGCCCTGCCGGGCCGCCGCCATCTCAAAGTTCTTCACTCGGTTAGTGCTTTCGCACCGCGCAAACGACGCCGGAATGGTGACGTCGGTATTGGTTTTGAGGCGCGGCAGCCAGAAATTATCCGTAAGCTTGACCTTGGTGAAGGGTACGGCCTGAATGGGATAATCTGACTGCTGGGCGGCGGCGGGCAGCGCGGCGGCTAGGCCCAGCGCGAGGAGAAAGGACTTGGTTGGTAGCATGGCGGGTGGGTTTTTTTAGAGAATCTATTGCTTCTAATTGTCCGTCATGCTGAGCTTGCCGAAGCATCTTGCTCGCACCGCTAGGGCTACAAACTCCAACGATACGGGCAAGATGCTTCGGCAAGCTCAGCATGACAGACGTTTTTTGCTTTCAACTTTCAATAAGTCAATTACTTACTCCGCTGCCACTTCCAGCACGTGGCTGGTCAGCGACTTGGCTTCGCCATCGCTTAGCACCACGCCTACTTTTTGGAGGTAGTCGCCGGAGTAGGTTTGGCCGTTGGCCGCCAAGTCGGATTTTTGGCCGGGCATAAGGTTGATTTCGGTGAGGCGGTAGCGGCGGGCGGGGTCGAGGCCCTGGAGCTTCACCGGCAACACCGTTTCGTGGAAGCGGGTGCGCAGGTTGTAGGCAAATACCACCGCTTTATCTTGCTTATCAGCCACGTAGAGCAGTGCCGCCTGGTTGCCCTCGTAGGGCGAGCGCAGCTTGTAGAGGTCGCCCTGCCAGATGACGGGGCTCAGGCGCTTGTAGTCTTTCACGGCCTGCTGGCTGAACTGAAACTCGGCGGGCGTCATCTTCTCCACCTCAATGTCGTAGCCGAGCTTGCCCATCATGGCCACGTCGGTGCGAAATTTCAGGCTCTGGCCCTTGTTCCAGTTCGTGACGTGGCTAGCCAAGGTATTGGAAGGAAAGAAATTAAGAAAGCCCCACTGGATATATACGCGCTCCAGCGCATCGGTGTTATCGCTGGCCCAAAACTCGGTGAAGTACTTGAGTCCGCCGTAGTCGGCGCGGGCGCCGCCGCCCGAGCACAGCATCATGGGCGTGTGCGGATACTTCTGGCGTACCCGGGCCAGCACGCGGTAGAGGCCGCGCACGTAGTCTACGTAGAGGTGCGACTGGTCCTTGCCCAAGTGCTGCGAATACGCATTGGTAATCATGCGGTTGCAGTCCCACTTGAGGTAGCCGGCGCCCTGGCTCAGCTGCGCATCGACCACGCCGAATACGAAGTCCTGCACCTTGGGATTGGTGAGGTCGAGCACCAGCTGCTGGCGGTAGTAGTCCTCGGGCCGGTTGGGCAGCTTGAGCACCCAGTCGGGGTGTTTTTCGTAGAGCTCGCTCTTGGGATTCACCATTTCGGGCTCAATCCAGATGCCGAACTTGATGCCCTGCTTGGTGGCGGTTTGGGCGAGGTGGCCCACGCCGTTGGGCAGCTTGGTTTTGGTAGTTTGCCAGTCGCCGAGGCCCTGGGTGTCGTCCTTGCGCGGGTATTTATTGCCAAACCAGCCGTCGTCGAGCAGAAATAAATCGACGCCCAGCTTGGCTGCATCGGCCATCAGGTTGTCGAGCTTGGGCTCGTCGAAGTCAAAATAGGTAGCCTCCCAGTTGTTGAGCAGCGTGAGGCGCGGCTGGGTACCATCCAGGGTGCCGCCCTGCTGGCGGGCCCAGCGGTGCAGGTTGCGGCTGGCCTGGCCCTTGCCCTGCGTACTGTAGGTAAAGATGAACTCGGGCGTGATGAACGCCTGGCCGGCCGGCAAGGTGTATTCCGAAGCGTAGGGATTGATGCCGGCCGACACGCGCAGCGCCTGCTCGTTATCCAGCTCGAAGGCTAGCCGGAAGTTGCCGGTCCAGGCCAGGGAGCCGGCCAGCACCTCGCCGGTGGTTTCGGTGGCGGGGCGCTCGGGGGCGATGAAGAACGAGGGCGTCTGGTACCAGCCGGCGCGGGTACCGAGTTTGGTGTCCAGCACCTTCGTGCCGTTGGTGAGCTGGCTTTCTTCCAGTTGGGCTTCCTCGGCCCAGTCGCCGTGCAGCTGGGTAAGGTAGTAGTGCGCGGCGCTGAGGTGCAGCATAGCCGAGGCGTAATTGGTGAGCACCACCGGCTTTTTCTCGTGGTGCACGATTTCGGTCCAGGTCTTTATCACGTCCTCGCGCTGGTAGGCCACGAAGTGCAACTGCACCTCCACCGGGTACTGCGGGTCGCGCAGGCGGATGGTGGTCGTGCGCACATCGTCGCCGGTCGTGCCCGTTTCTACCCCCACAAAGGCTAGCGCCAGGCTGGGGTTGCCATCGGCGTGCACCATGCGCAGGGCGGGCTCGAAGAGGTTGTTGGTGCCGGCCGGCGGGTAGGCCTCGTGGCGCTGGGGCAGGCGCGCGTAGTCGGCCGCGGCAGTCAGCTTGGGGCCCAGGTAGGTCTGGTAAAGCTTCTGCTGATTACCCACGGCCAGCACCAGGCTCACGTGCTCGGTTTCGATAACGATGGGCGCGGTGGGCACCTGGGCCTGGGCAGCGAGCGGCATGGCAAAAAGCAACAACCAGCGAAAGGAACGGGAAACTGTCATCAGCAACGAAGTGGGCGGGAAAGCAAACGAGGGAGAACGGCCGGGCTACTGGCTAGCCTTGCGGGCCGAAAGGCGGTAGAACCCGGCCCCGTGCTGCCGAATGTAGGGCGCAAACTCCTGCGCGAAAACGCCCACCCGGCGGCCGGTCCACAAGTCCTCCACCGTGGCGCCGCCAGGCATCCCCAGTTCCTGCAGGGTCACGGGCACGCGCACCGAGTCGGCGGGCGCGGGCAGCAGCGGGCTCTTGGTGAACACCAGAAACTGCATGGTGCCGCCCGTATTCTGCCCGGCCGCGGCTTGGTCGAGGCCCACAGTAGCCCTGAAATGGGTGTAGCCTACCGGCAGCGTATACTCGATAATAGAATTGGCATGAGTCCCGATGCCGGCCGGATAAGTCTGATTGCGGACTACTAGCGGACCACCGCTCACGCTTTTACCCACGGTAGCCTTACCCCAACCGGCGCTAGCGCTTTGCCAGGGCAAAGAAGTAAGGTCAAGCGTTTTACCGTCATTGTTGGAGAGTACTGGGTTCAGCCAATCGGCGTGGTCCCAGGCGGTACCGTCGTCGCCGCCGCGCACCACCAAGTACAGTTTTGAAGCGCCGCTAATATTGACATCAAGCGGCGCCTGCGAAATCTCGCGGCTGATGGGCGGGCCCGCTAGGGCCGCTTCGCTGGCGGGGGCCTGCTGCTGGTCCTGGGCGTTGAAGAGGGCCAGGAATTTGTCGCCCGTTTCAGGGTCGTCGGCCAGCCAGCCCACGAGGTCGCCGCGCCGGAACAGTTGGCGGTTGTGGGTGCTGGCTTTGTTCACGGCCAGCACGCGCGGGTTGGTAAGCAGGGCCAGCGTGGCAGGCGTGCTGCTGGGCAGGTCGCCGCCGAACATGAGCGGCGAGCGGAAGATGCTCCACAGCGTCAGCAGCGTGCGCTGCTCGTCGGGGGTGAAGCGCGTCTGGCGGTCGTCGCCGCGCTCGGCCCGGATGCCCAGGCGGCCCAGCGGCAGCATGTCGGCATCGGGCCAGGCGCCGGTCGTGATGTAAGGCGCCCAGCGCGCGCACACATCGAAGTGCTCCTTGAGCTGCTCCCAGCTGTCCCAAAAGTCGCCCACGGTGCGCCACATGTTGGCGTGCTGCTGGGCGTGCCGGGCGTCGGCCAGCGGCGTTTCGCCCGGCGACATGCTGAACACAATTTTGCGCCCCGTGCGGTCGATGGCCTTGCGAATCAGCTCAATCTCGCCCGCGTGGTAGGGCTCCGAGAGGTCGTCAATCTTCACTAAGTCAACGCCCCAGCTCGCGTACAGCTCAAACAGCGAGTTGTAGTACTCCTGCGCGCCGGGCTTGGTCGGCACCACCGTGTACATATCGTGCAGCCAGGCGGCCTGCCCCTCCTTGCTATAGATGTCGGCCGCCGTGAGCTTGGTGCCCTTGATGGGCAGCTTGCGCTGCGCCGCAATTACGGGCACGCCGCGCATGAGGTGAATGCCAAATTTCAGGCCCTTGGCGTGCATATAATCGGCCAGCGGCTTGAAGCCCTGGCCCCCGGCGGCCGACGGAAACCGGTTGGGCGCGGGCACGAAGCGGCCGTAGGGGTCGATGTTCCAGGCGGGGTCTTTCTCGTTGTAGCCGTGGGCCGTGTCGTTGCCCACGTACCAGCGGATATCGACCACCACGTACTCCCAGCCGCTGGCTTTCAGGTGCTGGGCCATGTAGTCGGCGTTGGCCTTGGTTTCGGCTTCGGTCACGGTGGGGCCGTAGCAGTCCCAGCTGTTCCAGCCCATCGGGGGCGTGGTGGCCCACTGGTGGAAATCGGCTTTGGGAGCGGCTTTTTGGGCAAAGGCGGGGCTAGCCAGCGCCAGCAACAACGCGCTGCTACCAAGCAGCTTTTGCGGAGAATACATACGCAAGCGAGGCAGCGGACTACCTGAACGAGGAGATGGGAACGGGAAGCCGCAAGTTAGGGCATCGATTGTTTAATGCGGAGCACTCGTGCTGCTCACCCCTAGCGCAGCACCTCCCCTGCCCAACCTGGCAAGACAGTATAATAGGTTAGCGGATAGAATTTTGTGCTGCATGTTTTTCTTTTTGATTACGTGAAAATCCGCTTACATTTGCGCACAATCGTTTGTGTAAATACTTCTTTTTCCCACCCACTCATGAAAAACCTTTTCCCCTCGCTCCGGCGTGCTGCCGGAGCACGTCCGCGCCTATCATTGCGCCGCTACGCACTGCGGCTCAACACCTTATTTAGCCTGCTGGTCGGGCTGCTACTGGCCCCGGCGGCCTATGCGCTGCAAGGCAACGACAATTGCCACGACCCTTCCACTATCATCAAAGAGGGTAATAAGTACTGGGTTTTCACCACGGGCACTGATGTGTACGCCATGTATTCCACCGACTTGGTAAACTGGCAGTCGGGCGCCCGGTCGGTGTTCAACGGCGTGCAGCCCAGCTGGATAGCTGGCCGGGTGCCGGGCTTCGACCGCACCCAGGACACGTACTGGGCGCCGGAGTGCGTGTACCGCAACGGCAAGTATTACCTCTATTATTCGTGCTCGAAGTTTGGGACGAATACCTCGGCCATCGGGCTAGCCACCAACGTGACGCTCGACCCGGCTAGCCCCAATTTCAACTGGGTAGACCAGGGCGAGGTGGTTTCGACCGGCAGCGGCAGCGCCGAAAACGCCATCGACCCCGCCCTCATCACCGATGCCAGCGGCAAGCTGTGGCTGACCTACGGCTCGTTTTTCAAGGGCATCAAGCTCGTGCAGCTCGACCCCGCCACCGGCAAGCGCCTGAACACCAGCTCGTACTGGCTGGCTGGCAACGTGGGCGCCGATGGCACCACGCGCGGCAGCAGCGGCAGCGAGGCGCCCTACCTCGTGCGCAACGGCTCGTACTACTACCTGTTTCTCAACAAGGGCGCCTGCTGCAAGGGCGCCAGCAGCACCTACTACGTGGTGGTGGGCCGCAGCAGCAGCATCACCGGGCCTTACCTGGACAAAAACGGCGTAGACCTCAATAAGAACGGCGGCACCACGCTCATCGCCACCCAGGGCAACTACGTGGGGCCGGGTTGCGTGGGCCTGTTCACCGAAAACGGGGTCAACTACCTCAGCCACCACTACTACGACGGCAACCAGAACGGCCGGGCGCGCCTGAGCGTGGGCAACCTGGGCTGGGATGGGGCGGCGTGGCCCTTCATCACCCGCGACTGGCTGGCCGCCGGCCGCTACACCCTCACCAACCAGAGCAGCGGCCTCGTGTGGGATGCCTGGGGCTGCACCGGCGCCGCGGGCCAGGCCGTGGCGCAGGGCACCGGCGCCGGCCGCACCTGCCAGCAGTGGGACCTGACGCCCGACGGCAATGGCGAGTATAAAATCACGAACGCGCTCGGCGGCCTCTCGGTCGATGTCGTGGCCAAGAGTCCCGACAACGGCGCCAAACTGCAACTATACGCCGACAACGGCGGCACCAACCAGCGCCTCAAAATCGAGCGCACCAACGCCAACACCTTCGTGCTGGCCTCCGTGAATGGCAACCGCGTGGTGGAAGTGCCCGCCTGCTCGGCCACGGCCGGCACCCAGCTAGCCCTCTACGACTACCTCGGCAACACCTGCCAGCAGTGGGGCATCTCCCCCACGGCGGCGGCCCGCCTGGCGCTGGCTAGCCCGGCGGCACCTGTATCTGAGCAACAATTCAGCGTGTACCCCAACCCGGCCGCACAGGGCCGCTTCGTGGTGAGCCTGGGTGCCGAGTTGGCAACAGGGCCCGTCACGCTCACCCTCACCGATGGGCTGGGCCGCCGGGTATACGCGCGCAGCAGCGCCGGGCTAGCCACGCTGCCGGTCGAGGCGGAGCTGCGGGCGGGCCTCTACGTGCTGCACGTGCGCGGCGCGGCGGGCAGTTTTGCCCAGAAAGTGGTGGTTCAATAGGCAGCGTACCGTAGAATCTGCGAGTCCGCGCGTGGGTAGTACCGCTAGGGCGCACTACCCACGCGCGGTCTCGCAGATTCCACCATACTAGTAAGAATAAGAAGCTGAACAAGCGCTGCCTACCCGAAGCGCCACCATCGACGCCGTGTTTCAAGGATAGCCCAAGCCACCGGCTTGATGTCAGAACTCTACTTTTAACCGAAATCCAACGCGCTAACCAACTCGAAAATGCCTCCGCAACCCAGCATTAAACCTTCGGTTTAATGCTGGGTTGTTCGCAAAACGTCCGTTCGCCGCAACGGAAATTCTTGCCTAATCTGCGCAAAGGTTACGTAACAATGCCGTAGCTTTGCAGCGTGCTTCAACCGAAAAACCTGTTGACGAAGCGCGGCACCCTGCTCGGCCGGGAACCGCGGGTGGACCGGAAGGTCTTCGCTTCCATTGGTTTTCCTGATTTTGCCTTTGGCATTTCCGTTGTTTTTTCTGCTTGTTGCCCCGCCACCGTTTCGGACTCCGAAACGGTTTTTTTATGCCCATTGAGTTCGTCGGCGGCCACCGCACCGCCAATCAGCCTACCCATTGTGGGTAGGGCTAGGGAAGCCTTCCCCTTATCTATTTCAGCTAGTTAACCTCATTTATCCTCCCCTTCGGTATGGCACGTAAAGACCTGCTCGACATCGCCTCCCTCCACCGGGAGGAAATCGAGTTTTTGCTCGACCAATCCACGTCGTTTAAAAAACTGTTCAGCCACTCGGTGAAAAAAATCCCCGCCCTCGAGGGGAAGTCCGTGCTCATGCTGTTCTACGAGGCCAGCACCCGCACGCACTCCTCCTTCGAGGTCGCGGCCAAGCGCCTCTCGGCGGAGGTCACGAATTTCGACGTGGCCCACTCTTCCATCACCAAGGGCGAGTCGGTGCGCGAGACGATTGAGACGCTCCAGGCCATGCGCACCGACTACATCGTGGTGCGCCACAGCCACCCCGGCCTGCCCGGCATGATAGCCCGCCAAACCACGGCCTCAGTCATCAATGCCGGCGACGGGGCCCACGAGCACCCTACCCAGGCCCTGCTGGACGCCTTTACCATCCGGGAGAAATTTCCTGACCCTCGGGGCAAAAAAGTCCTCATCATCGGGGACATTCTCCACTCGCGCGTGGCGCGCTCGACCAGCACGCTGCTGCAAAAGCTGGGCATCGAGGTGGCGTACCTCGGGCCGGGCTCGCTGGTGCCCAAGTACGTGCCGGAGAGCATCCGCCGCTTCACCGACTACGAGGCGGCCATGGCCTGGGCGCCCGATGTGGTGTACCTGCTCCGCGTGCAGCTAGAGCGCCAGGACGTGCAGTTTTTTCCCAGCGTGCGCGAGTACCACCGGGTTTACGGCATCACCAACACCCGGCTGGCAGAAATCCGCGACCGCGGCCTCTACATCATGCACCCCGGCCCCGTGAACCGCGGGGTCGAGCTGTGCGACGCCGTGATGGACTACGAGCGCAGCCTCATCACCAACCAGGTCGAAAACGGGATTTCCATTCGCATGGCCGTGCTCGACTGGCTCACGCCGGGCGGGGACTTTCCGAAGCAGGAATCGACCTACGCCACGCGGCAGCGGGCGGGCTCCTCGGTAGTTATGCCCTAGCGGCGGCTAGCCCCACTTCTTTTTTATATCTCAACTAACCCTAGTGGTTTACAGTACTCATCACTTCATGCTGCTCCTTCAAAACGCCCGCATCGCCTCCGAAAATTCACCCGAGCTTGTAGCGAGCGATGTCCTCATTGTCGAAGGAATAATTCAGGACCTCGGCCAAAGCCTGGCCATTCCCGAGGGCGCCCGTGTTATCGACGCGCGCGGCCGGGTGCTCATGCCGGGCATGTTCGATGCTCACGTCCATTTCCGCGCTCCCGGCTTTGAGAACAAGGAAACCATTACGACGGGCAGCGAAGCGGCCATCAACGGCGGCATTACCGGCGTGGTGATGATGCCCAACACCCGCCCGGCCCTCGACTCGGCAACTACCGTAGCCACGGTGCTGGAGAATGCCAAGGACCGCTCGCGCATTCCGGTGTACACCTCCGGCTGCGTCACCAAGAACCGCGAGGGCAAGGAACTAGCCGAAATCGAGGGTATGCGCGGGCTCGGCGTGAAAATGCTCACCGACGACGGCGACACCACCAACGACCCGGCGGTGCTGCTGCGGGCCATGCAGTACGCCACCGAGTTTGGGATGTTTTTTGCCAGCCACTGCGAGGTGCCGGAGCTGGCCGGGCCGCGCGCCCTCAATGAAGGGGTGATGAGCTACCGGCTCGGCATCAAGGGCTCGCCAGCCTGCGCCGAGGAGATTATCATCGACCGCGACATTCGCCTGGCCCGGGCGGCGGGCGCGCACGTGCACATCCAGCACGTGTCGAGCAAGCTCGGTATGGAGACCATCCGCTGGTGGAAATCGCGCGGCGACGTGCGGGTGACGGCGGAAGTGATGCCGCACCACCTGCTGTTCACCGACGAGCACATCGGCGACTACGACACGAACTATAAGATGAACCCGCCGCTGCGCACGCAGGCCGATTGTGATGCGCTGCTCGAAGGGCTCATCGAGGGCGTCTTCGACATCATTGCCACCGACCACGCGCCCCACACGCCGTTCGAGAAAGCCCAGGATTTCATCAGCGCCCCCAATGGCATCACTGGCCTCGATACGGCCCTGGTCTCGCTCCACCACTTCTTCGTGGAGCCCAAGAAATTTAATTGGGACTTGGTAGTGAAGCGCTATTCGGCGGAGCCCCGCCGCCTGATGGGCCTGCCGGTAGCCGCCATTGAAGTTGGCCAGGAAGCTAACTGTGTGCTATTTGACACCGAAGCCGAAACGACCTTCACGCGCGACTTCATGAAGTCCAAATCCCAAAACACGCCTTTCATCGACCAGACGCTGAAAGGCCGGGTGGATTTGGTAATTTTGGGTACGGAAATCCTGCTGGAGCGCTAGCAAGTAGCGTTTGCCTAACTAATAGTCGTCCGTCATGCTGAGCGCAGCGGAGCGGAGTCGAAGCATCTCTACCGCACTGTTGCAGCCGTGCGAATAAAGCGGTAGAGATGCTTCGACTCCGCTCTGCTGCGCTCAGCATGACGAATTTAATTTGTTTCCAATGAGTACGAGTACCCCTTCAACATCCGACACCCCCGGCGCCGCCCCGGCTAAGCCGCTGGTCGGCGTGGTCATGGGCTCCAGCAGCGACTGGGACACCATGCAGCACGCCGTGCAGATTCTTACGCACTTTGGCGTGGCCCACGAAGCGCGCGTGGTGTCGGCCCACCGTATGCCCGACGACTTGTTTGCCTACGCCGAGCAGGCCGGCCCGCGCGGCTTGCAGGCCATCATCGCCGGCGCGGGTGGGGCTGCCCACCTGCCGGGCATGCTGGCCGCCAAAACCACGGTGCCCGTGCTGGGGGTACCGGTGGCCAGTCGCCACTTGCAGGGGGTAGACTCGCTGCACAGTATCGTGCAAATGCCCAAAGGAATACCGGTGGCGACGTTTGCGATTGGCACGGCCGGGGCGGCCAACGCCGCGCTGTTCGCCGTCAGCCTGCTGGCCCTGCACGACCCGGGCCTGGCGACCAAGCTCCAAGCGTTTCGCGCCGACCAAACCGAGGCCGCCCGCGCCATGACTTTGCCCGTATGAGCGCCGATAGTCACGTTACAGCCATGACCCCGATTTTCCCCGGCAGCGAGGATGCTGCGGGCCAAAAGGCGACCCTCGGGGTGCTGGGGGGCGGCCAACTGGGCCGGATGTTTGTGCACGCCGCCCAGCGCCTGGGCTACTTCACTGCCGTGCTGGAGCCGGATGCGCAGAGCCCGGCTGGGCTGGTGAGTCACCACCACATCCAGACCGCGTACGACGACCCGGCCGGGCTGGCGCAACTCGCCCAGCTGTGCCAGGCCATCACCACCGAGTTTGAAAACGTGCCCGCCCAGGCCCTGCAAACGCTGGCCCTGACCCGACCCGTGGCGCCGAGCGCAGCCGTGGTAGGTATTGCGCAAAACCGCATCGAGGAAAAGGCCCACTTCACGGCCTGCGCCGACGTGTCGGGCGTGAGCTGCGCGCCCTACGCGGTGATTGAAACGCCGGCCCAGCTACAGGACGTGCTGGATGAGCGGGCTGACTTGCTGCCCGGCATCCTGAAAACCGCGCGCCTGGGCTACGACGGCAAGGGCCAGGTCCGCGTCAAGACCGCCGCGGAGCTAGCCACCGCCTGGGCCGAGCTGGGCAGCGTGGCCTGCGTGCTGGAAAAGATGCTACCGCTCACCGCCGAGTGTTCGGTGCTGGTGGCGCGCGGCTGGGACGGGCAAGTCGTCAGCTTCGCCCCGCAGCGCAACGTGCACATCGCGGGCATTCTGGCCGTGACCCACGCCTACGAGGGGAATATGCCGCCCGCCCTGGTCGACCGGGCCCGTGAGGCGGCCATTGCCATTGCGCAGCACATTGGCTACGTCGGGGTGCTGTGCGTCGAGTTTTTTGTGGTGGACGACGGCAGTGCGCACGGTGGTTTGGTGGTCAATGAGATGGCTCCGCGCCCGCACAACAGCGGCCACTACACCCTGGACGCCTGTGATGTGTCGCAATTTGACCTCCAGGTCCATACCCTGGCGGCCTTGCCCTTGCCGCAGCCGCGCCAGCATTCGCCGGCCATCATGCTCAACCTGCTGGGCGACGCGTGGTTTGACGGCAGCGGTCAGCCGCAGGAGCCGGACTGGCACGCCGTGCTGAGCCTGCCGGGCACGCACCTGCACCTATACGGCAAGCTAGAGGCGCGCGCCGGCCGCAAGATGGGCCACCTGACCATCACCGGCCCGGATGTCGCCAGTGTCAAAACCGTGGCGCGCCGCGCCGCTGGTTTGCTCGGCTTGCCGGGGCTGGACGCCATTTAGCTGCCGTTGTCTGCTCTTGAGCAAGCGTGTGTTCGGCGCTCCTCGACCTGCCGCTAGCATGGGTTAGTTTGCGGATATAAACTAGGAAGTGTTAACAGTCACGTAACCACAAGACGGTTGCCGCAAGATGAACGAAGGCCAAGAAGTGCACATCAAGCTTGTCGTAGCGGGTCGCCACGCGGCGAAACTGCTTGAGCCGGCTGAAAA